>CAZQEN010000212.1:0-13212 GCA_964591605.1 uncultured Planctomycetales bacterium
CGTGATCCGCGGCGGGCGGAAGCTCACCTTCGCGGGGATGCACTCGAAGCGGCACTCGAACGTCGGGGCATCATAGTCCAGCAGCGAATGGCCCGCCGGGTCCCCGAGCAGGTTCGGCGCAGAGACCGCCTGCACCGGGCTGGCCCCGCTGGCAGCGGCCGTCGCCGCCGGATCGCTCGACACCTGCCCGCCGTGAAACAGCCACGACGTCGAAGCCCGATGAGCCGTCGGATCGCCGATGCCCAGCGACGAGGCGATCTGCAGCAGCCCTTCCGCCAGTTCGCGCGTCGCGGGGTCGTCGCTCTGCCGGGCCGCCAGAATCGATTGATGCACGCGGGAATCGAGCACGTGCAGCCGGCCGCTCTGCCCCGTAAACGAGCGATGCGTCGCCTGCTTGCCCTGATACGTGACACTGGTCAGAAGGTATTTGCCGTTTAAGCCTTCTTTGGGATGATTGCTGACTTCGAAGGTGCGGGCCGGGGCCAGCCGATGGCAGTTGCTCTGCCCGATGCCCACCGTGCGGGACGCCTCAAACTCCTCGACCCGCAGTTGCGCGATCTCCGCGCCGCGGGACTGCTCCTCGTATTCGCCCGGAAAGTCGCTGAACTCCAGCCCGACGTCCCGGTCGGCGTCGCCCCTGGCCTGCAGATCGAGCGGGGGGTTCTTGAAGTTGAAATCGCGCAGCGTCACCGCGCCCGGCCGGACGCTGCGGCCCAGGCGAAAGCGGAATACGTGCTCTTCGCTGATGTTCATCCCCGACGGCGGGCGGTAGGCCAGGGCCGAACCGCCCCGGATCGGCGCGTAATCGTCGGCCGAATCCGCGGCCACCATCACGTGCCCGTCGTCCGTTTGATTAAAATACCACCATATCCCTTCTTCTTCCATCAGACGGCAGATGAAGTTGTAGTCCGTCTCGCGGTACTGCACGCAGTAATCCCGCTGCGGATGGTTCTGCTCGAGCAGCGGTCGAAAGTAATTGGCCGGAATGCCCGCCCGCGCCAGCACCTCGCGGATGATGTCGGGCACGGTCTTATTCTGGAAGATCCGCGAGCTGTAGCGGTGCGTGAGCAGCCACACCCTGGGCACCAGTTCAGCCCGGTAGTAGGTCTGATCCGTCGTCTCGCCCGTCACTTCGAAGTGGCCGATGATCCCGTGGAACCGGCGCTCGCCGAAACCGTTGTTGACGGTGAGCGTCGCGGCCTTGCCGACCATCTCGTCCAGCTCGAAGCCGGCGTTGTTCGAGACCAGCTCGATCTCAAAGCGGAAGAGCTGGCACAGGCCCTCCGTCCCGCGGAAGCGGGCCACCAGGTACTCGCTGGCATCACCGCCGGCCACCTGGAACGCCATCTGTGCCCTGCTGAGGTCCTGGTTCGTGCCCATGAGGCTTCTTTGGCACCTGCGGACCCCGACCTTTCGCCAGTGGCCGGCTCGATCGGCACGTTCTCGGCGGTTTCACATCACCCGAAATGCTAAATGATTGCCTGTAAATAAGTTGTGATTGACCTGCCGGCATCCAGGGCCTCCCGCATCCCTTCACAGCGTGCCCGAGAACCGGTCAAAGCAGCAGAGCCCCGACCGTCAGGGAGGGTCGTTCAGCGTGACCGCAGACGGCTTCCTCACCGGCGCGGCTCTGACCGAGCTTCGCAAACACCCCCTCAGGGTTGCGTGGCCGGCTGTGTGGCCGCGCGCTGTTCGATGCACCAACACCTGCAGCGCTCTGTTCCACCCGATCCGCGGTTTGATGTCAGCCCGGCTCACGGCGAGCAGGCCGGATTCGCCGGCTGGTTGGCTCCGCTGTGACACCGTTGCCAGACGGCGAAGTCGTCCCCGTCCACGTCGTCGTCGCCGTCGAGGCGGGCGTCGGCACAGAGCGGATTGTTTTGTGCGACCTTGGGCCCGAGCCGGCAGCTTTTCAGATGGGCCAGATCGTCTGAATCCACGTCGCCGTCATGGTCGAAGTCGGGCGGCACCGGGATCGCCTGGTACTCGAACGCGCCGATGTCGAGGCGACCGCCGAACACGCGGGCGAAGGGCGTTCCCCGCTGATCGAAACCCGGCGGGGGCGCGAAATTTGGATCGCCGGCGTCGATGCACGGGCTGCCCGGAAGCAGGGCCATGGTTAGTGTCGGCCCGCCATTATCCGCCAGCGGCGCGAGCTTGGGATCACCCCCGATGAAGTTGAAGCCGGCGTCGGTGAGTGTGCCAGAGGCACTGTACAGATTGGGCCCGGTGGGCGCGCTGTTGAGGGCCACGATGTTGTTGGCGATGGTGACCGGTTGCTCGTACTTGACGATGCCTCCGCCCGCGACCGTGGCGGTGTTGCCGCTGATTGTGCAGTTACGAATCGAAGTGGTGAAGACGCTATGGATCGCACCCCCATGGGGGGCGGAATTGCCGGTGAACGTGCAGTTCCGGATCATCAGGTTGCTGGATATGTCGTTAGAGCTGTGTCCGGCGGTAATGGCTCCGCCATTGCCGATTTCTGCGGTCACGCTGTTGTTGCTGAAGGTGCTGTTGGTGACAGTGATGCTGCCCCCCCAGACGTCAATCGCTGCTCCGCCCCTGTAGTTCTCAGAAATCGTGTTACCGCTGAAGGTGCAGTTGTCGATTGCGCCGGTGCCGGCGAAAATCAATCCACCGCGAGTGTTGCCACTGATAGTGGAATCGGCCAGGGTCAGCGTGCCGGCACAGAATATCGCCCAGCCATCATTTCCGCTGAAGATGCAGTTTGTGATGGTGGTCTGCGTGCCATAGAAGTCGCCATTGATGGCGGCGCCATCGAACCCATGGTTGCCGCTGAAGGTGCTGTTCCTGACAACGAGCTTGGATTGGCTGAAAATCCCACCGCCCTGATTACCGGCGAAGTTCCCGCTGATGATGCATCCGTCAATCGTCAGCGGTGAACCGTAACTATGGATTCCGCCGCCATATCCCGAACCCGACTGCAATCCGTTGCTGATCGTCATGCCCGAAAGCGTGATCTCAGGACCGACTTCCGGCAGGCTGAAGATGCGGTACTCGCCGCCCGTATCGCGGCGGACCGTCAGCAGACTGGCCCCCGGCCCGGTGATGGACATATCGCTCGCCAGGTTGGGCAGCGCGCCGCTGAGGTTGATTATGTGAGCTCCGCTGCCGAGATCGAACGTGATCTCGTCCGGTCCGGCGTGAACATTCGCATAACGGATTGCTTCGCGCAGGCTGGTGCCGTTTCCGTAGGATGCGTCGGACGTGCCGTTATCCTCATCGGCGGTGACGGTGACGACCAGTGACTCGTTGAACGGCCCCTGGAACTCGTAAGCGCCGATATCGACAAACCAGCCGGAAACCCGTGGCTGGCCGCGCTGGTCGGTGTCGGGCGGTGAAGCGAAAGCCGGATCGCCGGTGTTGATGCACGGGCTGTGCGGCAGAAGGGCCATGGTTTGTGTCGGGCCGCCGTTGTCAGTGAGTGGGCCGAGCATGGGATCGCCGCCAATGAAATTGAACGCGCCCGTATAGGCGCCGCTGACGTCGGGATCAAAGGCTGCGCTGTTGAGCGCGACGATGGAGCTGCCGATGCTGACGGTTCCGCCATTACTGCCGACGCCGCCGCCTGATCCGCCGGTGGCCTGGTTCTGCACGATCGTGCTGTTCCGGATCGTGAGCGTACCCATGTCATTGAAGATCCCGCCGGCGGCCGCGGCAGAGTTGTTTCCCTGTACGGTGCAGTTCGTGAGTGTTGCCGTTCCGGCGTTGTAAACAGCCGTGCTGCTGTTGCCGCTGAGCGTACTGTCCGTGAGGCTCAGCGTGCCGCTGGAGTCGTTAAAAACGGCGCCTGTGCCGTTCACGCTGCCGGTGATCGCGCAACTGCGAACCGTGAGCTCGCCTGCGTTCGACACATTGCCGCCTGAATTGCCCGCGCCCTCGGCGATGGTCATGCCTTCCAGCAGGATGTTGTTAGAGCAGTTGAAGACCGGATAGTTTCCACCCGTGTCGCGGCGCACGATGAGCAGATTCGCACCGGGACCGTGGATCTCGAGGTCGGACAGACTGGGAAGTGCGCCAGTCAGATTGATCGTTTGCGGCGTTGAAAAGACGGTCGGATGGAACGTGATGCTGTCGGCGAACGGGCCGACAGTCGTCAGGTTCGCCAACTCGATGGCTTCGCGGAGCGTGAGTTGACCGTGCGCAAAGTTGCCGTCCGAAACGTCGCCCGTGTTGCTGACGATCAGCGGCTCGGCCTCGACGGCCCCGATGTCAACGATACCCGCAAAGACGCGGAAGAACGGTGACCCGCGCTGGTCGAAGCTGGTCGAAGGTACGAAGCCGGGATTGCCGGCGTCAATCAAGGGGCTGCCAGGCAGCGGAAGCATGGTGCGCGTTGGGCCGCCGTGGTAATCCAGGTACGCGAGGTTCGGGTCGCCATCCGTGTTGCTGATGAAATTGTGGTCGGAGATGTCGAAGGAGCCATTATCGCCGGCCAGATCCTGCTCATTGTACAGGACGGTGTTGTGGATCGTGACCGGCCCATTTTGCACCTGCACGCCGAAGGCGCCGCTCTCTCCCCAGTTCCAGGCGATCGTGCTGTTGTTGATGTTCCCCGAACCATCAAACGCGATGCCAGCACCGTAAACGGAGTAGTTCTCAACCGCGGTGCTGTTGTTCACATTGAGCACGCCGGTGCTGCGGGCGAAGAGTCCTCCGCCGAATTCGCCGGCAGCGTTTCCGACGATGCTGCTGCTGTTCACGTTGGCCGTGCCGCCGGCATCGACAAAAATGCCCCCGCCGCCCCATTCTGCATAGTTGGACGTGACTTCGCAGCTTTCGACGGTGACGGTCGCGCCGTTGCCGACACGGATTCCGCCCCCTCCCTCAAACTGGCCGCTGACGCCGCCATAGGCAATCGTCATGCCCGAGAGGGTGACATTGCCGGCAACGACGTTGAAAATGCGACACTCGCCCCAAGGCGTGACTGTCAGCAGATTCGCCGCCGGACCTTCAATGGTCATGTCCGTCGAAAGGTCCGGCAGCGGCCCGTTGAGACTGATCCAGGCCGGGTAATTGAGACTGAAGGTTATTGTGTCCGCGGCAGGGTCATTGTTCGCGGCGGTGATGGCCTCGCGTAGGGTGGTCAACCCGTCGTCGGGCGTGCTGTCATCGGCGGCGCTGTTGACGACGATCGTGGCGCCCCATATCGGGGTCGCCAGCCAGAGCGTTCCTGCCATGACGAGTGTAATCGCTTTCATACCTGTTCTCCGGTGCAGTTTGTCGCTTTTGGACGGCCTCACATCTCCATGCGAGAGCGGCGCGGATTTCGCGTCACCGGGGTTCGGAATTCTTGCTGGAGTGGCCTGAAAGAGGTGCCTAAGGCCGGGTGGCCGGCCCGGTGGCGGGTTGCGTCGGTGGGATGCCGAGGAGCTTCGCTGCTTCATGGCGCAAGTGCTCGGCGAAGATCCAGTCACGCCAACTGATGGAGTCGCTACCGTGGGGATGGTTGATCAATTGATCACCCCTGGAAAAGGCGACCCCTGCCGCTTCGATTTGCTGCAAGCGTGCGCTGGTCATGGCTTGAACGATCCACGCTCCCGCGGCGCAAATCGGCGAGGCATCGTTGGCCGAGGTGACGCGCCGGGCCCACTGGTTAGCAGAATCGAAACGATCCCGGCGGTATTCGGCCAGCGCTTTGACCAGTTGCATCCAGGGAACTATCCGGCGCGGTTCGGTGGCCGTGGCAGCGAAGTCTGCCAGTTCGCAAGCGCGCTGAAAGTCGGCACCGTCCACGGGCCAGAGGAGCGCGACCTTTGCCGCCCTGTCCGCGACGGTGAATTCGCGGCTGCCGGCGGCGCGTTCCAGAAATGCGTGACAATGCCGGCGGTACTCCGCCTCCCGCCCGGTCTTCAAGAGTACGATGGCAAGAGCGAAGGACGCTGTCGCGTCATTGGGATCCACCTCGACGGCTCGCGAGAAGTCCGCGGCCGCTTCGTCCCAGCGCCCAGCGGCAGCATGAGCATTTCCGCGATCGAGCAGCAACACAACGTCAGTGTTCTCGATGCCCAGGATCCCGGCCGCTTCAGCGCGGAAACGGAGGAGTTCTGCGTATTGGGACGGATTCTTCTTCATCCAATCGGCCGCCTGGTCGTACCGTTTACGGGCCTCATCCTTGTGACCGAGTTGCCAGTGGGCCATCGCCAGGAATAAGAAGTCCC
This sequence comes from uncultured Planctomycetales bacterium, assembly GCA_964591605.1. Taxonomy (GTDB): domain Bacteria; phylum Planctomycetota; class Phycisphaerae; order UBA1845; family PWPN01; genus CAYLLT01. The sequence continues at coordinate 6,183 of CAZQEN010000212.1, forward strand.
AGGAATCACCGCCTTTACGCAACTGAGTCGACTTCTCCAGCGACTCAATTGCGGATTTCCACTCGCCGGCGCTGTAAAAGGCCACGCCGAGCGTATTCCAGTTGTTTCCATCCTGCGGCGCCAGTTCCACTGCTTTCCGAGCGTATTCCACCGCCCACGTCGGATCGCGAAACTGTTCAACGGGCGAGGTTGCCAATCGCCAGGCGAGCTCGTTCAGAAGAGTTGGCTTCGCCGGGTCGAGCTGCAGGGCCTTCGCGTAAAACTCTTTTGCTGCGTCGGGGCGACTCCTGGCGAGCTGGAGTTCCGCGAATTCAAGATAGGCGCGAATCACATCATTGCGAGCGGGGGCATCTGGGAATTGAGCAACGAGCTTGTCGCCGAGCTTGATCGCGCGGTCATAAGCCGACTCTGCCTCGGCGAGTCGTCCCTTCCTTCCAAGGAGCCGTGCGAGCGCATAATAGACAGTCACAAGGCGACTTTGGTAATAGTTAACGCGCGGTGCGTCGGCAACGAGCTTCTCTCCGATTGCTGCCGCTCGGCGAAGGTGCTGTTCGGCTTCTTGTCCCGGCCGCTTTTCCAGAAGTCTCGCCATCTGCATGAGACTGTCCAAAAGCTCATAGCGATATACCGGTATCGTTGGCAGCTCGGATGCCAAATGGTCGAGCAAGACGAACCTTCGGCGACACGCATCTTCAGCTTCTTGCTGGTGACCAAGTGCAGCCAGAGTGTTACGAAGTACGTCGATGACATCGGCCAGGTCTGCTCGATACTGTGCAACGGTCGGGTACTCGCGCACGAGCTCGTCCAGAACCGCTTGGGCGTCCTGCAGGAATTGCAGGGACTGTTCCCGTTCTCCGGCGGAGTTGAGCAATTCGGCAGTGTACATCTCGATGGCGGCTCGATCGCTCTTGAAGCCGGCGACCGTCGGATTCTCCCTGGCCAGTCGCGCCCAGGTGTCCACGAGCCGCTTTGCCGTTCCAATTGCCAACTCAGGATCGCGCGGTATATCAGTCTTGTCCGTGATCGCCCGGCGGCCCTTCCAAAAACCGGCCAGTCTGCGGTGGTATTCGGTGCGACCCGGATATTCACGGAGCAAACGGTCGATCACGTCCAGGGCCTGGCGGGCGGCCGCGAGGGCATCCTCGTTCCGGTCGAGTACAATGTCGATGAAACAGACTCGCAAATAGCTCACTGCAAGGTCGGCGAGCAGACCTGGGTCGTTCGAGCGCTCGTTGGCGGTTTCCTTGTAGAACCGCAGCGCGGCCTCGAGCAATTCCCTGCGCAGCGGCTGCAGCCCGGGCACGTCAAACAATTTGCTCTCACTGACCAGCGTAAAATACTCGTCCACGGCCTTGCGCGCCCTAGCGAAGTTGGCTTCAGCCTGCTCGCGCTGCCGCTCCGCTTCGCGCCGCTGCCCGGCTTCGGCCGCGCGAGCAACGACGGCCTCATTGCGGGCCGCCGTTTCCTTTTCGAGACGCGTTTCGGCCAGTTGTTCGGCCCGGACAGCGCGAATGGCCTGCCAGGTACTCACGACGATGCCGATGACCAACGCTGCGAGCACCAGGCCGCCGGTCAGCAAAGCGGTCCGGTTCCGTCGCGCGAATTTCCGGAGGCGGTAAGCGGCCGAGGGCGGACACGCGAGAACCGCCTCATCGCCCAAATACCGCTGGATATCCGAAGCGAAGCCATTGGCCGTCTCGTAGCGCCGGCCACGGTCCTTTTCCAGCGCTTTCATCACGATCCAGTCGAGCTCGCCGTGCAGCGTACGGACGAGGGAACGAACATCCGTGCGCCGATGGGCGGCGGTGCGGAGGACGTCTTCGTAGGGTCCGCTCTGCGGACCTTCGGCTGAGACAGAGGCGCCCCGCCTGTGAGCCCACCGGCGAGACGCCGGTGCCACACCCGTCCGCGGAGCGGACCCTACGCGCGTGCTGGGTCTGGGCGGCTCGACTTCCCGGATGATCCGCTGCATCTCGGCGAACGCCTTGCTGCGCAGCTCCTTCGGATCGAACGGCGGCGAGCCGGCCAGCAGTTCATAAAGCAGCACCCCCAGCGAATACACGTCCGTACGCGTGTCAATATCGAGATCGCCCTCGGCCTGCTCGGGGCTCATGTACTCGGGCGTGCCGATCATCTGCCGGAAATCGGTGAACAGGGTTTTTTCCGTCAGCCGGGCCTGCGTGGCCTTGGCGATGCCGAAGTCGATGACCTTGGCCGCCGGCCGGTCATCCTGCGTGCTCACCAGCACGTTGGACGGCTTGATGTCGCGGTGGATGATCCCCTTCTGGTGGGCATGCTGCACCGCCTGGCAGACCTGTGCGAACAGCTCAAGCCGCTGCCGGATGGTCAGCTTGTGCTCGTCGCAGTACTGCGTGATGGGCGTGCCGCGGACCAGTTCCATCACGAAATAGGGCCGGCCGGTCTCGGTGGCCCCGCCGTCAAAGACCCTGGCCACGCCGGGATGATCCATCATGGCCAGGGCCTGGCGCTCGGCCTCGAAGCGGGCCACCACCTGCTTGGTGTCCATGCCGAGTTTGATGATCTTCAGGGCGACCTTGCGGCGGACCGGGAACTCCTGCTCGGCCATGAAGACCACGCCGAAGCCGCCCTCGCCGATCTGCTGCAGGAGTTTGTAGCGGCCGACGGATGTGCCCGCGGACTCGGGCAGCGTGACGGCAAGGTCAGCCGTCTCGCCGCCCTTCCCCAGCAGAGCATCATTCTTCTCAAAGGCCGACAGGTACGCTTCGACCTCCGCGCGCAGAGCCGCATCGCCGGCGCACGCCTGATCGAGAAACGCGGCTCGATCCGGCCCCTGCAGGGCGATGGCCTGCGCAAGGACCTCCTTCACCACACTCACATTGGTCGTTGCCAAGATGAGCCTCTTCGTGTCTGTCCGAAATATCCGGTGTGGCACCGCCGTCTCGGCGGTGCGCACAGGCGAGATCCCGGCGAGCCGGGATGCCACACCTGAGTCGGACAGGCTTGTCGTGCGATTCAGGAATCGCCCAGCTCGCGCATCAGAAAGGCCCGCGCGAACGTCCAGTCGCGATTGACGGTCCGCGGCGAAGTGCCGAGCACTTGGGCGACCTCGTCGATGCTCAGTCCGGCGTAGAACCGGAGTCGCACCACTCGCGCGGCGTCGGCGTCCTTCTCTTCAAGGCGAGAGATCGCCTCATCGAACGCCAGGATTTCTGCCGGATCGTCCTGCGTCGCCAGGTCCACAAGGTCCAGCGGAACCCTGGCTCGCCCTCCGCCGCGCTGGGGACCGGCTTTGGCACGGGCGCGCTCGATGAGAATCCGCCGCATCGCCTCGGCCGCCGCGGCGAAGAAGTGGCCGCGTCCGTCCCACCGCACCTCCTGATCGCCAAGCAGGCGAAGATACGCCTCGTGGACCAGGGCGGTCGGCTGCAGGGTGTGGCCGGCGGGCTCCCGCGCCATCCGCGCCTGCGCGAGCCGCCGCAGCTCGTCATAGACGAGCGGCAGCAGTTCCGCCGAAGCCTGCGAATCGCCCTGACTGATCGCGGTGAGGACCCGGGTCACCTCGGACATGCACACATGATACCACAGCGGCTCAACCCCCGGGTGGGAGTCAGGAAGGCCCTCTCACGTCCTGAGGGTGGATTCGCGGAGATTCTGCCCCTCCGGGGGTCTGGGGAGGTCTTCATTCCTGCGTGGCGGGCTGCGTGGCCGCGCGTTGTTCGAGGTAGGCGAGGTTCTGGCGGACGGCCTCCCGCGAGTAGCCCAGGACGAGCCATCGATCGGCCACCGCGACGGCCGGCCCGATCAGCCCGAGCTGGAAATACCAGATCCCGTCCTCCCCTCGCATCAGCCGGGGCACCAGCCCCCGCGACGGCTGGCTCTGGACCAGCGGGTGCGTCATGAGCTCCTGGCCCGCCTGCAGGATCCGGTCAAGCTTGGCCGTCATGCTTGCACGGTCGCCCGTGTAGCCGATCCAGACCGTGCACAGCAGCGGAACGCCCAGGGGGTGCGGCGGCCAGTTGTGAAAGACGAGGTCCTGGCCGAGCCGGGCGACGAGGTCCTCTTCCAGGTTGAAACCGAACTCCCGCTCGAGGCGGGCCCAGAGTTCGTGCAGATTCTGACGCTTGCTCGGCGACTGGCTGCTCAGGTAGGCCTCCTTGGCGCTGCGGACGGCCGGCGCGAGCGGAAACCGGAACGCGGCGTAGCGCGTCGCGTCGGGAGGGATGGCGGCCGTCACTTCAGGTGCATTCACCGCCGGACCGGTGAGCATGACGTACTCATCGCGCCCGCCTTGCGTGTGCCCGAGGGCCTCGCTGTGCAGGGCCGGCCCCTCGAAGCCGACCGTCCACACCATCCGCTCGGCCCGCTCGAGCCCCAGCGAACGCAGGACCTCCTCGGGCCTCCCCTTGGCCACCTCGCCGACGCGCTTGCGGATCCGCACGATGTCGACGTACATCTCGATGCCGCTCGTGGCCCCGTGGCACTTCTCGTGGGCCATCGCATACCACGGATCGTCCGCCAGCGACGGCGTGCGGCCCTGCAGCGTATCGAGCACCCGCATGAATGCCCCCTCGCCGAACCCGAGCACGAACTGGTGCCCGTGCGTGCCCCATTCGAGCACCGCCCATTCGGGCAGACGCGCGTCGTAGAGCCGCTGATACGTCAGGTCGCCCGCCTTGAGCGGCTTGATCGTGGCGTTCGCCGCATCGGTGTAAGTGGCGATGAGGTCGCGCATGCGCCGCTCGATGTCGAGGCCCACCTCCTGGTCGTCCAGGACCAGGGCTGACTGCATGGTGTTCAGGCGGTAGACGTTTTCCGCGACCGGCCGGCTCGTGACATCGAGGAGCATGAATGCGTGCGGGCGCCGGCTCAGCAGCGGGAGCGTCCCGACCAGGTCCGCCAGCACGCGGCCCTGGGCCGGGATCACGCCCATCGCCTTGAGTGTGATGATCCAGCCCGAGAGCTGGGTGATCGCCCCGGCGGGCTGGGTGGCCATCATCTCGGGCGACGGCCGGCCGAAATACACCGCCATCGCGTCCCGCGGCACGCACGAGCCCAGGGGGCGCGATTCGCCGGCGCCCAGGCAGGCGGCGGCCATCAACACAGCAACTGTGGTCACGCTTCACATCCTCCGGTCCAGTCAGACCCGGACATTCTATCCGCCCGATGACCGGGGAGCAGGTATCGCCGCGGGTTTCGCGCCGTCGGGCGCCTATCGACATCCGTCATCCGTTGGTTTATATCGTGCCGGTCACGGCGGCCCGCCCGCTCAGCTCGATGTCTGGCCCGCCACCCGGGATTCCGCAGACCCCATCCGGCGTGAGCGGACCACGCCCGGAAACCGTACGGCTCCCGCGAGCAGATCGGATCAGGATGCCCACCCTCAGACAACTGACCCTTCTGTGCGGTGCCCTCGCTGCGGCCAACCCGGTCCGGGCCACAGAGGCGCCGCGCCGGCCCAACGTCATTTTCATCCTGACCGACAACCAGAGCGCCTGGACCCTGGGTTGCTACGGCAACAAGGACATCCGCACGCCCAACCTCGACCGCCTGGCCGCGGAGGGGATGCGCTTCGACCGCTGTTTCACCTCCAACGCCGTGTGCTCCCCGACGCGGGCCACCTACCTCACCGGCCTGATGCCCTCGCAGCATGGCGTGCACTCCTACCTGGGCGCTGCCCTCACCGGCCCGGCCGCCGGCTACACCCTTCAGGAGTTCCGCACGCTGCCGCGGATCCTGCATGAGGCCGGCTACACCTGCGGACTCGCCGGCAAGTGGCATCTGGGCGGGGGCCTTCAGCCGCAGGATGGCTTCACCTTCTGGGTCACCAAGCCCGGCGGCCACACCGATACCTTCTACGATGCCGAGGTGATCGAGAACGGCGAGGTCCGCAAGGAGCCCGCGTATCTGACGGACTTCTGGACGCAGCACGCCGTCCGGTTCATCGAGCGAAACAAGGATCGACCCTTCTTCCTGTATCTTCCGTACAACGGTCCCTACGGTCTGGGCCGCTGGCTCACGCAGCCGGGTCGCGGGCGGCACGTGGCCGACTATGCTGACCAGGAGCTGCGGTGTTTCCCGCGCGAGCCCGTCCACGAGTGGCTGCGGGCAAACCGCAGATTCGTGGGCGATCTGACCGCCATGCGCCGTTATAGTGAGGAGATCACCGGCGTCGACGATGGCGTCGGCACGGTGATGGCGACGCTGGAGCGCCTGGGCCTGGGCGATCACACGCTGGTCGTGTTCACTGCCGATCAGGGCCTGGCTGGCGGCCATCATGGCTTCTGGGGAATGGCCGATCACGGCCGGCCGCTGAACACGTTCGACGCCGCGCTTCATATTCCGCTGATCTGGCGCTTCCCCGGCCGTATCCGCGCGGGTACCACCTGCGATCTGCTCGTCTCCAACTACGATTTCATGCGGACCCTGCTGAGTTATCTCGGGTTGGCCGATCGAATGGCGAAATCGCCCGAGTCGCCCGGACGCGATTACTCCGACGCCTTGCGGGGCCGCACCGTCTCCTGGGATCAGGCCGTGTTCTACGAGTATGAGAACAGCCGCATGATCCGCACGGATCGCTGGAAGCTCACCCGCCGCTTTCCCGACGGGCCCGATGAACTGTACGATCTGCTCGAAGATCCCGGCGAGAGGCGGAATCTGTTCGGAAAACAAGGGCACGCCGATGAGCAGGCGCGCCTCCAGCAGCGCCTCGATGTGTTTTTCGAGCGCTACGCCGATCCGAAGTACGATCTGTGGAAGGGCGGTATCTCGAAGGCGCCCTTTGCCGTCATGGGCAACCGCAGATCGAGTCGGCCGGCGCGGCCTTGATGTGGGTCGGGCCGGACATCGCGACGGCCAGGAGGGCATCCCCATGGGCAGCAGGTTCATCCGTTATCGAGAGCCGATGCTTCTGAGCGCGATTCTGTTCGTCTTCGGTGCGGATTCGCCGCTCCCCAGCGATCCACAAGCCGCTGCCCTGGCCCGCGAAGTTCACGGCAAGGGCTGGATCGCCTACGGCGCGCGAAGCGACAAGGGCGACTGGGACCTGTTC
>CAZQEN010000213.1:0-2681 GCA_964591605.1 uncultured Planctomycetales bacterium
CGTGCCGTCGGCAAGGGCCGTGAGCCGGCCGCGGGTGTAGGTGATCTTGACCGTCCGGGCGCTGGCGGGCAGGGTGGCCTTTTCCTCGCGGTCGAGCAGAATGCGGTCTTTGAGGACGGCCAGGGTGTGCCCCTCGAACTGGATGAAGACGATGTCGCCCTCGCTCGAGATGGAGGCGGATCCGTCGATGACCGCGCTGACGGCGCGGCCGTTGACCGTCAGGTTCAGCGAGGTTCGATTCGTCTGGTTGTTCCGGCAGCCGGAGGTGATAACAAGCAGTGCGGCCAGGGCGGCCGCCCGTCCACTGTGCGATAGCATTCTGCGCATCCTGCGTTCCTCAGTCTTCGTCGCCGGGCTCGATCCACGGCCGGCGCATGCCCATCATTCGAGATAACCCAGATCCGACAACCGCCGGGTGAGGGCCGCCTTCTCGGCTTCGCTGTAGACCTCCTCATGCTCGGTGACGGTGGCGGCCTGCGGGGGCTCAAACTCGACGGTGAGCCGCGTGTCGAACAGCTCCGTCAGGGCCTGGCCCTCCATGTCCAGCGGCACGCGAAGCCCGACCGCCGCGAGGATGGTGGGGGTGACATCCGCGATATTGGCGCGGATGGTCGCGCCGCGGCGGACGTGCGGACCGTTCACGATGAGAATGCCCTCCACCCGGTGCGTGCCCTCCATCCGCGAGGCCGAGCACCAGCGCACGGGGTGCGAGCCGCGGATCTTGCGCACGACGGCCAGGCCCGGGTACGGCACCAGCAGCAGGTCGGGCAGCCACGGCTGCTCTTCGCGGCTGCAGCGGTAGAGCTCCTCGGTCTTGTGCACTTCTGGGAAGACCTGGATGGTTTCGCCCTGCGGGTTGCGGCAGGTGACGCGGAGGAACCGCTGGCGCAGATCGTCGCGGATGCGCTCGTAGTCGGCCGGATCGACCAGCCCGCCCGGCTGGCGGCCCTTCAGGCTGATGTAGAGGAAGCCGTAAATCCCCGCGTGCATCACGCAGGCCTGCGTCCGCGACCAGTCGAGATCGAGCTCGTGCTCGATGCCCAAGTTGGCGGCGAAGCGCTTGGTGGTTTTGCCGCGCATGCGGTCGATCATGCGCTGGGCCCGGCGCTTGGCCTGGGTGACGCGGCTCTTGATCCGCAGGTAGCCCCACTGCTCGAGCAGCAGGTTGGGCTGGGCCTTGCCGTCGAGGCTGCCGTGCCCGTGATCGGACATGATCACGATCATGGCGTTGTGCCGGCGGGCGTAGGCGGTCAGGTCGCCCAGGACGGTGTCGAGCTCCTCGAAACAGCGGGCGGCCATCTCGGCCCGGCGGGGATGCTGGCCGGCCGTCTTGGGGTCCAGGTACTTCCAGGCCTTGTGCTGGAGGTTGTCGACCAGCTTGTAGAGCACCATGAGCACGTCCCAGCCGTAGCGGTCGCCGCAGTGCGTCGCCAGCTCACAGCCCTGGCCGAAGCTCCGCTCGATGAAGTGCAGATTGCGCTGGAAGAGCTCATCGCCGCCGAAGGTTTTGCGCTGCCAGTCGGAGCGGTAGCTGTAATCGGGCCACTTGCGGAGGATCTCTTCCTTGAGCTCGCGGGGATAGGTGAAATCCTTCTCGATGCTGGGCGTCTCGAAGCCCGAGATCATGAAACCGTTGACCTTGCGGGGCGGATAGGTCATCGGCACATTGATCGAGCCCACGCGGAAGCCCTTCTCGCTGAGGAGCTCCCAGATGGTCTTCTCGCGGATCTCGTAGGTGCTGTTGAACGAGAGCTGGTTGGTGCGGACGTCGTATTTTTCGAAGTCGACGATGCCGTGCCGGCCGGGGCCCTTGCCGGTCATGAATGTCGTCCACGCGGCCGGCGTGATCGGTGGTTTGGTCGAGTCGAGGATGCCCGAAGTGCCCGTCTCGATGAGGTGCCTGAGGTTGGGCATGCGCCCGGCCTCGACCAGAGGGGTGAGCACGTCGAAGGTGGCCCCATCGAGGCCGATGATCAGGACGCGCTCGGCGAGGGCCGGCAACTCGCGCCGGGCGTCGCCGGACGGCAGATGGCCGGCGGATACCACATCTCCGTTCGGTCCCGCCGGGGCCTTGCCGGACACGACTTCCAGATTGGTCTGCACTGCGCTCTCCATGGGATCTGCTCCGCAAGCGGCTCGGCACCGCGCCAGGCCTACCCCCGCCCCGGGCCACGTCCTGCGCCTGACAGTGTCGCAGGATTTTCGGCCACGTCAACAATTCAGAACTGGTTGCGTGGCTGCTTTGTCTGGATGTACTCCTGGCGCTTCTTTGCGTACTGCTGCGGGGTCATGTCGGCCAGATCGGCCTGCGGGACCGTATCGGCGGAGATTCCGGGGGCGGCATGCTGCTGCGAGTGCTCGAAAAGCCGCTTGAGAATGGGGATACACCAGCCGCAGCCCGTCCCCGCGCCCAGGCACTCGGACAACTGGCTGGCCCGCTGCAGGCGGTGGCGCTGCGCGAAGCTCCACAGCTTGCGCAGCGGGACGCCGTAGCAGTAGCAGATCTTGTCATCCGGTCCCACGTTGTCATTATAACCGCTTGGCGGCGGGGACGGAGTGCCGACTCCGTGGAGCGCGAGGCGGCGGCGGACAGAGCAGGTCCGGCCCGGCAGGCCGGACCTACGTTGTCCGGCCCGGCAGGCCGGACCTACGTGGTCCCGTGCGGCCGGCGGGATGTACCG
>CAZQEN010000213.1:2781-13150 GCA_964591605.1 uncultured Planctomycetales bacterium
GTCCGGCCCGGCAGGCCGGACCTACGTGGTCCCGTGCGGCCGGCGGGATGTACCGGGAGGCAGGAGCGGATGGTGCCGCAGAATGATTTCGATCCGACCCGGGCGCCGCCGGATACGGGCCATCCGCTGCGTGAGTACCTCCAGCCGCCCGCGTACCTGGGGGGAATCGCGGTGCTGCAGTTCGCGCTGGCCGCGCTGAGCGCATCGCTGCTGCTGTTTTCGAGCCGCCGAGCGGGCGGGCCCGGCCCGGTACTGCAGGCCGCGTCGATCGGGCTGACGGCGACTCTGCTGGGCGCATCGGGCGTGGGACTGGTGCGCAGGAAGGGGTGGGGCTGGTGGCTGACAGCGGCGCTCTACTACTGCGTTTTCTTCAACCTGCCGGTGAATCTGATTCTCTGGACCACCCGCCGGAACCCATTCAGCCTGCCGGTTCAGCTCGTCACGTTTGGCCTGGCGGTCGCCGTTCTGGTGTGCCTGACGCGGCCCGAGCTGCTCCGCTTCATCCGCTTCAACACGCCTGACGGGCGGCCTGCGCGCCGCACGATGGCCTCCCCGGTCTGGGCCGGCGCCGGCTGGTCCGTGCTTCACCTGGTCATCGCCCTGGTGCGCGGCTGAGCCGAGCATCCGCAATCGGCAATGGTTTGACCGCCCCACCGCCCGCCTTACAATCGACCGCACGGAACCGGAAACCACAGCCTGGTCGTCTTCTGCATGTGCTCCGTGCCTGTGGTGAACGACCTGAGAGGAACCACTTCGATGCGCATCGCCTTCGTAGGCCCCCCCCAGAGCGGGAAGTCGACGCTCTTCCGCGCGGTCACCGGCCACGCGCCCGGGCCACAGCACGTCCCCGGCGAGCAGCTCGCCGTGGTCAAGGTGCCCGACCGCCGGCTCGACTATCTCGAAAAGCTCTACAAACCCAAGAAGTACACCGAGGCGACGATGGATTGCCTGGACGTGCCCGGCTTCTCGCACGAGACGAGCGCGCAGCAGACGGAGTTCCGCAAGACGCTGCCCAGCGTACGCAAATGCGATGCCCTGGTGGCCGTCGTCCGGGCCTTCGAGAACCCGAGCGTCCCCCCCTACCGCAACCGCGTCGATCCGAAGGCCGACCTCGAAGAGCTGATGACGGAGCTCATTTTCAACGACCTCGAAACGGTCACCACGCGGGTGGAGCGTCTTGAAAACGCCCTCAAGAAACCGACCCGCACGCACGAGCAGGAAAAACGCGAGCTCGACCTGATGAAACGCTGTCAGGCGGCACTGGAGGCGGAGAAACCGCTCTCCAGCGCGATTCACTCCGAGGAGGAGCGCAGGGCCGTCTCGAGCTTTCAGTTTCTCACCGAGCTGCCGCTCATCGTGGTGATCAACGTCGCTGAAAAAGATGCGGCGGCCGCACCGGCGTTCACCTGGCCGCACGCCAGAACCACCATTTCCCTCTGCGCGGAAACGGAGGAACAGATCGCCCAGCTCGATCCGGCCGACCGCAAGGCGTTTCTCGACGACCTGGGGGTGGCCGAGCCCGCAAAAGACCGCCTCGTCAAGGCGTGCTACGACGCGGTCGGACTCATCTCGTTCCTGACGTGCGGGGAGGACGAGGTCCGGGCCTGGTCGATCAAGAAAGGCAGCGACGCCGTCGAGGCCGCGGGCAAGATCCACACCGACATCGCCCGCGGCTTCATCCGCGCGGAAACCGTCAGCTACGACGACCTGGTCGCCCACACCGACATGAAGGGCGCCAAGGCGGCCGGGAAAGTCCGCCTCGAGGGTAAGACCTACATCGTCCAGGACGGGGACGTCATCAATTTCCGGTTCAACGTCTGAATGGGACCGGGGAACACGCAAAACCCGCGGATGGAGCATTCATTCGCGGTCGTTTCCGATGATTCCGTACCACGAACGCGCAACTTCTTCTTTTCCTGGCACGGAATCTCACGCAGAGGCGCGGTCGCCTATCTCGCCGTTCCGCCTGCCGCAGATCCGGACGTCTCTGATTCAGGTCCGGCCCGCGGTCCGGGGGAGGCGGCCGGAAAGGCGTCGTCTTCGCCCGGGCGGGAGAAGAGGTAGCGGTGCTTGTACTGCTCGTTGCCTTTCCTGGCCCGCTCGGCCTGCTGGCGGTCCCACGCGGCCAGAAAGCCGGGTGGAAGCAGGTTCGGCCGGATGGGCCCGAGCCGGCCGCTGCTGCGCTTGGCGGCGTACTCGATGTTGAGGCCCCGCAGCTCCTCGTCCAGCCGCCCCGTCAGCCGATCGGCACTGTCATCTGGAGCCCAATCCTCCTGTTCGAGGTGCAGCGTATAGAAGGGAGTCTGCGCCCACTGAGGGGCGAGCACGAACGTCGAGACACCCCGGCCGGTCTGGCGGGCCACCGCCGTCATGGCGAGGATGACCTGGTGCTCGGTCAGCTTCTCGCCGCTCATCGACGCGGTGTGGGCGCCCTTGCTGAGGAATTCGAGCACCGGCGCCTGGTTCTCGTACCCGACGACGCGCACCAGGTCGCCGATGTCGTAGCGATAGAGCCCGGACGAAGTGGTCAGCAGGATGAAGTATTCCTGGCCGACCTCCAACTCGTGGGACCGCAGCACTCTGGGTGACGGCTCCTCCATCGCGTCACGCGGCACAAACTCGTAGAACTGGCTCGTCACCTCCAGGATGCCGGCCGGCGTGGCATCGTGGACGGGGATGGTCATGCGGCCTTCGCTGGCCAGCAGACCGATGTCGCGCACGGGGACGTCGCCGAAGTATTCGGGGAACTCGCGCAGATGGAGGCCCATCGTCCCGCCGGTCCAGTTGGCCAGAAAGCCCAGGTTCCAGTAGTGCCTGGGCAGCAGCCGTCCGTGATCCGAGACCATCCGCTCGAGCTCACGGGACCGCGCCGGATCCGGCCTCATGCGCCGCGCCAGGATCGCCCGCACGTCCGCGGATACGGGCAGATCCGGCCAGAGCGTTCCGTCGTGCACGTCGCGGATGATCTGCTCGCGGTGGGCGTCGGCGGTGCGGGCCAGCTTGAGCTGCGTGGCCGGGCTGGCGGTGATCAGGAAGGCCACGTCGGCGGGCACGGAAAGCCGCATGATCGTGTAGTACTTGGCGGCCGGATCCTCGATGCGTGCCAGGCAGGGCGGCGTCACGTAATACTTGCGCACGAGGAGCTTCTGAGTGGCCGCCATCAGCCCGGTGATCGCCCCGCAGGGAATGCCCGCGGCTGTGCGCGATTCGTCCATGCGCGAGGTCACCTGTGCGATCGGGCGCAGAAACGCCTGCGGATGGTCGAGCAGGGCCTTGATGCCGAATGCGTTCCATCCGGCGCGGTACTCGTTGAGAAACGCCCGCGTGACCGGGATGTACTTGGGCTCGGCCGTCGTTCCGCTGGTCAGGGCGAACATGAGCACGCGCTGCCGCCCGCCGAACATGGCCGACATCTCGCCGGCCTTGACCCGCTCGATGTAGGGAGCGTGATCCTCGTAGCGTAGGATCGGCACGCGGCGGACGAAGTCGGCGTAGGAGCCGATCTGATCGAAGCGATAGTCCTGCCCGAACGCCGAGTCCGCATTACGCCGGATCTTCGCCAGCAGCACCTGCTCCTGCCGCCGTGTGGCGTCGCGCGTCGCCTCCATGAACCGCGCGAACACCCGCCGCGCATGATGAACGGCGACCACGAAGAGGGCCCGGTCGACCAGCGTGGGGCGATGCATGGGTCGCATCTTAACGCGGTCACCGCGGCGAGCGAACCCGCGAAGTCGAGGAAGACAATGCACGAGCGCTGTCCGCCCTCACCAGCAGGCAAGATTGGTCGGGCCACTTCAGCGTGATTCAGGACGACCGGATCCGGATCCGGCCATTGCCCCCCCCGAAGGACGAATAGGACTGTGCGCACTCACGCCGTGTGCGGTGTCGTCGCCCGCGGGGCGAGTTCGCGCAGCCGCTGGATCACGGACGGCACGATCCGCAGGGCCTGGTCGACCTCGTCGTCGGTGTTGAAGCGTGAGAGTGAGAACCGGATGGCCCCGTGGGCGACGACGGGGTCGATCCCCATGGCCTGCAGCACGTGCGAGGGTTCCAGCGAGCCGCTGCTGCAGGCTGAGCCGCTCGACGCACAGAGCCCCTCGTTGCTCAGCAGCATGAGAATCGCTTCGGCCTCGAGGGCCTCGAAGCTGATGCTGGAGGTATTGGGGAGACGCCGGTCGACATCGCCATTCACGGAAGCGAGCGGCACTCGCTCCAGCAGGTCGGCCTCCAGCCGGTCGCGCAGGGCCCGCACGCGCGTGTTCTCTTCTTCGAGGTGCTGCGCGGCGAGCTGCAGGGCGACGCTCATGCCGACGATACCCGCTACGTTTTCGGTCCCCGCCCGCAGGTCCTTCTCCTGGTGCCCGCCGAGGAGCAACGGGCGGATCTTCACGCGGCGCGCGACATAGACCGCCCCGACGCCCTTGGGTCCGTGGAACTTGTGAGCAGCCATGGTCAGCAAGGACACGGGCAGCCTGCGCACGTCCATCGGCAGCTTGCCGATGGTCTGGGTGGCATCGACGTGAAAGGGAATCGCCCGGCTGGCGGCGAGCGAGCCGATCTGCTCTATGGGGAAGATGACGCCCGTCTCGTTATTGGCGTGCATCACGCTGAGCAGCGCGGTGTCGTCGGTGAGGGCTGCCTCGACTTCGGCCAGGTCCAGCCGCCCGAGCCGGTCGACGCCCAGGTACGCGACCTCGTAGCCCTCGGTCGCGAGTTGCTCGGCCAGCCGGAGCACCGAGTCATGCTCGACGGCCGTCGTGACGAAGCGGCGTTTGGCCGGCCGGGCGGCCAGCGTGCCCCGGATGGCCAGCGCGTTGGCCTCCGTCCCGCCGCCGGTGAAGAGGATCTGACGCGGCACCGCACCGATGACCGCCGCCATCCGCTCGCGCGCGGTCTCCACGGCGTGTCGGGCCTGCTGGCCGAAGTGATGCACGCTCGACGGGTTGGCGTACTGCTCGCGCAGATACGGCAGCATCGCGTCCAGGGCCCGCGGATCGAGCAAGGTCGTGGCGTTGTTATCGAAATAGATCACGTCAGAAAGCCAAAAGCCAGAAAGTCAAACGAGAGCAGGAGAATTGCTCCTGGTCACTGGCCTGCACCTTCGATCGCCGGGGGTTCGAACGGCGCGGCCTCCAGCTTGCCGTTCTCGCCGAGCTGGAGCTGCTGGATCTTGGCCTCGGCATCGGTCAGGACCGACCGGCAATACTGGATGAGCCGCATGCCCTTCTCATATTGCGCGATCGACTCCTGGAGGCCAATCTTGCCCTGCTCGATCGAGGTGACGATCGCCTCCAACTGCCCCAGGGCCTCTTCAAAGGTCTGGGCCGGCGCTGCTTCCTGTCTGGCCATGGTGCTGCAATCCTCGCTGAACTGGAGAGTTCCTGCCCGCTCATTATAATCCGCCCGCAAGCCGCTCACCACGCGCCTGGCGAGGCGATGGAACGGCACCGCGGCGGGGAGATGGGCATGGCCACCCATGCGAGAGCGTGAAGGTGCGAAAGTGTAAAAGTGAAAAAGTGAGAAAGTGAGCTGTCATGTCACCCGCCATCGCAGCGTTATTTGTGCTCTTCAATGGCCAGAATCTCGATGGGTGGAAGACCCTCAGCGGCGAGTGGGCCGTCGAGAACAACGCCATCGTCTGCAAGGCCCCGGGAACGATCCGGTCGACGTTCGAATCCGATGAGTACACGCTCTCCCTTGAACATCGCCATTCGCAAGGGGCGTGGATCAGGATGCACTATGGCTCGCAGGAAGCATCCGTCAACTTCCGGCTAAACAGGCCAGGCATGCGCAGGGAGGGGTCACCGACTGATCCCCAGGATGATCCCGAGGAGTGGATTCGCGACGAGATAGAGGTACGAATTCACCAAGTCCGAGTGAATCGATGTCGTCCTGACGGATCCAAGAACCTCATCGCGGAATGGCCAAACCGGCAGGGGTACGCTCGAGGATTCATCGCACTCTCGGCGGACCAGCCGGGGCTGCAGATCCGCAACATGAAAGTCACTGAACCCGGCTTCCAAAGTCTGTTCGACGGCAAGACTACCCGGGGCTGGGAACCGGTCGGCCGGCATGACCCGGACAACCCCACGTGGTACGTCGAGCACGGCACGCTGATCTGCCGCCACACGAAATGGGGAAACTGGCTGCGGACAGTGGAGAGTTACGATAACTTCGTGCTGCGGCTCGAATACTGGCTTCCGAAGCGCGGCAACAGCGGCATTTACCTCCACGCTCCAGCCACGAGCGAGCGCATCAGCCAGATCGGCCAGGAAATCCAGCTCATCGATGATTCAAACTACCCCAAGCTCAAGCCCTCGCAGCGGGCCGGAGCGGTTTACGCCGGGATTGCCCCGGAGGTGAACGTCCCCGCCGCGGCCGAAGAATGGAACTCCATTGAGGTCTTCTTTCAGGGCAAGCGGATCCGCACCACCCTCAACGGGGTGCGGCTCTACGACGCCCGCCTGGACGACGCCAGCAAGGACGCCCAGCTCCTCAAAAACCCGCTGGCCACCCGCCGGCTGACCGGCTTCATCGGCCTGCAGGACCATACGGAGAGCCCGCGTTTCCGCAACATCCGCATCCGCACCCTGCCGCCGGATTCGCGGCCGGCGGGATGATCGGTTTGACGCCGGCGGCGTTTTGGCGTAACCTCTTTGATCGATAATGGTTAGAGAAGCCCGCTCCGAGAGCCGGACGGTCGGCATGCCTTCGCGAGTCGTCAGCCTTCCCGCGCATCGTGCGTTCTGGCGGCGTTTGCGGGTGCTCTACGCGCTGGCGGCGGTTCTGATGGCCGGCTGTCAGTCCTCGGATCAGCCCAAGCGCGAGCCGGCGTGGTTCAAGCCGCTGTTCACTTTCAGCGCCCATCCTCCGGAGAGTCAACCCGCGTCCGATCCGGCCCCGGAGCCGGAGCCGACATTGCCGCCGGCCGGCCCCGACGGGAGCGCGGCTCAGCCGATTATCATCCTGCAGACGCGGTTCGACGTTCTGCGCATCCGCGTGCCGCGCGGAGTCTTCAGCCAGTCGGGCAAGATCTGGAATCACGTCAGCGAAGAGGTGATTCCGGACGCGACGGCCCGACTTCTGCAGCGCAATGGCCTGCGCGTCGCGCTGGGCCACCCGGACTCGTATCCGCCCATCCACGCCATGCTCGAGAACGAGCCTGGGGCCGAAATGTCGAACACCAGCATCCTGCTGGCCAACGGCCTGCCCCTGACGATTGCGGTGGATCAGCACCGCACGCGTGATCAGACGTTGTTTCTGTACCGCGCGGACGGGACCATGGCGGGCGTGACCTGCCCGATGAGCACCAACCTGATTCGCGTCGAGTATTCGATTTCGATCGACACGCCGAATGCGGTGCAGGTGGACGTCATGCCTGAGATCCGCCAGCAGCAGGTCAGGGGGAACCTGGCCATCAACGAGCTGGGTCAGCTCGACGCGCCGCGGGAGGAGCCGACGCGCGTGCTGCGGGAGCTGGCGTTCCGCATGGTGGTGGCGCCCGAGGATTTTGTGATGATCGGCCCCAGCCCGACGGTGTGGCCCGCCCATCACGGCGGGCGGAGTTATCTGGCCGGCTCGCTGCTCCTGTGTGAGACCATTGACGGGAAACCCTATGAATCGATGTACTTTATCACCCCCCGCCAGGAACGGTCGGACCGGAAAGCCCTGGGGTCAACCAGCCGATGAACAGGAACGAAGCGCCCTGCAGCGCTCATGAGCGGGGGAACCTGTGAAGCCCAGAAGCCTGAGCCCCGAGACCTGCTCGATGGCCGACCTGCCAGACAGCTTTTATCGGCACCTCTGCCTGGACGCGGGGGTGGCGCTGATTGCCACGGATACAGACCTGCGGATCCGCTTCTGGAACAGTGCCGCGGGGCGGATCTTCGGGGGATCCGCCGAGACGATGATCGGCCAGCCGCTGCTCTCGGTGGTCCCCGCCCAGCGGCGCGACCTGGCCGCCCGCCTGTTCGAGCGAACACTTCAAAAGTCCGATATCAGCGAGTTCGACTTTCCGCACCGCAGCCCGGCCGGCGATCCGATGTACCTGGCGGTCACGATCTCGCCGGTGGTGGACGAGACGGGAACGGCGCTGGGCCTGTCGGTGTACGTGCGCGACGTGACGCGACGGATGGACCTGGAGCGGGAGATGGCCAGGTCGCAGAAAATGACCGCGCTGGGGGCGATGGCCGGAGGAATCGCGCACCACTTCAATAACATGATCGGCGGCGTGATCACCACCATCGACTTCGCCGAAAGCAGCGATGACCCGCAAATGGTCCGGCGGCTGATGAGCTCGGCGGTGTCCGCGCTCACGCGGGCCAGTCAACTGACCCAGGCCCTGCTGATGTTTGCCGAGGGCGACCGGTCGGACACCGCGCCCGCCGACCTCGGGGCGACGGTGCGCGAGTTTCTCAGCACGATCAGCGGGAACCTCAGCCGTCAACGGGTGGAACTGGACGCCCGGATCAGTCCGATCCGCGCGTCCTTCCCCTCGCGGCGCATTCATTCGATCCTCGAGCGCCTCACCACCAATGCACTGGAGGCCATGCCCAACGGGGGTACGCTCCGGGTGGAAGTGTGCCAGGAGGGAAGCGACGCCCTGCTCATCGTGACCGACAGCGGTGTCGGCATTTCGAGCGAACACATGAATCGACTGTTCGAACCGTTCTTCACAACCAAGACGGGTGAGGGTCACGAGAGCGCGCAGCACGTCGGTCTGGGCCTGCCCGTGGTTCATGGTGTGGTCCGCGATCTGGGGGGCACGGTGACCATCACTTCCCAGCCAGGTCGCAGTACCACCTGCGTGGTTCGTCTGCCATTAAGCGGAGATTAACCTCATCGGCTCTGCCTATATTCTGAGCAGCGGCAGCCGCGCTCGCCCGCTCGAACGGCGTCTGGTGTACATTTCCCCCCGCTGACATCGTATTGGACAATAGAGAAGCCGGGCGGCATGGCTCCTGCTGTCCTTCCGGCAGGTTCGACCGGGAAGGTGAACAGCGGCGAAACACGAGTCGTGCAGCCCGCTCCGGGGATTGCTGGTATAAGCTGCCAGATTGGTTAACGCCATTAATTCTGGCGGTTTCTTGCGGGAATCGTCCTTGCGGCTATTGCCGCCGCCCGCCGGGAAGGGTTATGCTATGTGCCACTTCGCTTCCGCCTCCCCAGCGAAGAAAAGGACATGTGAAGACAACTTGGACGTCTGGCTTCAGGATGCCTTTGAGCCTGACCGATAACATCGAGTGCGGGAAACGAGAGCCGTCCGGCTTGGGGGGCTGACCAGCCTTTCTTTTCCGCCGCAGACGCCTGCAACCGATCCCGGAGACATTCCAGGGGCCCTATGATTCGGCAGGAACTTCTCACAATGCGGATGCGGATTCTCGTGGGTCTGATCCTGCTGGTCGGGCTCATCACCCAGTCCCAGCGGGCCCTGAGCCAGCGTGCCGCGGAGCCTTCACCGACGCCGAGCGCAGGGCCGGCCAGGCCGGATCCAACGGTGGCCCTCGCCTCGCCTTCGCGGGAGACTCTCTCCGCCGCCCTCTCGATTGAAGACTGGGCCCGGCGGGATCCCTATGGTTTCCTCCAGGCGGCCCTGGACGAGTACGACCGCAGCGTGCGCGACTACACGTGCACCTTCACCAAACGGGAACGAATCGCGGGCCAACTGAGTGAAGAACAGGTGATGCGGGCGATGTTCCGCGAGAAGCCCTACAGCGTTCGGCTCGAGTGGGTCCGCAACCCCGACAAATGTTCGCGTGTCCTGTACGTGGCCGACAAGTGGTCCGAGGACGGTGAGCCCATGGCCGTCGTCGAGCCTCAGGGTTCGATCGCCCGGTTCTTCGTTTCGTACGTGATGCGTCCCATCCACGGGGCCGATGCGCTCAAGTCGTCGCGGCGGCCGATCGATCAGTTCGGCCTGCGCAATTCGCTCGCGCTCACGCTCAAGTATGCCCGAATGGCCCGGGAGCAGAGCATCCTCCAGCTCGATTACAGGGGGAGCGGCGAGGTGGACGGGCGCGAAACCCTGGTCTTCGAGCGGCGGCTTCCTTTTGTTGACGGCGGGAAGTCGGTGTGGCCGGACCGCGTGCTGGTTGTCCACATCGACAAGGAATACAAGCTGCCGACGCTGTGCGAAGCCTACTCGGATGAGGCGAAGAAGAACCTGCTCGGCCGATACATGACCACCAACCTCAAGATCAACCCGAATCTTCCTGATTCGACGTTCACCACGCAGGGCATGGGCCTAGATTAAGGCCCCCGCAGGGTGTGCCCAATATCCCGGGAGACAGCCTGTAGGTCTCCCGGCGCGCCGGAACCGGGCGGGACCTGGGTTGGGTCAGTTCGTCCCGGACCGAGGTCCCTTCCGGCA
>CAZQEN010000214.1:0-536 GCA_964591605.1 uncultured Planctomycetales bacterium
GCTTCGCCGGGCGAAGCCGACGCTGCCCATGCCACCCCCCGCCCAAAGTGTCCGGAACACTTTTGCAGCGGCCGCGCAGGTTTTCTCTTGATTTCGGGCGGGGGATGCCGTAAAGAAGCAATAACACATCGAGACAGTGACACGCGGTTGACAGTCTACCACCCTTGACTGGCGACCGCCGGAACAGGCAGTTCGCAGACGAGAGGCTGATCCCGCGGGTGCGGGCTGGTGGAAAGCATCCCCGCGATCCAGGCGGCCTCCCCGCCGGCTGTTCCTGTTTCCGGAATCGACGTATTCACTCTGCGGCGTGCGAGGTTTGTCCGGAGCCCGGAGACGGTGACTCGCTGTTCCCGGCCAATCGGATGGATGGGCGATTCCTGCTCAGGATCTGACACCGTGTGCGCGATCAATGCCGAAAGCCTGCCTGCCCCGCTGCTCCGCGCGACGCCGGTTGAGACGGCCGGCCGTTCGCCTCAAGCGAGACGTCGCCGACCGGTTTTCCTCCCGGTGTGCCTGTGGCTGGTGCTGATGTCAGC
>CAZQEN010000214.1:546-13137 GCA_964591605.1 uncultured Planctomycetales bacterium
GCGCTTGGCGGCGAGCGCCGCGCCCGCGGCCTTCTGCTGCGCGGCTGATTTGGCTGGCATGTCTTGCTCCTCCGATCTGGACAGGGTGTGACGGTGGCGGCACCGGGAGCCGGCAGGCGCCCCTCGACGGCGGGCTTACGGGCAGCCGGCCATCCACAACGACGTCCGCTGTCACGACTGCCATCCGGCACAGGCCGAGCAACTGCGGAACTCCGCGCATGCCCGGGCAGACGTGACCTGTCTGACGTGCCATGGCGGCAAACTGGAATTTGCCCTGACCGGGGAAGATCTGGAGCGTTACCGGAAGCTCGCTGCAAATCCTCCCGCCAGCGCTCCCGCCGACCGGTTCAACCACGGCGACAGTTTCAAAGGCAAAGCGCCGCGGGTGAAGGTGCCGGAGACCTGCGGCGAGTGCCACGCCGACGTGGCGCGGATGAATCCGTACGGGCTCCCGACCGATCAACTCGCCCAATACCGCGTGAGCGGACACGGGAAGGCGATCTTCGAGAAGGGCAGCCTCAAGGCGGCCGTGTGCACCGACTGCCACGGCGTCCATGACGTGCTGAGCCCCAAGAATCCCCAGAGCCGCGTTTTTCCGTCGAATGTCCCCGGCACCTGCGGGAAGTGCCACGGCGACCCGCAGATCATGGAGGGCACGAAGCTGAGCACGGGCATTGTGCCCGAATATCGCGAGAGCGTTCACGGGCGCGGGCTGCTGGAAGGCGGAGACGTCGGGATGCCCCATTGCGCGACCTGTCACGGCAGCCATGCCGCGGTGCCGCCCGGCTACCGGGCCGCCGGTCATGTGTGCGGAAAATGCCATCAACAGGAGGAGCAGCAGTTCCTGCAGAGCCTCCACGGAAAGTTCCCCGACTTCCCGCGGTGCGTCGGTTGCCACCTGCCTTCGCTCATGCGGCACGACCACCGCATCCAGCGGGTGGTCGCGTCTCCGGCGGCCATCGAAAAGACGTTCGCCCAGATCGCGGCCACGATGCCGGCGGCCACGATCGATGACCCGGCGCTCATCGAGACGTATCAGGCGGTGCGCCAGCCGGCAGCACGCCCGTTCCAGGAATACTGCCGGCGCTGCCACGCGCCGAACCGGCAGATCGGCCATCGCGTGTTCCTGCCTCATATTGATGACTTCGCCGTCAAGGTCGGTGAGGACATGTACCAGCAGGTGCGCCGTGCGGAGCTCCTCTATGCGGCGGCCGCCGTCCGGGTCAAGCAGATGGCGCATGGCATTCTGCTGGTCGAGGATGAGGCGGTCCTGGTGGAGGAGATGCGGACCAAGCTCGTCTCGATCGGTCCGGCCCAGCACACGCTGGACCTCGAGAAGGTCAAAACGATTGTCGACGAGGAGGCCGTGATCGCCCGGCAGGTCCATCAATCGCTGGACAAGAAGGAAGCGGATCTCTACTGGCGGCACTGGGTGCTCAGACCGCTCTGGGCGTTCCTGCTGCTGATGAGCGTGGCCCTGTACGTGAAGTTCAAGCAGCTCAAGGCGGCGTGGGTCGTTTCGCAGCATAAGTAAAGCCGCGAGGAGTCACGATGGGTGGAGCATATGAGCCTCTGAAGCCGACACGACGCGGATTGCTGGACTGGGTCATTTACGCCGGTTCGGCGGTGCTGGGCTTCCTGCTCGTGGCGCCGTGCCTGGCGTACCTGTGGCCGGTCACGCGGTCGGGCCCCGTCAAGTCGCGGGTGGAGGCCGGCAAGGCGAAGGACTGGCCGATCTGGCAGGGCCGCAAAGTGCCCGTCGACGGCAAGCCGGTGCTGGTTGTCCGGACCGACACGGAGTTCGTCGCGTTCACCGCGGTGTGCCCGCACCTGGGCTGCCTGGTGGAGTTCCAGGGCGAGCAGAAGCGGATCTTCTGCCCGTGCCATGCCGCGGTGTTTGACCTGAAGGGACAGGTTACGGCCGGCCCGCCGCCCAAGGGACTGGCCCGGTATCAGGTGTCAGTCGTGCAGGACAGCGTCTTCGTTTCAGCGTAGTCGGCGGAGGTGGGCTTCATGAGGCGTCTGTCACGGCGGATCGCCGGGTTCTTCGATGAACGCTACAACATGGCGTTCGTCCGCGACTTCGCGAAGAAGCAGGCGTACAAGCGGCTTCCCCCGCACACCGGCTGGCCGCACGTGTTCGGCAGCCTGTCGCTCATCGCGTTTCTCAGCCAGGTCGTCACGGGCATCCTGCTGCTCATCTATTACCGCCCGACCACGCAGCAGGCATACGAATCGATCAAGTACATCACGGGGAAGGCCCACTTCGGCTGGCTCTACCGGCAGATCCATGCGTGGGGGGCCACCGTCATGGTGCTGGCGGTCACGCTCCACATGGCCCGCACGTTCTTCATGGGCGCCTACAAAAAGCCGCGGGAGCTGACCTGGGTGGTGGGCGTGCTGCTGTTCCTGCTCACCATCGTCTTCGGCTTCACCGGATACCTGCTGCCCTGGAACCAGCTCGCCTACTGGGCCACGACCGTCGGCACGGAGGTGACGGCCGCGGTGCCGGTCATCGGACCGTGGCTCCAGAAGGTGGTCCGCGGCGGCGAGGGCGTCGGCCAGGAGACGCTGTCGCGGTTCTTCACCGTGCACGTCATCATCCTGCCATGGGCCATGACGGGCCTGATCGCGCTGCACCTGCTGCTGATGCGGGCCCAGAACCTGGCGACGATGGAGCCGGTGGGCGAGGAGAAGGGCTATCCACCTGAGGCCGGGATTCCATTCTGGCCGGTACATGTGGCCAAGGAGATGGCCGTGGCCATGGTCGTTCTGGGCGTGCTGGTCACTCTCTCCGTGCTGTCGCCCTGGGAAATCGGCGAGCCGGCCAACCCGATGGAAACGCCCGAGGGCATCAAGCCCGAGTGGTACTTCCTGCCCACCTTCCAGATGCTCAAGTATTTTACCGGCCCGATCGGCAAGCCGCTGGGCATTCTCGCCTCGACGGTTCCGTTCGCGCTGCTGCTGTTGTGGCCGTTCCTGGACCGCTCTCCCTGGCGCCATCCCCGCAAGCGGCCCATCTCGGTGAGTATCGGGATCCTGGCCATCCTGCTGGCGCTGTTCTTCGGAATGCTCGGATACTTCGCCGAGACCCGCCAGACGATCTTCGGCACGATGTACGACATCGATGTGTACGGCGTGCCGCATCGGGTCGAGCCGGGCGCACCCCACCCGCAGCATTGAAATGCCATGCCCGGCGTGGTGCCGGCCGCGGGGCGCTTCAGCGGGGCAGGCCCAGGGCCTTCTCGAAGAAGGCGATCGTCTGGCGCAGTCCATCCTCCAGTGAGACCTTCGGCTCGTAGCCCAGCAGGCTGCGGGCACGCGTCAGATCCGGGCGCCGGCGCGACGGATCGTCCTGCGGCAGGGGCCGGTGCTCGATGGTGACCGGCCGGCCGATGATTCTTTCGATCGTTCGGACCAGCTCGGTCATCGAGATCTCGCGGTCGTTGCCGATGTTGACGGGCAGGTGGCATTCCTTCCCGTCCGCGAAGGACATCAGCCTGAGAAAACCGTCGATCAGGTCCGACACGTAGCAGAAGCTCCGCGTCTGGCTCCCGTCGCCGTAGACGGTGAGCGGCTGAGCCCGCAGGGCCTGGCAGATGAAGTTGCTCATCACCCGCCCGTCGTCGACGCTCATGTTCGGGCCGTACGTGTTGAAGATGCGCGCGATCCGGATGTCCACCTGTTCCTGGCGGTGGTAGTCCATGGCCAGCGTCTCGGCCACGCGCTTGCCCTCGTCGTAGCAGCTCCGGATGCCGATCGGATTGACGTGGCCCCAGTAGCTTTCGGGCTGGGGGTGCACCTGCGGGTCGCCGTAAATCTCGGACGTGCTTGCGAGCAGGATGCGGGCCTTCACGCGCTTCGCCAGGCCGAGCATGTGATAGGTGCCGATGACGTTGGTCTTGATCGTCTTGACCGGATTGTACTGGTAGTGGACGGGGCTGGCCGGGCAGGCCAGGTGGTAGATCTGGTCGACCTCGAGGATGATCGGCTCGACCACGTCGTGGCGGAGGAACTCGAACCGCCCGCTGTGCTGGAGCTCCTTGAAGCGCTGCCCGAAGTTTTCCATCCGCCCCGTGAAGAAGTTGTCGAGGCAGATGACGTGGTGCCCCTCGTCGAAGAGCCGCAGGCACAGATGTGAACCGATAAAGCCGGCGCCGCCGGTGACGAGAATGGTGTCCGTGGCCATGTCTGCTCCTGCCGCATTTCCAGGTGGGCCCCGCGGTCCGGTCGGACCGCGCGTCCGGTGCAATGGATGATATCGGGGGCCCGCGGGGCGGTCGAGCAGCTATCGGACCTGCCGGCCGGTGCTTTTTTCCGGAAATCGACCGGACCGCATGGACAGCACTCGATTCTCGTCCGCCAGGAGGGAATACTAACTGAGTCAGACGGTCGGGAGCGAAGCATGTGTCAGATGAAGACGGTCTTTCACGTCCATACGGACCATTCCGATGACTGCAACGCGTCGGTGGAGAGCATCCTTGAACTCGCCCTGGCGCGCGGAGTGGGATGCCTGACGATCACCGATCACGACACGATGGTCGGCGCGCGGGCCATGGCCCGGATCGCCCGCGGCAAGCTGCAGGTGATTCAGGGTCAGGAGGTGTCCACGCGTGAAGGGCACCTCATCGGTCTGTTCCTGCGTGCGGAGATCGAGCCGGGCCTGCCGGCGCGGATGACGGCCGAGCTGATCAAGCAGCAGGGGGGCCTGGTGATCGCGCCGCATCCGTTCAACACGCTGTTCGGCTGCAGCCTGCGCGAACACGTTCACGAACTCGTGGATCTGCTCGACGCGGTGGAGGTGTGTAATTCGCAGAATCTGCTGCCCGGGCCGAACCGTCAGGCGGCCCGGTTCGCGCAGCGTCACGGCCTCCCGGCGATCGTCGGGGCCGACACGCATCACCGGGGGCATCTCGACGCGTGCTATCAGCTCATGCCGCCCTTTGACGGGCCCGCGGGCTTCATCGAGTCACTCCGGCAGGCCCAACGCGTCGAGGGTCGCCACCCGCTGCGGTACTTCGTCAAATCGGCGCGGGTCGTGTTCTCCGAGAAGTCGGGCGTTCGCCTGCCGGGCGGCTATGGGCGCAATTGCACGATCTTCCGCGTCAAGCACGGGCGGCCATCGGCCGTGCCCAAGCCTCGCACCCCCGCCCCGAACACCGAGGGCTGACGACCGCCGATTGAGCCAGATGAGCAGCGCTGCGCCAGGTGTGCCAGGCACCCCCGTGGAGGAATCATTCCGGCCGGCCGCTGACAGATCCCCGCGTTTTCCCTACACTGTGGCCGGTCAAGGTTGGGGAGGTGGGTTATGGCGAATGTGATCGCCTGCCGGATTCTGAGCTACGGGAATTATCAGGAGCGCGGGTGGTCGCATTTGCCGGAGATCGGGATCCACAACGTCGAGATCGCCGTCCCCTCTCCGCAGGAAGAGCCGCTGATCCGCCGCAAGCTTGCGGATCACGGTCTGACGGCCACGTCGCTCATGGGCAAGTGCGACATCACGCAGGACGACGCCCCGGAGCTCATGCGCCCGCAGCTCGAGATGTGCGCCGCTTTCAGGGCAAGGATCTGCTTCCTGAGCGTCAAGGCGGGCGAAACCGATCGGCGGCTCGTGTGGCGCCGGCTCTGGCAGATCGGCGAGACCGCGGCGCGGCTGGGCGTGACGGTGGCGATCGAGACGCACCCCGATCTGGCCATGAACGGCCACGTTGCCCGGCAGACGATCACGGCCGTCAATCATCCCAACATCCGCATCAACTTCGACACGGCCAACATCCATTTCTACAACCAGGGCACGACGGCCGTCGCCGAGCTCAGGAAAGTGCTCGATCTGGTCGCGGCGGTGCACCTCAAGGACACCCCCGGCGGCTATCAGGAGTGGACATTCCCCGCGCTGGGCACCGGCGTGGTCGATTTCCCCGAGGTGTTCCGTCTGCTCAACGGACGCGGCTTCCACGGCCCGTTCACCATGGAGCTCGAAGGCACCAAAGGCATCGAACGCACCGAGGCGCAGCAGCTCGAATACGTCGCGGATTCGGTCAAATACCTGCGGAAGATCCACGCGTTGTAGGGGTGGGCTCGTTCGTCGGACAGCGCTGCTCCGTCGGACGGTGTCATCGGCCCAACTACTCGCACTTTTTGGACTTGCGGAAGACGAGCCAGTAACAGTGGTGCCGGCGGGCGTGATGCGCCGTCCTCCATCGGGGGTCGATGATCGGCCCTTTGCGGATCTTGATGATGCAATCGCAGGGGCAGAAGCCGGCCCGGCTCGCGGCCTGGATCAACTCCACGTGAGCCCACTGGAATCTGTGGCCGTGCACGTAGTCCGCGATCTTGGCCAGCAGGATGCCTTCGGGCTTCAGAACGCGGTACGCTTCGGCGACGAACGGCGGGAAGAGATGAGAGAAGTTGTATCCATTCCGTGCGGATGACTTGAGCACCAGGCCGAAGCGGGAGTTGAAGTCCTTGGATTGATCCGTACCCTGATTGGGGATGTGAGGAGGATCATAAACAACGACGTCCACACAGGAATCGCGAAGCGGCATGCGCCGGTTGTCGCCGACGATGGCTGGCCGGTGCCTGGGCTCGATGTCCAGACCCACGACTCGTGCAGTGCTGTTCTCCCAGAACCGGCCGGCGTTGACGGTGGCATCGAGAATGAGTTTGGGACGGTTCCTCGGGTAGAACTCGAGCATTTTCGCGAGGAGCTCGGCGTCGGTGCCCTCCCAGACGGATGGGAGAGGCTCGTAGGTTCTGCGGGAACTCGAGTGGCCCGCGCGGGATGGCGACTTGAACTTCAATCGCGCCTGACCGGCCTCGTCATCCGGGCACGGCCGGGGCTGACGTGTGTGGCGGTTCCTCATGACGCATACTGTAACCGCAGTTTCCGCGATTCATCGAGCCTCTCGATCCCCGTGAGGCGTGAGAGGAGATCGTGACAATGAACCAGGTCACCATCTATCACAACCCGCGATGCAACACGAGCCGGACAGTGCTCAAGATGCTGCAGGATGCGGGCATTGAACCGCGGGTGGTGCTGTACCTGGAGAATCCGCCAAGCCAGGAGGAGTTGGCCGACATCCTGAAGAAGGCGGGCCTGAAGGCCATGGATCTGGTGCGCCGCAAGGAGCCGATCGCAAAAGAACTGGGCCTTGGGACGAAGGACTACTCTGACGCGCAGCTCATCAAGCTGATGGCAGAGCATCCGATCCTGATCGAACGGCCGGTGGTGATTCGCGGGCGCAAGGCCGTCCTGGCGCGACCCCCGGAGCGCATTCGCGAGCTCCTTTGATGCGAAGTTCAGCCGCGGCTGCGCTCCAGAACCTGCAACGTGCCGTCGGCGTCGGAGGAGAAGGACGGCGGGCTCTTTATATCCGCATGTTGACCCACACGTTGACGACGACCAGGTCCCCGGCGCGACTGTGTGACGGGCATTCACCGCGCGAAGCCGCGGCGACGCGGGCCTTCCGGCCCTGCGCCGCCGCGGCTGCTGGGTTGGCAAGGCCTCACTTGCGGGCCCTGGTTCCATCGAGCGGGCAGTCGAGCCGGTTATTCCGCTCGAACTCGTTCTTGGCCGCTTCAATGCTGCCGCCGCCGGCGAGTGCCGACTGAACGGTGACGATGACCTGCTCGACAGACGTCGGGTAGGCCACGTCGGGGCTGGCGGCGTTGAGCAGCGCGGCGACCGCCTGACGGGCCAGCGCGTTTACGCCGCCGCCCTCACGCTTGAGCGCCTGCAGCAGCGTGATGTCCGGCGTGAAGGCGTTCACGCCAAAGACGGCATCGAAATCGCTGGTTGTGGCATACGCCACCGGCCATCGATCGGTGTGGTTCTTCCAGTAGCCCTGGCCGCAGCCCTGCGCACACGCTTCGCTGTCCGATCGGCCGCACCCGCAGGCGCCGGGCGAGGTCTTGTTCGGATCGCTCGGACAGTGATCGAGGCAGTCGGGAGCGGCGTCACCATCGCTATCGGTATCAGGCGTGCCGCAACCGCAGGGGCCGGGTGCTGTTTTGGCCGCGTCGTTCGGGCAGCCATCGTTGCAGTCGAGCGTACCGTCGCCGTCGGAATCCACGTCGGCTGCTCCTGGACACACATCCGAACAGTCGGCGACACCGTCGCCATCGGAATCGATATCCGGCGCGTGGCAGCCGCAGGCGCCCGGCTCGGTCTTGGCGGGGTCTTCCACGCACTGGTCGATGCAATCGGGTGTGCCGTCGGCATCCGTATCCGTCTCGGCCGTTCCGCACCCGCAGACACCAGCAAGGACTTTGTTGGGATCCGCCGGGCATTCATCAATGCAATCCGCTGCGCCGTCGCTGTCCGAATCCGTATCCTCCACGCCGCATCCGCAGACGGCGGGGTGGCCCTTCTGGGGGTCCAGCGGGCAGCCGTCGAGGCAATCCGGAAGTCCGGCGCCGTCGCTGTCGGTCTCGGGCTGGCCGCAGCCACAGTGCCCCGGATTGGTCTTGGCGGGATCATCCGGGCAGAGATCGTGGCAGTCCGGCGTTCCGTCGCCGTCACTGTCGGTATCCGCGACTCCGCAGCCGCACAAGCCGGGCTCGGTCTTCCCGAAATCCTGCGGGCACCCATCGATGCAGTCGCTCGCGCCGTCTCCATCGGAGTCGAGGCGGTCGTCGCAGTTGTCGTTGCAGTCGAGAATGCCATCTCCGTCCGAATCCACATCGGGCACGCCGCAGCCACATGTGCCCGGACTGGTCTTGCCGGCGTCCTCGATACAGCCATCCAGGCAGTCGGCCGTACCATCCTGATCCGTGTCGGTATCGGCGATTCCGCAACCGCACTGGCCTGGGGCGATCTTGCCGGGATCACCAGGGCACAGGTCGTCGCAGTCGGGCGTGCCGTCGCCATCCGCGTCGGCGTCCGGGCTGCCGCACCCGCACACGCCGGGTGCAGTCTTCGCGGCATCGTTGGGGCACAGGTCATTGCAGTCGGGCGTGCCATCGCCGTCGCTGTCCGTGTCCGGCACACCGCACCCGCACGCACCGGGCTCCGTTTTCGTGCCGTCACCCGGACAGCCATCGCAGTCATCGCCGACACCATCCCCATCGCTGTCGGTTCCGCAGGGATCGCCGCCGCCGACGGTGACGCTGCCGCCCGCGAACTGCGCCGGATCGTCGCTCAGGCCCGGCGGCGCGTTGATCAGCGTCACATGGGCGAATGAGCCGGTGATCCCGCCCGTGGCCGTGAGGAACGGAATCGTGACCGGACCCGGGGGAGGGGTGAAGCCGGTGAAATTGAGCACGAGCGTGCCGCCGAGTGTGGCCGTGCCCAGCACACGCAGCTCATCATACTGGCCGGGTTCGGTGCCCGTGATCTCCATCGTCAGTTGCCCTGCGGACTGCGTGTAATCGCCCTCGATGGTGAGCCGGCCGGGTGAGCAGCCGACCTCGAGCCCGCCTTGCACGCTCACGGAGCCAATGACGCCACTGTCGCCGGATGGGCTGTCGGCTCCCTTGAGCCGGGCCGTTGTTTTCACGAGCACACTGCCGCCATTGACGCGCAGTTGGCCGCTGCACACGTCCAGCCGGGCGGTGACGGATCCCGCGGCGTCACGGCCGAGCGTCACATGGCCCGTGGCTGTCCACAGCCCGCCGCCGGAGATGAAGACGGAGGTGCTTGAAAACTGGCTTTCAGTGCCGATGGAGGCCGGGCCGGTGCTCAAGCTGCCGCCAGAGTTCACGCGCAGAGCGGTGAAGTAGGCAAGCGGATCGCCCCCGCGCACGGTCAGCGAGCCGCCGACACTGACTGAGCCACGGACGATGAAGTCAGCCGGAATCGTGTGGGAGCCGCTGGTCCCGATGGTGAGATCGTTGGCCACCGTCCAGGTCCCATCGACCACCACGCCACTGAAGGGTCCCACGAGCGTGAGGGGCGATCCGGATTGGCTGGCGAGTTCGAACATTCCGGAGTGAAATCCACCCTCGACGATGCCCTGGAGTGAGTCGACCGTGCTGCCGGGTCCGATGTAGAGTTGTGCACCTCCGAATCCCCGTATATACAACGCATTGACACCCACCAGACGCGGTCCGTACAGTTCCAGGACGCCGCCGCTGTTAGGGGCTGTGGCCATGTGGACATCGCCGCGGCCGAGGGGCCCACTGGCAATGATCCCGCT
The DNA here is from genome assembly GCA_964591605.1 of uncultured Planctomycetales bacterium. Lineage (GTDB taxonomy): Bacteria > Planctomycetota > Phycisphaerae > UBA1845 > PWPN01 > CAYLLT01. Next base: position 10,683 of record CAZQEN010000214.1, read on the forward strand.
GGTGGAGGCTCCATAAAGGCGGAGCCGCGAGGACATGCTGGCAAAGGACGTGTTGCCGATGCTCAGCACCGTCTGCGGCACAACGGTGGGGCGAAGAGACAAACTGCCCGTCTGTTGGAAGTCAACGATGTCATCGTCGATATGCAGGGCGTTGATGAGTCTGCTGCTGGTGCTCACCACGTGCGGCAGCGGCAGAAAAACACTGCAGGTACCGTCGTTATGGTCGCGATCGAAACGGAAATGGAGCGATGCCCAGTTCGTCGTGGTGGGAAGCGGCGGAGCAGGACACCAGTTCGCAGGGTCCGAGAAAGCTCCGACGTTCGGGTTGTTCCAGTAGTGCTGAGCGGATGCCTGTAGCGCGGGGACGAGTGCCGCGCAGAGAGCGGTACTGCTTAGAACAAGACGTCTCATGGCTTCTCCTCGTACAAAAATGACTTCGGCCCGTGATCGTGAGGTCGTGCAGCGTAGGTCCGCCGGCTCGTTGACAGGCAGAGCCGCTCAGGCCGATCTGCCCGGCCATTTCCGGCAATATCTCAGCTATTGCAGGCGCACCGCAATCCCCCTAAAATGGGGGGCAGGGTCGAATTGCCTTTCTGTATCTGGCTGTCACTGTCGTACAACCTGCTGTAACCCGTTTGTTTGTCGTACCGCCGTACCGTTCGCGCACCGTGCGAGATAATGGCATGGCTCGATCGACACGAGTGACCGTTGCTGACGTGCGGGCGCTGCTGCGCCTGACCGGTGAGCTGCACGAGTTGCCACCCGATCGAGAGACGCGGGTGCGGCATGTGCTGGTCCGCCTGGGGGAGCTCGTGAACGCGCCGGTGGGCTCGATGCAGGAGGCATCGTGCTTCGTTCCCGGCCGACGGTCGTTTCCGACGGCGTGGGCTCAGGTGATCGGGCCGCCGGAGGCGTGTGAGGTGTTCCGCCGCTTCGCCCACGAGGCACAAAACTCCGGCCCGACGGTGGCTCACCTGGCCGCTCATCCGGGCCGCGTGTTCCTTCGCCCTGAAGTCGTGCCCGATCCGGAATGGTTCCGATCGGTGGTCTTCAACGATTTCGTGCGTCCCGGCCGGATCGACATGGGCGCCGCCGGTTCGTTCCTGCTGCCCCGTCAGGGCGGCGTGATCGGGTTCGCTTTCAATCGACCCCTCCGGGAGCGGCGGATGGGAGCGCGCGAGCGCCAGATCCTCCAGATCTTCAGCGACGAGTTCGGCTGGTTCTTCCGTTCCGTTGCCAGCCGGCCGGAATCCCCGTCTCGTGATCATCTCCCGCCGTACCTGGGCCGCGTGCTGCGGCGCCTCATGGCCGGCGATTCAGAAAAGCAGGTGGCAATTCACCTGCGCCTCAGCCGACATACCGTTCACGATTATGTGAAGGAGCTCTACCAGCGTTTCGGCGTGTCGAGCCGAGCGGAGCTGCTGATTCGTGTTCTGAGAGATCCATTCGGGCGAACCGCATGGAGCGAAGCCGGAGAGGAGTCGCGCGATGGCGAGTCGACGATTATTACACCGCGCCGGCCGGCGCCGTAACGGCTTTACGCTGATTGAGCTGCTGGTAGTGACGGCGATCATCGCGCTGCTGGCCGCAGTGTTATTGCCAGCGCTGCGCAGCAGCCGCAAGCAGGCGCGCCTGACGGCCTGTGGGGCGAATCTTCACCAAGTCATGCTCGGCGTGCAGGCCTACGCCGTTTCTCACGCCGGCCGCATTCCCGCGGGGCCGACGCTGCCGTTTCCGCTCTTTCCCACCCGCCCCTGGACGGAATTTGCCACTGGCTGGCTTTGGGTTGGCAACCTCAGGCAGTACAGCGCACACGGCCTGCTCTGGCGGCGGGGGCTGGGGGATCTGCGTGTCTTCTTCTGTCCTGATGACCGCGACATGGACATGAGCGCGCAGATGGCGAACCTGGGTACCAGCGCCGACGCGTATGGGACCTACCTGTATCGCCATCTCGATCAGACGACGCGCGACCGGCTCGAAGACCTCGGCGTGAACGAGACCGGCCGCAAGGCCCGCGCACTATTCTTCGACATGATCAGCCAGGGCCCCATGCCGATCCTGCAGCGGACGACGCATGACGATCGTTATGTGAATATCACCTATGTCGATGGGCACGTTCAGCGCTGTCTGAACAACCAGGCCGCGTTCTCGTTTCTTCCGGTCGATTATTCGGACCCGTTGCCTGTATCGTTCGCACGGCGGATCGACCAGGCGCTGGTGACATGCGATTACGCGGAGCGGTCGGACCCTGCCGAAGCGCCGCGCCTGCCTCTCATGCCGCCCGGGCCTTGACCGGGTTCCGAAAGCCCGCATGATGGCTCCCCCAATGGATGCGGAGCGTCAGCGATGATTCACCGATCAGGATCCGAAGCCAATGTCACGATCTATCACAACCCGCGGTGCAACACGAGCCGGACAGTGCTCAAGATGCTGCAGGATGCGGGCATTGAACCGC
>CAZQEN010000215.1:0-13051 GCA_964591605.1 uncultured Planctomycetales bacterium
CGCGCCGGGACCCATGCCACCCGGGAGACACGCCCCTGTATTTCGGATGCACCCCACCGTCCGCGGCCGGCTCCGCGGGTGTTGCCTTCGAGGCGGGGAATGAATAGGATGCCACCGCATGCTGGCACGTCTGCAGAGTGTGGCGCTGGTCGGGATCGACGCGATTCCCTGCGAGGTGGAGGTCGATGTGGCCTCGCGGGGGATGGCCCCTCCGTCGATTGTGGGGTTGCCTGACACGGCGGTGAAAGAGAGCCTCGAACGGGTCCGCAGTGCCCTGAACAACTCGGGCTATCAGCACCCGCGCTACAAGGCGATCGTCAATCTGGCCCCGGCCGACGTGAAGAAGGAGGGGCCGGCGTTTGACCTGCCGATCGCCCTGGGCATGATCTTCGCGGGTGGCGAGGGGACGCCGCCGCGCGTCCGTGACTACATCATCGCCGGCGAACTGGCCCTCGATGGCCGGGTGCGGCCGATCAAGGGCGCGCTGTCGATGGCCATCCTGGCCCGCAAGGAGGGCCGCGCGGGTCTGATCGTGCCGCGCGAAAACGCGGCCGAGGCGGCGGTGGTCGGCGATGTCGAGGTGATCGGGATTGAGACCCTCGCGGAGGCGATCGGCTTTCTGACGGATCAACTGCCAATCGAGCCCACCGTCGTCGATATCGACGCCGTGTTCCGTGAAGCCTCGCGCTACGAGGTCGATTTCTCGGATGTCCGCGGCCAGGAGTCGGTCAAACGGGCGTTGACCATCGCCGCAGCCGGGGCTCACAACATTCTGCTGATGGGCCCGCCCGGCACCGGTAAGACGATGCTCAGCAAGCGCATCCCGACGATCCTGCCGCCGCTCACGCTGCCCGAATCGCTGGAAACCACGCGGATCTACTCCGCCTCGGGCAAGCTCCCGGCCGGCCAGGCCCTGATGGCCCGACGCCCGGTGCGCACGCCGCATCACTCCGCCAGCGCGCCCGCCCTCGTGGGCGGCGGCTCGATCCCGCAGGCCGGCGAGGTGTCGCTCGCTCATCACGGCCTGTTGTTTCTCGACGAGTTCCCGGAATTCCCGCGGCCGATCCTCGAAACGCTCCGACAGCCGCTCGAGGACGGCGTGGTGACCATCGCCCGCTCGCATTCGTCCATCGCGTTCCCCGCGCGGTTCATGCTCGTCGCCGCGATGAATCCGTGCCCCTGCGGCTACTACACGGATCCGCGCCGCCAGTGCAAATGCACGCAGCCGCAGATCGAGAAGTATCTCTCGCGGATCAGCGGCCCGCTCATCGACCGCATCGACATTCACATCGAGGTGCCGCCGGTTCCCTATCGCGAGCTTCGGGGCCAGCAGAACGGCACCGATTCCGCCTCGATCCGCGAGCAGGTTGTCCGCGCCCGGCAGATTCAGCGCGATCGCTACGGCGAGGCCAGCACGCTCCTCAACGGGAGCATCGGTTCGGCCCAGCTCCGCAAACACTGCCGCATCGACGACGCCGGTGAAGCCATTCTCAAGCAGGCGCTCACCGAGCTGGGCCTCTCGGCCCGCGCCCACGACAAAATCCTGCGGGTCGCCCGCACCATCGCCGACCTCGCCGGGCGCGAAGCCATCCACCCCGACGACCTGAGCGAAGCCATCATGTACCGCCGTCTCGACCGGCAATTGTGACCGCTTGTGGCATCCTGCCGGAGCGGTGAAAAGTCAGCACCTGAATGGAAGCCGCAACTTTGGAAGGAGGACACCGATGAAACGTCATGCCGCCCTGATTGCCGTGCTCCTGAGCGCGTCGCTGTGCCGGGCCCAGCAGAGCGGAGATTCCGAACGCCAGCCCAACACGCTCGACATTCAGAAGTATCTGTTCTCGCAGTGTCCGCAGGTCGATCCGAAGAACACGGTGGACACGGTCAAGATCGGCGATCCGACGAAATCGATCAAAAAGGCGGGTGTCTGCTGGTATCCGTCCATCGAGAACATCAAGGCGGCCCACGCGGCCGGCTGCGAGCTGCTCATCACGCACGAGCCGACATTCTGGGAGCACGCCGCGCCCGAAACGTTCTGGCGCGACAGGCCGCCCGGGGACGCGAAGCGCCAGTTCCTCGAGAAGACCGGCATGGTGGTTCTTCGCGTGCACGATACGTGGGACCGCTGGCCGAAAGCGGGCATCCGCGATTCGTGGGCCCGCTGCCTGGGGCTGGGTGAGCCGACGTACACGCCGAAAGACGATCCGTTCCGGGCGATCTACGACGTCAAGCCTCAGAAGCTCCGGGATTTCGCCCGCTCCGTCGGCCAGAAGGTCAGGCACCTGGGGCAGGACAGCGTGCAGGTGATCGGCGACCCGGACCGCATCATCCGCCGGCCGGCCATCGGCGTCGGCTGCATCTCCCCCGACCGTGAAATGGTCGAAGCGGGGGCGGACGTGGTGATCGTCTGCTTCGACGGAGCCACGTACTGGTCGCAGCGTGAGCGGATGCACGAGATGGGCGCGGCGGTCATCACCCTCGAACACGGTACCACCGAGATGCCCGGATGTGAGAACATGGCCAGGCATCTGGCCGAAAAGTTCCCGCAGATCGAGTTCCGCTATTTCGCGGAGCACGTGCGGCCGTGGACGGTGAGGGCGGAGCCCTGACGCCTGCCCTCTGGCAGGACATGTCAGTTTGCCGGTGCGGGCCGGGATGAGACGCTCCGGTGGGCGCGGCGGATCGCCTCCGCGTAGGCGGCCGGGAGCTTCTCGGGACCGCCGGCCTGCGTCCACCAGCGCGGCGTTTCGGTATAGATCCACACGTATTCATCCGCATGCTGCAGGGCGAGCCGGACGATGGCCTCGAACTGCTCGGGCGAGTGCACGTTCCTGCCGGGGTCCTGCGTGTCCCAGCCCTTGTTGCGCCAGTCATAGTCCATCCACAGCCCGTAGGACGCCGAGTAGAGCCGCCGGTACTTGTCCGGATCGGCCGTCAGGCGGGCGACGACTTCCTTCATATTCCGACGCGACTGCTGAAACGTCTTGAGATCGCGGAACGAATAGGCCAGTTCGTTCCCATCGACGAACCGCGTTTTGCCTTCGGCCGCCTCGAGCATCCCGTCGAGGAACGGCTGGAGCAGGCCGTAGCTCACTTCGGGCAGTTTGCCCAGATCGCGGTGCGTCATCTCGACCGGGAGGGTGTAGCCGAACGTGAGGAACACGGTCAGGTCCGGAAAGCCCTTCTGAAAGGCCTGCATCACCTCGCGCCCGCGCTGCCGCACCTGCCGGGCGTACTCGTCCCAGGTCCGCTTGTCCTTGTCGGGCTGTTTGGGGTAGTCGAACAGGGGTGCGTTGTACTGCTCGATGTCGAAGAGCAGCCCCCTGGCCTTGCCCTCGCGGGCGATGCGGGCGGCCAGTTCCGCGTTGGTCAGAACGGCTGAGAAGTCATCGAACCAGCTCAGGTCGGCCGGCGTGGTGTTGAACCGCAGGAAATTGTGCGAAAAACGGCCGAAATTGGTGGCTTTCAAATCCGCCAGCCCCTCCGCAAGATCTTCCGCCTTGAAGGCCCGTTTGCCCCAGCCCTCCCACAGAAAGCTCCCCGTTTTGCCCGTCGAGTCCTTGTAGTTCAGATGAAACACGCAGCCGTCGAACGGCGTTTTCTTCATCTGCTCGATGTGCTGGCGCATGAAGGCCGGGTCGGGTTCGTCCCAGCCGAACTCGATCAGCTTCCGGGCCGATTGATCAGGCTCGACGGCCTTCGACACGAAAGGTACGCCCATGAGGCAGCCGGCCATCCAGCATAAGGTTGAGAATCGCATGATGCGCACTCGAGAGATCAAAGAACGTGTCCGGAGAAAAGAACCATCAACGCGAGGATACCGAGGCAGAACAGGCCCCACCAGAAGAGCACGCTGCTGTACCAGTGGCGTCCCAGCCCGCCGAAGATGTTGAGTCGCCGCCAGTTGAACGTCAGGTCATCGGTCACCTGCTCCGGCGCCGGCGGCGGCGTGACCAGGCTCACCGCCACGCACAGCACGACGCAGAACGCCCAGTTGACCGTCGCCTGAATCATGAACGGATGCAGGCAGCCCGGCCACCCCGGCACGAACTGCACGCAGAGCTTGAGCACGATGCCGAACATGAATCCGACCACGACCGCCGCGGTCGCCCCGGTTCCGTTGATCCGCCGAAACAGGATGCCCAGCAGGAACACGGCCGCGAACGGCGGGGCGAAGAACGCGTACAGCTCCTGGATGTACGTGAACAGCCCGTGCCCGAGCCGGCCGATGAATCCGCCGAGCACAATGGCAATCGCCAGGACAATGGTCGTCGTCCACACGCCCACGATCACGAGCTGCCGCTCGGTGGCCTGCGGGCGCATCCACCGTTTGTACATGTCGAGCGTGATGATTGTGGCCGTCGAGTTGAGCACGGAGTTGATCGTCGATTGAATCGCCCCGAAGAGTGCGGCCAGAAACAGCCCGCGCAGGCCGATGGGCACGATGGTCTGGAGCATGTGCACGTAGCCCCGGTCGGCTTCCGGTTTCACTTCCTTCCACGGCCCGAGCATGACCTCAGGGTACTTCGCGAAGAGAATCAGGCCGGGCAGCACGACAATGAACGGCATGAGGATCTTGAGATACCCGGCGAAGACGATGCCCATCCGGGCATGGTACATGTCTTTGGCGCCCAGCACGCGCTGGATCATGAACTGGTTGATGACGTTGTACCAGATGCTGATCGAGAAGACCGCGAAGATCAGATGCGGCCAGGGGGCGAGCTCGTGGGTGAGCGGTTGAATCACGGACAGTCGGTCGTACTGGTGGGTGTCGGTGTGCAGAATGTGCGGAGCGCTGCGCTGGACGGCCTCCGCCCAGGCGCCCGAATGGGCCTGGTTGCGATCGATGACCGCGCGGAAGCCGGCCACCAGGGAGTGCTGATCGCCGGACATCATGTACAGCCCCAGCACGGTCACCATGATTCCGCCGGCCAGCATGACGATGAGCATGGCGAAGTCCGTCCAGGCGACGCTGCTCAGCCCGCCGTAAATCGCCCACGCCCCGGCGATGATGCCCAGCAGCACGATCGCCACCCACAGCTCCGCCGAGGGCAGGGCGGCCGCGGAGACCGGGGCCACAGACTGGATGGCGCGACCGAGCGAATCGCCGAACAGGCTCTGGACCGCCAGCCCGCCGCCGTAGAGAACCGCCGCCAGGAACGCGACGACGTTGCTGATCACCGTGACGACCGCGAAGAACTGCCGCAGCCCTGGATTGAACCGCCGCTCCATGAACTCGGGCGTCGTAAACACCTTCGAGGCGAGCAGGAACGGGATGAAGAACCAGATGAGCAGCGTGAACGACCAGATATTGCCCCATTCCCACATGGCCACGCAGATGCCGTAGACGTAGGCGGCGCCGATCATGCCGATGAAGTGTTCGCTGCTGATGTTGGAGGCGACGAACGAGCCGCCGACGATGTACCAGGGCAGCCTGCGGCCGGCCAGGAAGTAATCGTCGGAGGTCGCGTGCTCGCGGCGTCCGGCGATGAATCCGACGACGGAAATGACCACGAAATAGCCGAAGAACGCGACCAGATCCCAGAATCCGAGTGCAAAACTCTCCATTCCACTCATTCGGTGCCCTCGGACTGGTGAAGGATGGCCCCGATCGCCTGTTGGCAGGCGTTAATCAAACGGGGCAGCGACTCGCGCTCGAACGGGCTCTGCCAGACCTGGTAGACGTCCTGGTCGTAGAGTTCGGGCGGGCTCAGGTAGCCGCTGTGGCCGTTGACCACGTTCATGACGGCGATCGCCCGCCCGGGAAACGCGGCGCGCAGCGCGATCTGGAAATCCGAGTATGCCTCATTGGGCTGGCCGAGCAGGATGCTGTCGCCGACGCGCCAGATCCACGCGGGCAGCCGGCACGTGGGGCCGCTTCCGACCGCGCGGACGACGCGGAGCTTGCGCCGCAACCGCTCGGCCATGGTGCGGTCTGTGCAGGCCGACAGCTCGCTCAGAATCTGCGTCTCCGACGGCAGTTTCTTGAGGGGCAGTTCAACCTGGATCTGGGAAGCAGCAATGAGGCGGGACGGCTCGCACGGATGGCGGGCCCACGTGGCCAGCGGGGCGCCGGATTCCACGACGCCGGCATACCGCAGCCCGGTGGCAGGGGGGAGCATCGACTCAAGCGTGGCCGCCGCGGCGAAGCCGAGGCGGCGTCCGTTGGCATCGGCGATGGTCGAGTCGCCCACATACTGTTCGCGGGGCGCGAGCTCGCCGGACGCTCCCTGCAGAAACAGGCAGGGCGCGCCGCCGGTGACGGACTCGACGACTTCCCGCGTCGCCCCCACAAAATCGGGCGAGATCAGCTCGTTCTCCCACGCGAGCGTGGTGGGGTGGCAGGCGTAGTTCACGATCGTCGCCACACATCGCCCGCCGGCCGTAGCACCTGGCGATGCCCGCTCCGGCTCGATCCGGCTCACACGGGCGACCAGCAGGGTGTCGTCAGCGGGATGTCGAGGGTTGTATCCACACACGATCCGCGGCCGGTCCGTGTCCGGCAGGTCGCGGTTGGCCGCCAGATTGCACCTTCCGGTCGCCCACGTCAGCACCGCCGGCGCTGCATTCTGCATCGCTTCGCGCGTTGCGTCGACGAGGGCCGCCGTCAGACGCTCCAGATACGGTGCGATCAGATGTCCGCCCGGTTTGTCGGCATCGTCGGTGCAGAGCGAACATGCCGCGTGGGTGTGCGTGAGGCACAGCATCACGCGGGCCGGATCCAGCCCGAGCGGCTCGATCAGCCCGCCGCGGACGCGCCACTCGTCGCGGTCTCCCTGCCACCATCCCGCATCGATCGAAGCGAGCACGAGCGGCGGGGCGGCGGCATCCTGGCGAATGACCAGCACCGTGGCCGACAGCGGTCGATGCACACCTGCCGCGACATCGTGCCGGGCCGCCCCCCAGCACCGGTTGTAGATCCCCACCGGCGGGGTGATATCGCGCCGGGCGACCCCGATCTGGGCCACGGCGGAAGAATCGCGGACTGTCCTGCTTTCGTTCATCTACTCGTCACCCGATGGCGGCTTCTGCCCGCCGTACCCGAAGAGGCTCAGGCCGCCGTCCATGATGATGGCGGTGCCGGAGATGTGCTGATTGGCCGGATCGCACAGCCACGCCGCCTGTCGTGCCACTTCGTCCGCTTCGATCAGTCTTCGAACCGGCACCGTGAGCCGCGACGCCTCCGCGCTGTCCGGATGGGCCTTGAACCAGCGGCCCGACAGCCCGGCATTCACATAACCCGGCGCGAGCTCGCTCACCAGGATGCCGTGTGACGAAAGCTCGGCGGCCATGCACTTCATGAGCATCCGCAGCCCCGCCTTGGACACGCAGTACGTCGGAATGGTCGGGTGCACGGCATGCCCGGCCCAGCTTCCGATGAATACGATCCGCCCGGGCCTTGCGAGGGCCAGCAGTCGCTGCGCCGCCGCCTGCGCCAGGTAGAACGCTCCGTCGAGATTGACCGACAGCTCCTGGCGCCACACCTGCGGGGTGAGCTGCGGAATGGGGGCAAAGTGCACGACGGCTGCGTTGGGGATGATCAGCGTCGGTGCGCCCAGATCGGCTTCGACCGCCGCGACCCACGCCTGCACTGCGGCCGCATCGGATACATCCACGTGGTCGTACCTGGCCCGCCGGCCGGATCCGCGGATTCGGCTCAGCAGCGACTCCCCCTCGGCCGGATCCAGGACATCACCGATGGCGATATCTGCGCCGCGGGCTGCGAATTCGAGCGCAATCGCCCGTCCGATGTCGCCCAATCCGCCGCTGATGATCGCGATCTGTCCGGAAAACGGTTCCATGCCATCCCGCCGATTCAGTCACCGACTTCGTACTCACCGCCTCAATTCATTCTCCAGCACTCCGAACAGCCGGTCGACCTCGCGGCGCGTCTCTTCGTCGAGGACAAAGCCCACCGGCCCGCGTACGATGGTGTTGCGCAGCACGCCCTGCTTGACCAGGAGATACTTCTCGACGGCCAGGAAGGCGTCCAGGCTGTTCTGCACGGCGATGATCGAGGAAATCGGTAGCGACAGAGCGTAAACGCGCTGCTCATCGCCCGCCTGGAGCGCCCGCCAGAGGGCCACGATCCCCCGGATGAGGTCCGCCCCGGGCATCGTGCCCACGATCCCGCGCCGGTAGCTGTCGACGAGAGCGATTCCGCCCGTCCCCTCAAACACCCGCGCCTTTCCACCGGTGGCCTCGCGCAGCGCGCTGAGTCGCGGCCCGATGGGCGTCGCCTCGGGTTTGAAGAGCACCCGATCACCATACTCAGCCAGGAGGCGGGCCAGCAACTCGACGGACATCGGTCGGCCGACGTATCCGCTCGCGTCCTGGACTACGACCGGGATTCCGACGCTGCGGATGATCCGCCCGTAATAGCGAAGCAGCTCGGATTCGCCCACGCCGATCGACACCGGCGGCACGGCCATCACGGCATGGGCCCCGTGCGCCTCTGCATGCCGGGCGTAGCGCTCGGCCGTGTGGCTGCTCTCCGCTCCGACGCTGATGATGACCGTGCCGCGCGTGCCGCCGAACCGGCAGGCGGCCTCGGCCAGTGCCTCACGCTCCTCGCTTGAGAGCCGCAGCACCTCGGAGACCATGGCCATCACGATGCCGTCGGCGCCGCAGTCGTACAGCCACTCGATTTCGCGCTGCAGCATAGCGAAGTCGATCGTCTCGTCGTCGTGGTAGGGCGTCTGGAAGACGGGGAGGACGCCGCGGAGCGGCCGCTCAGTTGCATTCGAGCGTGGGGCTGCCATGGGGCATTCGTTTCCGCAGTCTGCTAGGGTGGGCTCCGCCCACCATCGAGTGGGAGGGTGGGCTCTGCCCGCCGCGTGTCTTGTAGGGTGGGCTCTGCCCACCCGCATGCCCTTCAGTCTTGTAGGGTGGGCTCCGCCCACCTCCCGAGTGGTGGGCAAAGCCCACCCTACGGTGTGGTGGGCAAAGCCCACCCTACGGTGTGGTGGGCAAAGCCCACCCTACCGGCCCGTTACTGCACGTCCGTCGGCGACTCACCCTCGGCGAGGACCTTCTGAATCGCGCCGCGGATCACGGTGATCTTGACGTTGTTCGTCTCGTCCACCTTCAGCGTGACCTCGGTATCCTTCACGTTGACGACTGTGCCGATGATGCCGCCGATGGTCATCACGCGGTCATTCTTCTTGACCGCCGAGAGCATCGCCGCCCGCTGCTTCTTCTGCTTTCGATTGCCCGACAGGACGATCGCGTAGAACACGATGATGATCAGCGGGAGGCCGATGATGAAGACCGGGTCGAACCCGCCGGGCTGCTGGGGTTTGGGCTGCTGTGCGAGCAATGAAGCGAGGATGTCGATCACGAAGCCTCTCCGTCGGGACCGCGGTCTTCGGCGGCCGCGCCGGCCACCGGAAATTCGGCCAGCATCGTCGCCCAATCACCCGTCGGAATCAAGTCTCGCAGCCTGCTCATAAACCTCTGAAAAAACCAGAGGTTGTGAACACTGAGCAGCATCGGGCCAAACATCTCTCCGGCTGAAAACAGGTGACGGATATACGCCCGGCTGAATTGACGGCAGGTCGGGCAGGGGCAGTCGCCCTCGAGCGGCTCGTCCTGGGTTCGGTACTTCTCGTTGCGCAGCCGCAGGCTGCCGGTGGCGGTGAAGGCGTAGCCGTTGCGGCCGTTGCGCGTGGGCAGCACGCAGTCGAACATGTCGATCCCCGCCCGGACCGCCGCCAGGATGTCGCGCGGCATGCCGACGCCCATGAGGTATCGCGGCCGGTCCGCCGGCAGGGCGGGTACCAGATCATCGAGCACCGCCACCATCTGCTCGTGCGTCTCTCCGACGGAGAGGCCGCCCACTGCATAGCCGTCGAAATCCAGCTCGATCAGCCGGCGTGCGCACGCCAGGCGCAGATCGGCAAAGACCCCGCCCTGCACAATGCCGAACAGGGCCTGATCGTCGCGCGCGTGGGCGGCTTTGCACGCGGCAGCCCAGCGGATCGTCCGGTCGACTGCCTGCGCGGCGGTCACGCGGTCCACATCGCCCGGCGGGCACTGGTCCAGGCACATGATGATGTCCGCGCCAAGCTGATTCTGAATGCGCGTGGCCGACACGGGGTCGAGGTCGATCCGCCGGCCGTCGATGTGTGAGCGGAAACTGACCCCCTCGTCGGTGATCCGGTTGAGCGAGGCGAGCGAGAACACCTGGTATCCGCCGCTGTCGGTCAGGATGGGGTGGGGCCAGCCCATGAACCGGTGCAGCCCGCCGAATTGTGCGATCAGCTCCGCCCCCGGGCGCTGGCAGAGGTGATAGGTGTTTCCGAGCAGGATGTCCGCACCGCTCTCGCGCACCTGCCGCGGCCAGACGCCCTTGACCGTTCCGCGCGTCCCCACCGGCATGAACGCGGGCGTGCGCACCGCGCCATGCGGCGTCGTGATCCGCCCGCACCGCGCCTCCTGCTTCGGCGCCCTCTGGAGAATCTCGAAATGCAGGTTCATGCGAACGGTATCGTATCTGCCGTACTCCAACCAATCGAGGTGTTGGGGTGGCCCACCCGAAGGGTGGGGGACCTGCACCGATTCGACGGGCCGCACCGGGGCGATATCATGTCCGCCATGATCTGCGTTGGTCTGCTCTCGTTGCTGCAGTTGTGCGCGGGAGATGAGCTTCCCCTCATCCGCCCGCGGGCGCTCTCGCCGGGTGACACGATCACCATCGTCGCCCCGGCGGGCGACCTCGACCGCGACCGGATCGAGCGGGCGGTGCGGCGGCTCGAAGAGATGCGTTTCCGCGTCAAAGTGCCGCCCAACCTCTACCGCCGCCGCGGCTATCTGGCGGGTACCGATGAAGAACGCGCCGGCGAGCTGATGAACGCCTTTCTTGACCCCCAGGTCGATGCCGTTTTCTGCGGAGGCGGCGGCTACGGCACCACGCGCATGCTCGACCTGCTCGATTACGAGGCGATCCGCCGCCATCCCAAGATCTTCACCGGCTTCAGCGACATCACCGGCCTGCATCTGGCCATCCAGCGAAAATGCCGGCTGGTGACATTTCACAGTCCGGTGGCCTCGTACGGCCTGGGCAGCCCCGACAACCCCTCGACGTTCTCGCTCGACTCCTTCTGGCGGGCGCTCCTGCTTGAAAAGTACGTCGCGTCGCAGAGTCAGAGGAGCGAAAGCGACTCGCCCGGATACGCGTACGTGCCCGCCCCCGACAACCCGCGCATCCGGACGATTTCCCCCGGGATCGCCCGCGGCCGGCTCACCGGCGGGAACCTGACGCTGGTCAGCACGCTCATGGGCACCCCGTACGAAATCGAGACCGAGGGACGCATCCTGTTCCTCGAAGACCGAAACGAGGAGCCTTACCGGATCGACCGATTCCTCTCGCAGATGCGGCTGGCGGGCCAGCTCGACGTGCTCGCGGGCGTCGTGCTTGGGGTGTTCGTGGATTGCGACGCCAGGAACGGCTCCCGCAGCCTGACGCTCCAGCAGATCTTCGCCGATTACTTTGAAGACAGCGGCATTCCTGTTATCTGGAACTGGCCGGTGGGGCATTACCGATACAACGCGACGCTGCCGCTGGGGATCATGGCGGAGCTGGACGCCGACCGCGGCAGTCTGCGGCTGCTCGAGAACCCGGTGGCTCTGGGGGAAGATGGCGCGCTCCTGGCGCCGCCGGTGAAGGAGGATTCCGAATGAAGGCCGTGTGTGGGTCCCGCTCGAGCCGGCGCGAGTTTCTGCAGGCATCGCTGGCCGTTGTCGCCGTCACCGGCGCGGCGCGAGGGGGGGAACTGCCGTCGGATACCCCTCGCCGACCCCGATTGTGCCTCTTCTCCAAGCCGCTGGGGGGCCGGCCCGTCGCGGAACTGCCTCCGCTCCTGCATGATCTGCGCTGCGATGCCCTGGATCTCACCTGCCGGCCGGGCGGCCACGTGCTCCCCGAGCGCGTGGTGGACGATCTCCCGCGCGCCCACGAGCTGCTCAAGGCCGCCGGGATCGGCGTGGCCATGCTGACCACCGGCATCACCGACGCCGGCAAAGACCATGCGGAAGCGGTTTTCCGGACAGCCGCCGCCCTTGGCATCCGGTATCTCAAGCTCGGGTACTACCCCTATCGCGACCTGCGGCGCATTGATGAGACCCTGCGCGACGTCAAGTCGAAGCTGCGGGACCTGGTCGCGCTGGCCCGTTCTCACGGTCTGCGGCTGGGCTTTCACAACCATTCCGGCCTCAACGTCGGTTCGCCGATGTGGGACCTGCACGGGCTTCTGGGCGACCTGCCGCCCGAGACGATCGGTTCCTACTTTGATGCGGCTCATGCCACCGTCGAAGGCGGCCACGGCGGCTGGCAGATCGGGCTGAACCTCCTCGCCCCGCGCATCATCATGCTGTCGGTCAAGGACTTCTCATGGGAGCACGAAACCGGCGGAGGCTGGAAAGACCGCTGGGGCCCGCTGGGTCAGGGCATGGTACCCTGGAAGCAGGTGATGTCGCGGATGAAGGCGCTCGGCTTCACCGGCCCCATCTCGCTCCACGTGGAGTATCTCAAGGCCGCCCCGGCCGGCTCGGAGCAGGAAAAGGCGATTCTCGCGGCCATCGCCCGTGACTGGAAAACCGTTCAGGAGATGGTTCGCGAAGCCCGTCTGTGATCGCCCGGCTCCCGCATCGCCCTCGAATCCGCATGTCTCCCGGCGACCCAGCCATTCAGAACCTGGAGCGTCAGCGGCGAGGCTGATCCGCGGCTGGAGGTGTGTCCACGCCACAGGCAAGCCGCTTCCTGATGCCGCGCGTTGCGAATGGTCGCCGCGCGACTGCGTGTCGAGGTAATGGACGATCCACGCTACGTTTCGTGTTTGCTGAACCACGCCCCGGCCATTGTGCGGGCCAGGATCTGGATGTCGAGCCCGAGACTCCAGTTCTTGATGTAGTACACGTCGTGCTGGATGCGCTTGCGGAGCGAGGTGTTGCCGCGGAAGCCGTTGACCTGGGCGTACCCCGTCATCCCCGCCTTCATCTTGTGACGCAGCATGTAGCGGGGGATCTCGTGCTTGAATTTCTCGATGAATTC
>CAZQEN010000216.1:0-11814 GCA_964591605.1 uncultured Planctomycetales bacterium
GCGTTTTGACCGTCGGCAGGTGGATGATGTTCTCGCCGATGAAGCGCCTGGGAATCGAAAAACCCTTGGGGTAGACCTCATTGAGGCACAGGAAGTCCTTCGTCAGGTCGCCGACCGCGTCGCGGATGTTGATCCACTCCTGCCCCGCCTCGTAGAGGTGAATATTCCGCAAGCCGTGTGCCTGAACGACGTTCACCTGTTTGTTCTCGCGCTCCCCCAGGTGCGCATCAATCACCACGGTCCGATTATGGCAGGCGTGCACGAGGTTGGGGTCGTACCCGTCGCGTTTGAGCGTGCGGATCACCCCCTCGAGCTGCCAGGGCGTCGTACTCGCGGCCGGGTAGAAGAAATGCCACGAAATGTTGACTTTGAGCGCCGTATCCGCGGTTTTATCGACCACGTCCTGATAGCCCGCCAGGTTCATGACCCGGTGGTAATCCGCCAGGACGGTCTGCGGACGTGTCCGAACGATAGCGACTTTGGCCCGACTCATGACACCAATTCTACGAACTTTCGCCGGCATCGACAATGAACCCGTCCATCTGATCGGACCGGTCCGGCATTCCCTCCGGGAGTCCAGGTGGGCGCCTTTCCCGCCCTGCCCGCGGGATCGCCCCTCACATCCGTTCGAGCACGCGGATGCCGAGCAGGCCCAGCCCCACGCGGAGCGTGCGGGCCGTCAGGTCGCACAGCCGCAGACGCGAGGCGCGGCGATCGGGTGTGTCGGCCGTGAGCACCGGGCACGACTCGTAGAACTTCATGAACGCGCCGGCCAGCTCGTACAGGTAATCGGTCAGCAGGTTCAGCTTGAGGTTGGCGCCGATGCTGTCGATCGTCTCCGCAAACCGCAGGATCTGGCGGCCGAGGGCCCGCTCCGCGGGTTGCTCGATGAGGATCCGCCCGCGCTCGGGCAGGCCGCCCTCGGCGGCGCCCTTGCGGTGGATGCTGCGGATCCGGGCGTAGGCGTACATCAGGTACGGAGCCGTGTTGCCCTCCAGCGCGAGCATCTTGTCCCAGCTGAAGACATAGTCGCTCTGGCGGTTCTGCGAGAGGTCCGCGTATTTGACCGCGCCGATGCCGACGGCCTCGGCCACGTCCTTGATCTGCGCTTCCGTGAAGCCGCGCCGCTTGTCCGGATCGGCCTCGTTCGCGCGAACCAGCGCTTCGGACCGGCTGACCGCCTCGTCGAGCAGTTCGGAGAGCTTGATGCTCTCGCCGCTGCGTGTCTTGAGAGGCCGGCGGTCTTCGCCCAGGATCGAGCCGAAGGTGACGTGCTCGAGCGTCACCCCCGGGCCGGCCCAGCCGGCCGCCCGCACCGTGGCGAACACCATCTGGAAGTGCTGGGCCTGCCGGGCGTCGGTGACGTAGATGATCCGGTCCGCGTGCAGCTCACCGGTCCGGAACTTCACCGCCGCCAGGTCGGTGGTGGCGTAGAGGAACGCCCCGTCCGACTTGCGGATGATCATCGGAAAGGGTTCGCCTTCGGGATTCTTGAACGCCGGCTGGCCATCGACGTAGTGAAACACGCACAGCGCCCCGTCGGACTCCCGGACCTCGATGCGCGTCCCCGGCGAGGGGCCCGCATCGGGCGAGGCGCCGGGTGCGAAGCGCTCTTCGAGTTCCTCGACGACCCCCGCCAGCATCGGGTTGTAGAAGCTTTCGCCTCGTTCATCGTCGCGCGTCAGGGCCACGCCGAGCCGCCGGTACACGGGCAGGTAGTGATTGCGCGACTCCTCGACGATGTACTCCCACGCCCGCAGCGTCGCGGGCTCATGGCGGTGCAGGGCGACCACCTCGGCCCGGGCCCGCTCGGCGAAGGCGGGATCGTTCTTGTCCCGCTCACTGGCTTCGCGATAGAAGGCCTCGAGGTCGGCCAGGTGCACCTGCTCGGGATGTTCGAGGGCATCGGGCATCTGGTCCTTCAAATGGGCGATGAGCATGCCGAACTGCGTGCCCCAGTCGCCGACGTGGTTCTGCCGGATCACCCGGTGGCCCTGGAACTCGAGGACACGGGCGATCGCATCGCCGATGATCGTGCTGCGGATGTGGCCGACGTGCATCTGCTTGGCATTGTTGGGGCTCGAGTAGTCGACGTCGACCACCCGGGGCTCGCCGGAGGGCTGGAGGCCCAGATGATCGAAGCCGGCCGCCGTACCGGCCGACGCCTCGCCGCCGGGCGGAATGGATTCCAGCGTTTCCGCCAGCCAGCCGGTGCGCAGACGGACATTGATGAATCCCGGCCCGGCGATCTCGAAGGGCTCGCACACGGCCAGGGCTTGCGGGTCGCTCTGCAGCGCATCCACGACCTTCTGGGCGACGTCCCGCGGCCTGGCCCCCAGCCGCTTGGCCAGCCCCATGGCCAGATTGCTCTGGTAGTCGCCGAACTTCTCGTCGGCGGAAACCCGGATGAGCGGGTCGGTCCCGCGGGCCTGCTCGCCGAAGGCCTGCTCCAGCGCGCGGACGAAAAGCTGCTCGATCTGCCTGTTGATGGACTCCATGGAGACAGATTCTACAGGTTTCAGGCGTTCGAGAAACGCCGGAGCTCGCGGCTGAGGCTCTGGAGGAACTGGTCGGCCTCGCGGTAGTGGCGGAACGAGCGCTCTTCGCTCCGGAACTCGGGCAGGTGGGCGTGCCGGCGCCCCCGCTGATAGCGGATTCCGTGCTTCTTGTGCAGCAGCTCGTGGTGCATGACATGGTCGATCACGAAGGCGGGCACCTCGGGAGCATCGAGCGTGCGGCTGAGCATCACCAGGTCCTGCACGAAGTCATAGTGGCCGAACTTGCGGAGCGTGTGGCGGCTGCCCCACGTGAGGCGGGGCCGCTCGACGCCGCCGTCAAAGTATTCGAGGTTCACCCGGTCAAAGGAGGCGTGCAGATCGTGCGTGTGTCCGATCGGCCGGTCGGCGATGCCGCCGGCGGCCGCCAGCTCACCGGCCACGCGCCGGTATTCCGGCGTCAGCATGCTCCGGCCGGCGGAGTTGTGCCTCGTCACGCCGGCCATCTGTGCGGCGAGAGCGGCAAACTCCGCGGGGGCGAGCACAATCATCGGCGTGGGCAGCGTGATCCGCGTGCCCTCGCGCCCGACGCGCCAGCGGTACAGGCTCGAACTGGGCCGGAAGTGAACCAGCAGCGGCCCATGCCAGGCCTTCGCCGGCCGCTCCCGGAACGCCGCAACGGCGGCATCCACGGCAAGCAGATACGACCGGAAGTGCGCTTCGTCAGAAAAGTAGCGGAACCAGCCCAGGAGCTCGCGGGATTCGGTGCTCAGACACTCGGCCGTCAGTTCGTCGCGCTGGGCCACGTAATCCAGGCGTTCGGACGTGCGCTGGATCAGCGTGCCCACCGCCTCTCCGTGCATCCGCTGCCCCGTCACACCCAGAGCGATGTCATCGAGCAGCCGCTCGAGGTAGGCACGCAATCCTGAGAACCGCACGCAGCGCATAAGCGGGCGCTTCCGATATCCCTCTGTCGAAAACCCTTCCCTGGCTCGGGTCCCCGGATCGGACGGCAGAACCTGGAACCCGGAGGAGTGAGGAGGTGGCTCCGGCGACGCGGCACGGCCGCCAGCTCACTGGCCCGTCGAAGCGGGTTGAGGAACAGGCGGCGCGGCGTTCGGCGGCGGGCTGGCCACCGTCTCCGCCATCGACCCGTGGGGCCTCACAAAGATGTAGTACAGTCTGCCCTCGGCAAAGGTACGGCCGGCAAGCTCCCCGACTTCCGGGCCGGTGCCCATGAACACATCGCACCGCCCGGCCGCCCGGATCGCACCACCGGTGTCCTGGTCCATGGCGAAGCCGTCGTACTTGTAGTTCTGGATCTGCCCGTCGGCGCCGCGGGCGGGCAACTGCGTCTGCATGAACGCGACGGACGCCCGCGGGTAGACCTGCTTGTCCGTGGCGATGGTGCGGAACGGCGTGACCGGCACGTTCAGGCTGCCATACGGGCCGCCGGTTCGCGGTGTGAAGTACACGTAGCGGCTGTTGATGGCGAACGCCCTGTCGAGCTGATCGGGATGCTCCTTGAAGTAGCGGATCAGCCCCTGGAGCGAGAGCTCGCCGGGCTGGATCGCCCCGCTCTCGACCAGGCTCTGTCCGACCGACTGGTATTCGAGGCCGTTGTCACCCGCATACCCGATCTCGAAGAAGCTCCCATCCGCGAGCCGCAGCTTGCCGGAGCCCTGCACCGTCACGATGTACGCCTCGAACCGGTCGCGCAGATAGCACAGCTCGAGCCCCTGGCCGGCCAGGGCGCCCTTGTCGATCTGGGAGCGGGTCAGGCTTTGCCCGCCCCCCGGCGGCTTCCTGTAGAGCGGATACCGGAACTCGTTGTCGGGCTGCAGCCGCGCGTCGAAGATCGGGCGGTAGTAGCCGGTGAAGAGCACGTCGCCCTTGTCATTCCAGCCGCGGGATTCGTACACCTCGAACCGCGACTTGATCTGGCGGTCGAAGTCCTCCGGCGAGTTCGTCGTCTGCAAAACCTCGATGAACGTCTCATTGCTCATCACCGCCCGCTCGTGCGTGATGTCCAGGTAGGGGAAGAAACGCTGAGACGAGGCCTTGCTCAGGTACTCCAGGTTGTACCGGGCGGCCTGCTCAAGCCCGCTGCGCTGGTGGTAGGCCTGGCTGAAGTCAGGGTATTGCTCCGGCGGGATCTTGCGGAGCGCGAGTTCGCCGGGGCCCAGCGGGCGGTCGTACTCCGGCTCAGGCGCCCGACCGATGCCGGGTTCTTTCGTCCCGCCACATCCGACGGTCACGGCCAGAATCGAGCAGAGAATCAGGAACGAGTTGAGGCGTGTGGATCGCACCGTGTGTCCTCCATGACAACGCGAAAGGTTATCTGGGTCTATGGCCGGGCGAGCCCGATCCAGGCCGCCCACCGGCGCCGGCCGAGCCGCCCCGTCCGGGCGATATCACGGCCGCGCGGCCATCCGGGGATCCCCGTCGAAACACGCTTCGTCGGGGCCAAGACCCGGTTGAGCTTAGACGTGGCGGGGATTGTACAGAGAAAGGCTCCGCCTGTCTCGCTGTTTCCGTATCCCGTGAAAAGGGCGCGGCCCTTTCTGCGGAACCGACCGGCGCGGGCGGCGCCCGAACTCCGGGCTTGCCGCGCAGGACGGACCGGCAAGAATCGCCTCACCCTCTGAAAATATCGGACGCAAGTCCCTTCGTTCCGCAACGTGCTTTCGTTAGAATCGCGGGTCGTGTTCGAGGCCGGCATGGTCGGGGGCGGGTGTTTCGCCCGCCGTGGCGGGCAGGTGGCCCGCCCCCGCAGACCACCTTTGCTCATTCGGAGGCCCCTGTGAAACAGGCCACAATCGAGACCGATTTCGGCAACATGACCCTTCGTTTCTTCCCCGATGTGGCTCCCCAGCACGTCGAGAACTTCCTCGAGCTCGCCCAGAAGGGCTTCTACAACGACAAGACCTTCCACCGGATCATCAGGGATTTCATGATCCAGGGCGGCTGTCCCAAGGGAGATGGGACAGGCAACGGCCCGCGCCGGGTCAAGGCCGAGTTCAACGACCGCCCGCACGAGGTGGGCACCCTTTCAATGGCCCGCGCCCAGAACCCCGACTCGGCGAGCTGCCAGTTCTTCATCTGCCTCAAGCGCTGCGCCTTCCTCGACGGACAGTACACCGTGTTCGGCGAGCTGGCGGACGATGCCAGCCGCGAGACGCTCCGCAAGATCGGCGACGTCGAAACCACCGGCCCGGAGAAGTCCTCCCCCGTCCAGCCGGTCAAGATCAACAAGGTCACCGTCCAGGAAGTGCCGGACTGACCCCGCCGCCGCGCTGATCACCGCGCGCGGGGGGGGATGCATCCGAAGCCCTCCGGGCCAGACCGGGAGCTTGCCGCAGAAGTGACCCACCCTCTGCGCGCTCAAATTGGTGAGGGCATCGCAACGATTCCTGATCCCGCACGTATACCCTGTATCCTGACATGTCAGGTCCGGCGGACCCGCTTGCTCTGAGCGGAGCGGCTCGACCCCGGCGGCTTGGCCCCGGCGCCTCACTGGGGGTAAACTCTTTGCAGGAGAAATGAACGATGAACGACCCCTCCTGCGTTTTCTGCAAGATCGTGGCCGGCCAGATTCCCTGCCACCGGGTGTTCGAGGACGATGACACGCTGGCGTTCCTGGACATCGGCCCGCTGGCGGACGGGCATCTCCTGGTGATCCCCAAGGAGCACTACCTGCGGCTCGACCAGATGCCCCCGGAGCTGGCCGGGCGCATTCTGGCCCACCTGCCCGGGCTGTCGGCCGCCGTGATGCAAGCCACTGGTGCAGCAGGATTTAGCGTTCTCCAGAACAACGACAAGGTCGCCCAGCAGGAAGTGCCGCACGTCCATTTCCATGTCATCCCGCGTGCAGCGGGCGACGGATTGGGATATCGTTGGATCAAGTCGCCTGACGCCGCCCAGCGCGTGGAGCGCATGCGTGAGCTGGTGGTGACCGCGTTGCAGAGCTGAGTCGCGACGGTTGACGGTGTTGAGCTTGAACGACATCATTCGAGACCTTTAATCGCAACAGAAGGCAGCGGCGGACATGTTCGAGCGTTGGGTCACTTCCGACACGTGGGTATGGTTTTTCATGGGACCATACCTGCTCATCCTGGGCCTGATCTGCCTGTACGGCCTGCACCGGTACCACCTGGTTCATCTCTACTACAAGTATCGAAGGAACACGCCGAGTCTGGGCGCGTGCTTCCGCGAGCTGCCGGTGGTGACCATTCAACTGCCGATGTACAACGAGCCGGCGGTCGCCCGGCGGCTGATCGACACGACCTGCCGGATCGACTATCCGCGCGACCGGCTCGAGATCCAGGTGCTCGACGATTCGACGGACGAGACGGTCCAGATCGTGGCCGGGGCAGTCGAGCACTGGCGCTCCGCAGGCTTCGACATCCATCATCTCCATCGCACGAATCGGCGCGGTTTCAAAGCCGGGGCCCTCGCGGAAGGACTCGCCCGCGCGAAGGGCGAATTCGTCCTGATCTTCGATGCCGACTTCATCCCGCCGACGGACATCCTTCAAAAGACGATCCACTACTTCACCGATCCGAAGGTCGGCATGGTCCAGGCCCGCTGGGAGCACCTCAACCGCGATCAGTCGCTGCTCACCAAGACGCAGGCCATCCTGCTCGACGGGCATTTCGTTGTCGAGCACGGCGCCCGGAACCGTTCCGGCCGTTTCATGAGTTTCAACGGCACGGCCGGCATGTGGCGCAAGAGTTGCATCGCGGACGCGGGCGGCTGGCAGCACGACACCCTGACCGAAGACCTCGACCTCTCGTATCGAGCCCAGATGAAGGGCTGGAAATTCCTGTTCCTGCCGGATCTGGCCAGCCCGGCCGAGCTCCCGCCTGACATGGATGCGTTCAAGCAGCAGCAGTTCCGCTGGGCCAAGGGCGGGGCGCAGACGTGCCGGAAGCTGCTGCCCATGATCCTGCGGTCCAATCTCCCGCTGCGGATCAAGACGGAAGCGTTCTTTCATCTGACCAGTTGCACGGTGTACATCTACATCGTGCTGCTCACGCTGATGCTCTATCCGGTGGTGTACCTGAAGGTGCACCTGTTCCCCGAGGGGTGGCTGCGGTATCTGTTCGACGCGTCGATCCTGCTGGTGGCGACCTGCTCGGCCAGCACGTTCTATGTCTGCAGTCAGCGGGCGCTGTTCCGGACCTGGTCGGACAGCCTCAAGTATCTACCGTTTCTGATGGCGCTGGGCATTGGCATCTCGCTGAACAACGCGCGGGCCACCCTGGCCGGCTTTTTCGGGGCCTCGGGCGAGTTCGTCCGGACGCCCAAGTTCGGCGCCGCCGCCCAGACCACCGCCTGGAAACGCGACGTCGTGGCCATGCGGCGGGGCAAACGCAAAACCCAGTGGCAGCCCTTCGCCGAGCTGGCGATCGCAGCCTATCTGATTCTGTGCCTCTATCAGTGCCTGGCCGACCATCGGCTGACCATCGGTGTCCCCTTTCTGTGCCTGTTCATGACCGGGTACCTGTATGTCCCGCTCACGACCTGGTTCGGCCACCGCCTGGGCCGGATCGAGGCCGAGCCCCAGACCGCACCCGTCCCCTCCGAGACGCGGGGAGAATAGTGCTGCGACCTCCGGGGGCGCGCGATCTCGTGGGGGAGGCCGATATCGCCAGAGCCCACGGGGGTTGGGCCAGCCACCGGTGGATTTGCCATCATAGACCGTATGGAAGCCATCCTGGAACCCCTGCTCCGATCCCCCAAGCTGCGGCTCTACGTCGATGAACTCACCGAGACCCTCCGCCGTGAGCAGGAGGCCCGCGAGCGCTTCCGCGAAAGCCTGAACGAAGACGTCCGTGCCGAGTTCATCAACGGAGAGGTGTTTGTGCACTCGCCGGCGCGGGATGCACATACACTGACGGTTCAGAACCTGACTCGACTGCTCACCACATACGTTCAGGTGCATCGTCTCGGCACCGGCCGCAGCGAGCAAGCCCTGACGGCATTCACGCGCAACGACTATGGTCCGGACATCTGTTTCTGGAAAGCGGCCCAGGCGGCCGGCTTCAAGGGCTCGACGACGGTCTATCCGGTACCCGACTTCATCTGTGAGGTCCTCTCGCCAGGCACTGAGAACAACGACCGGCAGCTCAAGTTTGAGGACTACGCCGCCCACGGCGTGGAGGAGTATGGGATCGTCGACCCGGAGGCACAGACGATCGAGCAGTATGTCCCGGCCGCTGGTCGATATCAGCGAGCGGGCCTGCACACAAGCGGCTCGATCCGTTCCAGCGTGGTCGAAGGTTTCGTGATACCCGTCGCCGCGGCGTTCGACGAAACGGCCAACCTGCAGGCACTCCGGGTGCTGCTGAACACCCAAACGAAATCCTGACTCGATCCTGCCCGCCGGCGACGACTGGCCGCCTCTGGAGCGATGCACTACGATGGGGCCGTTTCCCGCTCGCGGACCTGAAAGCTCCGGTTCAAAAGGGGCTTGCAAAGCGGGGGCCGGGAGTTATAGTTGCGGGCGAAACTCAGGTATGCGTGTGCCGACACCCGGCGGCCCGGAGCTTGAGCGGTGGGTTCGCGTCGGATGCCGGCCGCCATACGGGCAGTTGACTTGCAGGGTAGCACCGGACGCGGCGGGTTTCATGAGACACCCGTTCCTTCCTCCAAACGTCAGGCAGCGCCGCCTGGCGGTTATCATCGGCTTTAGTGCAGGAGCCGGCCGTTGACCACGACAACCAAGATCTTCGTCATCCTTGTCTGCCTCTTCGCCTTCATCTTCACGCCCATGGCGATCCAGTTCGCCGCACAGCAGGAGAGCTGGAAGGACCACGCCAAGACCTTCCGCCAGAACGCGGAGGTTGCGTTCGCCCGCGAAACGAGCCTCAAGTCGGTTCTCGATGCCCGCGAGGCCGACTGGCAGCGCCGGTTCGCGGAGGACCAGCGGCGGCTGCAGCAGGAGCAGCAGCGGGCGGCCGGCCTGGAACGCCAGATCGCCGCTCTCACCCAGGAACGCGACCAGCTCGCCCGCAGCCGGGAGATGCTCGAAACCCAGGCCGGCATCCTGACCGCCGAAGTCGCCGTCAAGGGCAAACACAATGAGGAACTGACCGATACGAAGGAGAAGGCACTTGACCGCGAGCGTCAGCTTCAGACCGCCAACGCCTGGCTGACCGACCAGCTCCAGCAGCGCCGGGCCGAGATCGACGTGCTCAAGCAGCAGCTCAACCAGCGTCAGCAGGAGATGATCGCCTGCCGTCAGGAGAACGAGGACATGCGTCGCTCGCTCAACCTGGGTAAGGCCGCTGAGCCGCTGACGGGCGCGCCCAGCTCGACCGTCGAGCCGCTGACGACCGTCACCCGGGCCCGGATCACCGGCAAGGTCAAGCAGGTTCAGGGCGAGCGGGTCAGCATCGACGTGGGCAGCTCCTCGGGCGTCAAGGAAGGCATGCGGATGATCATCACCCGCAACGGCAACTACATCGGCGACATCAAGATCACCAAGACCAGCCCTGGCGAGGCGATCGGGCAGATCGCCCTGCTCGGCGCCGAGGGCAGGCAGATCCGCCCCGGCGATGACGTGATCGACGAGACCACCTTCAATGCGGGTTGACCGCCCGTCGAGCCAGGAGACCGATCATGGCAGCCCCACCCACCGGTCAGCGAGTTCCCGCCCAGGACGACCTCTACACCGTCCTGCTCATCATCGCCAGCACGCTGCTGCTGATAGGCATTATCTTCGTGGCCGTCCGATCCACCCAGTTGCTCGATTCCGTCTTCGGCACCTGGCCGACCGCCTGACACTCCGACATCACCAGGAATGACGCGTTCGGTGGGTCCGGGTGGACATCATCGTGCCCGCTCCCCCTGCTCAGGAACTTCACGGCCCATCGACTCCATCGGCAGGTATTGCGCGTCCGCAACGGCGAGTGCGGTGCCCGAAGCGACGACCGGGCGGGCCGCCGACGGGAGCATCGCCGCCGCAGCCGACACGCGCCGCTCTGCGGTTCGAGCCGGTCCGGCACACCTCACGACACCAACGCACCCAGCCCGTGCCGGCCGCTGTCTTCACTGCGACAAATCACTCGCTTTTCCACGCTGCGCCCTCTCGCAACTGCACAGTCTGACTGGTACAATCTCGGCCCGTCGGCGCGAGCCCGCGCCGGCGCGGGGTTTATGGCATCCGGGCGCGCGGTCAATTCAGCTTTTCCACGCTGAGCGGAAGGGCTACCTGTGATTCTGAATTCGCTGCTGGGCTGGTTCAGCCTTGATATGGGCATCGATCTGGGCACCTGCAACACCCTGGTGTGCGTGCGCGGGCAGGGCATCGTGTTGAACGAGCCGTCGGTCGTCGCCGTCAAAAAGGGTACGAACCGCGTGCTGCAGAACGGCAACGCGGTCGGCAACGTCGCCAAGGAGATGATCGGCAAGACGCCCGGCACGATCACCGCGATCCGCCCGCTCATGGACGGCGTCATCGCCGACTTCGACATCACCGAGGCGATGCTGGGCTATTTCATCCGCAAAGTCCACGGAAGGAGATCGTTCGTGATGCCGCGCGTGGTCATCGCCGTTCCGTCGGGCATCACCGCCGTCGAGAAGCGCGCGGTGTATAACTCTGCGGAGAGGGCCGGGGCCCGCCGGGTCTACCTCGTGCCCGAGCCCATGGCCGCCGCCCTGGGGGCGGGGCTGCCCGTCGCGGAGCCGCGGGCGTCCATGATCGTCGACATCGGCGGCGGCACCACCGAGGTGGCGATTCTCTCGCTCGCCGACATCAGCGTCTCTGAATCGATCCGCGTGGCCGGCGACGACCTCGACGAAGCGATCATCAACTACATGAAGCGGACGTACAACATGATGATCGGCCAGCCGACCGCCGAGCGCATCAAGATCGAGATCGGTTCGGCCTACGATCTCGAAAGCGAGATGACGATGGAGGTCCGCGGCCGCGACATGATCAGCGGACTGCCCCGCAAGGCCGTCCTGAGCAGCGAAGAGGTGCGCGAAGCGCTCAAGGAGCCGGTCGGCCTGATCGTCGAGACCGTGGTCCGCACGCTCGAGAAGGCCGAGCCCGAGCTGGCCGCCGACCTGGTGGAGGATGGCATCACCCTGGCCGGCGGAGGGGCCCTGCTTCGCGGCCTCGACGCCGTCCTTGCCCAGACCACGGGCCTGAAGGTCACCCCCTCCGAAGATCCGCTCACCTGTGTCGCCCGTGGTACCAGCATCTTCCTCGAGCATCTCAACGAGTGGAAAGAGACGATGGAGTCCGACGAGGATGACATGTAGGGTGGGCTCCGCCCACCAGGGCGCGACGACAACCCTGACGAATGGT
>CAZQEN010000216.1:11914-13007 GCA_964591605.1 uncultured Planctomycetales bacterium
GGGCAGAGCCCACCCTACCTGTTTCGACTGACGAATGGTGGGCAGAGCCCACCCTACCTGTTTCGACTGACGAATGGTGGGCAGAGCCCACCCTGCCTGTTTCGACTTTCGACTTTCGACTTTTGACTTTTGACTTTGAATGATGCGTTACCGCCTGCGAAAGATCCGTAAGCCTCAGATCTTCGTGCTGCTGATGGTGGGGTCAGCGGCGCTGGTCATGCTGCCGCGGCAGTACACCTCGCCGCTGCGGAACCTGGTTCACCTGGTCGCCTACGTGCCGCAGCTCACGGCGACGCGGACAGTCCAGACCGTCGGCGGCGAAATGCGGGATCTGGCCGCGCCGCCGGTTGCCGCGGATCAGCACGACAAGGTGGTGCGTGAGAATCTCACGCTCTCGGCCGAGAATGTGGCTCTGCGCGGCCAGGTAGCCGAGCTGAACGCGACGCTGCAGTCGCTCAGTGGGCTGCGAAAGCGCGGCCTGCGCGAAGGCGTGCTGGTCCCGGCGAGCGTGATCGCGCTCGATGCGGCCGGCGCCCGCGAGACCCTGTGCCTGGGCAAGGGCCGGCTCTCGAACATCAACCGCGGCGACTGGGTGGCTTCGCACCTCTTCATCCAGGCCGGCAGCAACGACGGCGTGCAGGACCAGGCGGCGATCCTCGCCCATGAGTACCTGATCGGCTGGGTTGAGGAAGTGTGCCCGATCACGTCGCGGGTCGTGCTTTTGAGCGACCCGGTGGCCAGCCGCAACATGAGCGTTCGCGTCGTCCCCCCCCGCGGCACCAACCGCCCCGAGATCTGGCAGGACGGCAAGCCCGTCAGCTTCCCGCTGGAAGGCGCGGGCAACGGGCGCATGCGCATGCTGGACATCTACCGCGATTACGTCGAGAAGAAGCAGCTCGTGGAGGGTGACTGGGTGTTCTGCCAGACCAGCCCCCGCCTGCCGATTCCGCTGGTGATCGGAAAGATCGAGCAGTTCGAGCACGTCCGCACGAAGCCTGTGTACTATCGGGCCACGGTGGTGCCGGTGATCGCCCCCAAGTCGCTCGAGCAGGTCTTCGTACTGGACCTCTCCCGCAAAGCGGCGGCCTCGGGC
>CAZQEN010000217.1:0-12946 GCA_964591605.1 uncultured Planctomycetales bacterium
GGTGCGCGCTGCCGGTGGAATCCGGCGCCGAGTTGCCGTTGATCGCCGCGCTGCCCGGTGCGCTGCGGTCGAGGATCGGGCCGACGACGTTGTTGGCGGCGATGTCCCAGTTGATGGTGTTCCCCGAGCAAGTGTTGCGAACGATGATGTTGCCGGCGATGGCAATTTCGATGCCACGGTCGTTGCCGGTGCAGTTGTTGCCCTCAATACGGTTGTCGCTGAAGTCCGCCTGAATGCCCGCGCCGTTGCCGTTAAAGCCGTTAAACGCGGCGGAGCAGCCGATGACGACGCAGCCCCCTGCCACCGAGATGCCGTTCCCATCATTCCTGCTCGTCGCGCAGCCCGATATCTTGGAGTAGTTGTTGCTGCCGATCCCGTTGTTTCCGTTGAGAGAACTCGTGCAGCCGGTGACCGTACAATCGGGGCCGGCTTGGATGCCGGTACCGCCATTGGCGTGTGCGGAACAACCCTCGACGGCATTGTCGTTCGATAGCGTGAAGCCGTTGCCGGTGTTCTGTTCCGCGGCACAACCGCGTACGGCCGACCCGTCTCCGGTGCGGACGCCGGAGCCGCCATTGAGGCGTGCCGAGCAGGACTGCAGGACAGCGCATGACCCGGTGTAAAAGCCGTTCCCGCTATTGCTGCTGGCCGTACATTGCACAACCACGCTGTTCGTGCCGACCCCGAGCCCGTCCAGACCGTTCGATTGCGCCCCGATCCGGTCCAGCCGGTGGTTATCTCCATTCAATAGAATCCCCGACTGGCCCCAGAAGCGGACGTGCCCGTTGGTGATACTCAGGCCGCTGCGGTTCGTGGTGTCGCTGGTGGTGATGCCGCGCAGCGATCCGCCCACACCGGTGACGCGGAAGCCCATCAAGTCGATGGACACGCCGCTGGAAGCGATCTCGATGCCGTGCTTGGCGGACGAGCCGTTGATGTCCGACGTGAGGTAGTACGATCCGGGTGACGAAATACGGAAGACGCTGTCCGCGTCGCCGGGGGTGTTGATGGCGTTGATGGCGATACGCGGCTCAACCTCATCGAGCGGCTTCATGGTGGGCGCGACCGGGCCTGCCGGCGGATTGAGGTCGCCGGCGTTGACCCAGATCACGGTACCGGCCGCGGCGGCAATCAGTAACGCGGCCATCGACCGCTGCGGCCGTGGTCCTCCTCTGCGAACGGCGGACGTGACTCGACTCACCAGGGCGAGCATGGGTCCTTTCCTCTCTGCCCCCCCGAAAGGAGTGAACCGGTCCGTGCGGCGACCAACAACCCCTTCCGAGGCCGGGTGGTAAGATATGTGTCTGGAACTGGCCCAGTTCCCTTTTACCCGAAGCCGCCCGGCACAGGCAAGCGTTTTTTTGCCGTGAATGCCGGAGGTCTGGCCATTCTCTTGGGCTCGCACGAGCAGGCCCGGTCTGGTCGCCGCGGCGACGACCTCGGCCGGGCGAAAGCCTCCCCCATCGCAGGTCCGGCCCGGTCCCGACGCGCCGGAAGACCTGCAAGCCCGCCGCCGAAACAATGGCCTGACCCGTCATGGGCCCTGCCTCTGTTTCGCCTGTGATTTCCGCAGGCACTTTGGTAGATTGGGGGTGGATTCTGCATTCCAGCCCCGGTGGGGGTGTCTGTGAGCCTGCGGAGCAGGGCCGTTGCTTCGAGAATCCCATCAGGAGGCATGGAAAGGAGCACCAGCGTGACGTGGGGGTGGGTCAGGGCGTCGGGCGGACTCTGCGCGCCGCTGCTCTGCGCTTCGCTTGCCCTGGCCGTCGTGACCGTCAAGGATGGTTTCGAATCGTACGAAGTCGGGCCGCTCGACAAGAACGACTTCGGGCCGAATGAGGCCCCGAACGGCTATGGCAACCCCTGGTTCGGTCCGATTCCCCCCAACGGCCAGGTGGTCCCCGATTCCAACGATATCCTGCCCCGCACCGGCAACCGGATGCTCCGCGGCGCCTTCATCGACGGCACCGACTTTGACCAGAACTGGTACAACATCCAGTACCGGCACAACTGCGGCCAGCCCCTCCGCGGAAACCTCGAACTCGACTGGTGGTTCCACGATCCGGACGGCCCCGGCGGCGTCAACTTCCGCGATTATGCCGCCCTGGCGTTCTACAGCCTGGCCCCCAGCGACACCGACTACCCCGGTGAGGGCAGCCTCAACAACTCCGCACAGATCCAGCGTCTCTCGCTCGGAGCCACGACAGCCGCCGGTCTCGACCCCCATGTCTATCAGGCGCGCATCGTCGGCGCGAGCGACGGCGCCACCGC
Source organism: uncultured Planctomycetales bacterium (assembly GCA_964591605.1). Lineage (GTDB taxonomy): Bacteria > Planctomycetota > Phycisphaerae > UBA1845 > PWPN01 > CAYLLT01. Next base: position 2,272 of record CAZQEN010000217.1, read on the forward strand.
CGCCGGTTGGTTCAACCTGCCCGTGGCGCGATCGGTGGGCTGGCACCATGCCCGTATCAGCGTCGGTCCGCCCCTGGCCGACCACACCAACAACGTGCGGTTCTACATCGACGACATGGCCACGCCCGCCCTGGAGCACAACTCAGTGCTCGCCTACGGCTACAACATCATCGAGCTCAACACCAAGTTCGGTACCCACACCGGCTACTTCGACGACCTCACCTTCACCGCCACCGATGACGCGGACAGCGACGGCGTCCTGGACACCTGCGACCGGTGTCAGGGCACGCTGCCGGGCACCCCGGTGGACGCCTTCGGCTGCACCCGGATTCCGGGCGACTTCAACCGTGACGGCCGCGTGGACGCCGACGATCTGACCATCTTCATCAACTGCCTGCCCGACCCGCCGCCGGCCCCGGCGGTTCCCTACGATCTCGACTCCCTGCCCTCGATCTGCCCGCTCACCCCCGATTTCGACGGCTTCCTGCCCGCCGATTTCAACCAGAACGGCCTGCTCGACATGGATGACTTCGGCATCCTCCAGCGCTGCTACCGCGCCTCCGCCCCGGCCGACCCCGACTGTGCCGATTGACCCGCCGCCTGAACGGTCTGGTCCGCCCGCCATGACCCTCTGCAAAAGCTTGAATTCCTAATTTCAATAATGACAACAGGTTAACGAATAAGAGCCCGCCGTTCGCTGGCACTGGCCGGCCCCAGACCGGATAATGAGGGGAGCATGACGCCTGCTCTCGACACATCCGAACGCAAGTCGCCGCCGATGCGGCAGACGACCGCCTACACCGGCCAGGTTGTCTACATCTACACCTATGACATCGCCTACGACCTGGCCCGCCGTCCGCTCGATCGCCTCCTGGGCCAGCCCGTCGCCCAGTTCACCGTCGATGCCAGCAAACGAAGCCCCAAGCAGCTCGTGTTCTACTCGCCGCAGATGGTCCGGCTGCCGCCGCTCGAGCGGATCGGGCCCCAGGGCGCCGTCCGTGTCGAACGGACGGTCAAAATCCTGCCCGTCGGGGCCCTGAGCATCACCGTCCGCGTCCCCTTCCGCGTCGAGCGCATCGAAGACCTGATCGCCTACCACAACCTGAGTTTCTCCAACGGCGCCCTGAGCACAGAGATGCGCCAGCTCGCCGAGGACGCCCGCAACGAGCTCCTCGACCGCTGCATCCGTCCCGTCGAGCGCATCCCCGAAGACGAAGGCTACCCCGTCTTCTGCATCCATTCACCGCCTGTGGGACCGCCTTCCAGCCGGTCTGACCGGCCAGACGTCGGTCCCTCAAGGGGGTCTCACTTCTCCGCCGAGTCCTGGCTCGCCGAACACCGCCGCGCGGTCGCCTCGCTGCTCACCCAGGAGCGCGAGGTCAGCCATCTCTCAGACCAGGAGGTGCAGGAATCCACGGGCAAGTATCTGAGCTACTACGACCACGACCTGGTCGTCACCGACTGGGACGCTGCTCTGGTTATCGACGAGCCGCAGTTCTTCGACGAGACGCTCTACGTGATGGAGCTCGCCAACATGCAGCTCGCCGAGCTCGAGGCCTACGACAGGCTGCTCGATGAAGTGATCGACCGCTCCTACCGCGACCTCGAGCGTCACGGCCGGGGGCTCCGTTCGGCCGGTCGCAGCCGCTTTGACGCCCTGCAGCGCCTCCGCGAGATCCGAATCGACCTGGCCCGCCTCAGCGACGAGCTCTCCAACATCACCAAGTTCTTCGGCGACTGGCACCTGGCCCGCGTCTACCAGCACCTGTCCGACCGCTTCCACCTGGCCGACTGGCACCGCACCATCGACGAAAAACTCCGCACCATGGACGACCTCTACGGCCTCCACAAACAGGACCAGCTCAACCGCTGGATGTTCTGGCTCGAATTCGCCATCGTCCTCCTCTTCATCATCGACCTCGTTGTCCTCTTCGTGGACCTGGCCAAAGACTGAGACCGTATGAGGTACACAAACCGAGCCCGCAGCGCCGGCAAGGGGTTTGCGCGTCCGGCTCACGAACCCATTGCCGCCTCCCAGCCGCCTTTTTCTCTTTCCTGCCTTCTGTCTTTCCCACCACTCACCCTGCGCCACATGGGAAATCGGATCTCAAACCTCAGATTTCCAATCTCAGATCCTCATCACCCGTGTATACTCCCACGCCAATGAATACGTTCCGAAATGACCAGCCCGTTGCCTGTCTCTTCGGCAGCTACTCGCCCCGGCCCGGCGAGCCGCTGTATCAGCTCGCCTACGACATCGGCCACGCCCTTGCGAGGGCCGGCTACTGCGTGGCCAACGGGGGATACGACGGAACCATGGAAGCCAGCCACCGCGGCGCCAAGGATGCCGGTGGACGCACCATCGGCATCACCTGCTCGATCTTCGGCGGCTACCGCCAGGTGCCCCTCAAGGCCAACGCGTACTGCGACCGCGAGATCCACTTCGACGACGTCTTCCGCCGCATCGATACGATGATCCGGATGTCCAACGTGTACATCTTCATGGAGGGCGGAACAGGTACACTCAGCGAGCTCGGCCTGGCGTGGGAATTCGTCGCCAAGGGTCTGATCGAGCCCCGCCCGATCTTCATCGTCGGCGATTTCTGGCGCCCCATGGCCCGCCGGCTCATCGCCGCGCGCCCCAAGAGCGGCCGGCACGTGCACCTGGTCGACACGGCCGGCGAGATCATCGCCCGCCTGCCCGACCCTGCGGCGGCTCCCGCCCCTCCGTGATCCCTGGGGCCGTGACACGATCCGCCGGGCGTGGCGATTGTGGTGCAGGCGTCCCGCCTGCACGTCCCGCCGGGGCCTGCACGTGCGGGTCCGTGATCCCTCGCCCCCCCGGGCACGGGATCCTGACCTTACCGCTTGGGTGAAACACTCCAATTCGTCCGGCAGAGCTTGGTTTTTTGCGCGAGCCGGCTAAAGTGTTGGCGGCTCGTCGCGGAGCCATGCACTCCTTCGCGTAGCGGAGTTGAACCTGCACGCCTCGTTCGATGTCCCGGGAACTTCCTCATGCCCTCCTCACACACCTGGATCGCGCTGTCAATCGCCGTTTGCATCACCCCCGCCGCCTTCGCCCTCGACGACTGGGACCTGTACGTGCTCAAGCTCGTCAATCGGGCCCGGCAGGATCCGGCGGGTGAAGCCGCCCGGATCGGTTCAGACCTCATCGACACGACGCCGCCGCGACCGCCGCTGGCGTACATGACCACGGTCGGCAACGCGGCCACCAACCACACCAACTGGATGCACGCCAACCTCGGCCACATCAACTCGCCCGACGGGCCCGATTCGTTCACGTTCTATGAGACCATGGACGGCCTGCCCACCGGAACGCCCGCCACCGGTACGCCGGGCTTCACCGGCGTGAACGTCGGCGCCCGGATCACGGCCGCGGGCTTCACCTGGGACCAGTCCCAGGAGAACCTCTCGGCCCTCGTCTCCACCGAGCCCATCCCCATCGATCAGGCCCTGCTCGATGAGAACCACTGGGTCTGGTGGGAGAGCGATGCGGACCGGGCGATCATGCTCAGTGCGGATTACACGGTCTTCGGCCATCACGTGGAGAGCCGCTCGTTCACCCCGCCGCTGGGCGGTCTCGACCCGCCTTACAGCAACATCAACTACGCGACCATGGACTTCGCCCGCCCCGGCGGGGTAGTGAAGACCTACATGCTGGGCGTGCTCTACCGGGATCTCGACGGTGACGGCGCCTGGACACCCCGCAACGTCGGCGACCCGCAGCGCGAGGGCCTGGGCAGCGTCGTCTACGCGGTCTACCGGGCGGGCACCACCACCCTGCTCACGATTGGAACGACTCTGGGCAACGGCGCCTTCTCGATCAACCGCCCCGACGGCACGTATGACATCCAGTTCAACAACGTGCCCGGCACGCCCACCGGCAAGCTCCGCATCGAGAACGTCACCGTCGCCGGGCAGAACGTCGACGTCGGTGATCACAACGTCCGTGCGGTGGCAGCGGCCGATTTCAACGGCGACGGGCACGTCGACGGGGACGATCTGGCGGTTTTCAGGGCCTGTTCGACCCGCATGGGCGTGCCCTACAGCACCAGCGCGCTGCCGGCCGGCTGCCCGCCGCCTGTCACGGGCTCGAGCCACGTCGCCCCCGACTTCGACCGCGACGGCGACGTCGATCTGCAGGATCTTGCGGTTTTCCAGCGCTGCTACAGCGGCGCGGCGGCGCCGGCCGCGAACTGCACCGATTGAGCGAGAGGCCGCCGGACGCCTGGAACGAAAAGCCGTCGAAAGGAGTATCACGCGGCGGGTCGAGCATCTCAGGACCGGGCGTAGGGGCTCTGGTCGAACGGACGCGAGAAGCGCGCTTCGCCCAGCACGATGACCGCCAGCGTTCTGGCCAGGATCGACAGGTCCAGCAGGAAACTGACGTGATCGACGTAGTGCACGTCGTATCGGATGCGCTCGTCCCAGGGGATGTTGGCGTTGCCGTTGACCTGGGCCAGGCCAGTGATGCCCGGACGAACTTCTAGGCGCCTCCTGCGAAACTCGTCGTAGGTCAGCACCTGCTCCATGATCGTCGGGCGCGGGCCGACCAGCGACATGTCCCCCTTCAGCACGTTCAGGAGCTGCGGCAGTTCGTCGATCTTGAACCGCCGCAGGAACCGGCCCGCCGGCGTGACCGCCTGGTGCGTGAGCGGGACGATCTCCTCGGGATCGTGCCGGTGATCCGCCCGCATCGTCCGGAACTTGTAGGAGGGAAACGGCCGGCCGCGACGCCCGCCGCGCTCCTGGCGGAACAGGATCGGGCCCGGCGACGTCAGCTTGATCAGCACCGCTGCCCCCAGCCAGACCGGCGTGAGAGCGAGGATCAGCCCGAGGCTCACCACCACGTCGAACGTTCGCTTGAAAGCCGCGTAGAGCACGTGCACCGCATTCTGATCAGGGCCGCACCGCTTCGTCACCGTCACCGCGGCAGCGCCGGCGCGGTCGACGGGGGCTCGTCCGGCAGCGCGAGCAGCACGGGCTGCTCCGGCGGGGTCGGCGGGGCCGCCGGGGCGGCCTCGGGCGGACCCGTCGGCCGCACCATTGCGGCCGGTGTCGGTCGGGTCGCTGCCGCCGTTGTCTGGTCGCGGAGCCGCTGCAGCAGCGCGCCGCTGAACCGCCGCACCCATTCGTCCGGATCGGACTTGCTGGCCCACTCGAGCACGGGCCGCGACTTCTCGCCGTGGTGATCGACCAGCGACCGGATGGCCAGCCCCCGCACCAGCCAGTGAGGATCGCCGAGCATCCCCGTCACCACCTGTGTCGCCGGCTTGTCGAGCACGAACCACCGCGTCATCTCGGTGAACTGCACACGCACCCGCCAGTCGCCGTCCGACGCCCGGGCCAGCACCGCGCTCTGCACCCTGGCCGCGTCGATCCGCGGCACAGCATAGCTGAGTCGTCCTGCTGCCAGGTGCTGGTGCTCCGCCAGCAGCATGGCGAGCTTCGAGGCCGCCTCAATCCGCTGATCGGCCTCCGGTGCGGCCGACGCCGCGATGAGGCGATTGACCTGGTCCGGGATGCCCACGATCCCGGCCCGCTGGAACTTGAGGGGGGCAATCAGCAGCCCCCCCGGCGCGGGCGCCCACACTTCGCGGCCCTCCCGGTCGACCAGCCGCAGCGGATTGGTGATCGCCGTGAGTTCCACCTGCTGCGTGACCTGCGGCGTGCCGATCATCGCCGCGCGGATCGGCCCCACCAGAAAGTTCTGCATCATCTGCACCGATTCGCCCGGCAGGAGCTGCAGTCCCGCCCGCGGCTGCACGCGCAGGCTGGGCCCCGAGCTGCGGCCGCGGTCGCCGCTGGTCTGGATCGAGCACAGTACCTCCGGCGAGAGCATCGCCTCGGGCCCGATCACGATCGGAAACGGGCCCGTGTTCCGGAGGGTCAGCGTGCAGGGCCACGGGTCGCAGCCGGTCGGCTGCCCCGGCCCGGTCCACGCCGCGCTGAGGTACTTCTCCGGGGCAAAGGCAAAATCAAGCACCTCCCCCGGAAATGCCTCCAGAACCTTGGCGACCTCCGCGTCGGGTCGAGTGGTGGGTGCCGGCGTCTGAAGGGACTGCGCGATTTCCCGGATCCGCCTGTGCTGCTCGACACCGGCCGGCCGCGTGGCCAGCGCCGCGACCTGCCGGGTCGCCGCGTCGGTCTGACCGAGCTTGTGCAGGGCCTCCGCCAGCAGAACCGCCGACCAGGTATCGCGGCCGGCGGACGATTCGAGCACCTCCCGCGCTTCGGCCCACTGTTGCCTGCGCAGGAGTGCGGCCCCCAGCGCGCGATGTGCCACGCCTTCCGTGGACGGGTCCGCCAGCAGCGATCGGGCCAGGGCCGAGCCCTGCTCCACGTCGCCGACCGTGTGCACCAGCACCCAGCTCAGCTCCGCGAGCGTGCGGGGGTCGAGCCCGCCCTGGCCGGCCGAAATCCGCTGGCGCCACTTCGCGCTGACCTGCTGAACGGCCGCCTGGGCGGCGGCTTGATCACCCTGCTGACCCGCCAGTTGCGCGCGGGCCAGCAGCGCGGGCACATCATCGGGGTCATGCTCGATGATCTGATCGATGCACTTGCGGGCCTCCGCCAGTCGGCCGCTGCTGGCCAGTGCGTCCGCCCGCTGCAGCAGCAACTGCGCGGGGGCATGGCCGGGCGGGATCTTCTCCGCCAGTTTCGTCGCGTGGGCAAAGAAGCGCTCGGCCTGACCAAACTCACCGGCGGCCGCCAGCAGATTCCCCAGCTCGGCCGACGCCTGCACCGACGCCGGATTGGCCCGTAGAACCCACAGGTACTGCTCGACCAGTGCCGCGGGACGTGTCGCCGTCTGGCGAACCTCGGCCAGCAACTGCCGCGCCCGCAGGTTGAAGGGGTCGGCTTTCACCGCCGCCTGCGCCTGCAGCGCCGCCCGTTCCGGTTCGGCCCGGTTCCAGTGGTGCTCGGCCAGGCGGCGATGCAGATCGCTGGTCGCGGCCGCCGGAAGGTGCTCGCGGCGCAGATAGGCCGTGCAGAACTCCGCCCGTTCCTCGGCCGTCTGCAGGGCGGAGATGGCCGATTCGATCCAGTTCAACTGGGCCGCGGCGTCACCCGATTGCCGGCGAACGTACGCCGCCAGGGCCTGGCGGGCCTCGGCCGGGCGGTCCAGCGCCCGGAGCATGTCGTATTGCCAGTAGTACGCGGCGGGAAGGTCGGGCTCGACGCGGACGGCGGCCTCCATGAACAGCAGGGTCAGTGTCGCGTCGGCGTCCGACAGGCCGGCCTGCGCGCTGAGCGGGTAGTCACGTCCGAGGTCCACCAGCCAGGATCCGATGCCCGGCGGAGCGGCCCACGCTGCGGTGCACACCCCGATGCTGACCCACACGTGCCGTATGAACATGGCTGCTCCCGGATCCCACGGTTCGTCTGCCGGGAGTTATCGGCCAATCCGCGCGGCGAGTCAACGCGGCCGCCCGCCTCGATGGCAACCGGCCTTTTGTGGTACAACGGTATGGTCTGCTTCCGGCTGTCGGGCCTGTGCTGGGTTGTGCGGGGGAATCGAGATGCGTTTCGGATCGGCGAGTGCCTCTCTGGGAAAAGTCGACCCCGGACTGGGTCGCCTGCTCGACCGCGCGGAGGCCGAGATGGGGGCACGCCGCGCGGACCTCGTGATCGTTTTCCTGTCTTCGCATTTTGAGGACGAGGTGGACCGGATCCTGGAACATGTGTCAAACCGGTATCCATCGGCCGTGGTGATGGGATGCTCCGCGGAAGGGGTGATCGGCGGGGATCAGGAACACGAGCGGACGCCCAGCCTGGCGGTCATGATCGCGGATCTGCCCGGCGTGCGCCTGACGCCTTTTCGAGTCCCGGCCGATCAGCTTGCCCGGCTCGATCCGGACGAGCCGTGGTCCGACGTGATCGGTGTTTCGGCCGATGACTGGCCGAGCTTCCTGTTGTTCGGCGACCCGTTCACCGTGCCGGTCAAGCCGGTGCTGAGCGCGTTCGACCGCGCGTACCCCGAGCGGCCGGTGCTCGGCGGGATGGCCAGCGGCTGTGAAGCGCCGGGGCAGACGGTGATCGTCGTCGACGGCCAGGTGCAGCGCGATGGGTTCGGAGGCGTCGCCCTCTCAGGGGCGGTTCACATCGAGCCCGTGGTTTCCCAGGGATGCCGCCCGATCGGGCATCCGCTGGTGATCACCCGGTGCGAACGCAACATTCTGCACACCCTGGGCGGGCGTCCGGCGGCCGAGCGCCTCCAGGACATCATCGACGGCCTGCCGCCGCGCGACGCGAAGCTCGCCCGCGAGGCCCTCTTCATCGGGCGCGTCATCAACGAGTACAAGGAGACGTTCACCCGCGGCGATTTTCTGATCCGGCACCTGATCGGCTATGATCCCCGGTCTGGAGCGATCGCCGTCGGCGACGAGATGCGCATCGGAGCCACGGTGCAGTTCCACGTCCGCGAGGCGGAGTCGGCCGATGAGGATCTGCGTCAGATGCTCGCTCCGCACGGGGGCCGGCAGGCGCCGGCGGGCGTGCTGCTGTTCTCGTGCAACGGGCGCGGCACCCGCATGTGGCCCGAGCGGCATCACGACGTATCGACCGTGCGCCAGGTGTGCGGGCCCGTCCCGGTGGCGGGCTTCTTTGCGGCCGGCGAGATCGGCCCGGTGTCGGGACGCAGCTTCATCCACGGCCACACAGCCAGCATGGCGCTGTTCAGGCCTGCGGAGACGCAGGATGGAGCTTGAATGAGCCTTATACCAGTGTCCGCATGCGGTGGGCGCCCCCGGATCGGCGGGCGTCGCGCCCGTCCGCGCCGCACGATCGCGAATCGAGCTGAGTGCCCGGCATGACTTCCTCCTGCGTGACCACCAGCCCGCGCGGCGTCTTTCTGGCCCGGACGAAAGCCAACGTCTCCCTGTGCCCGGAACACTTCCGACTGGTTCTGGAGATCGAGGGTTTCCCCGCCGCCGCGCCGGGCCAGTTCGTGCAGATCCTCTGTGCCGATCCGCTGCAGCGGGAGAGCGTCAGCGCCGCGTTCATCCGCCGGCCCTTCAGCATCGGCGGGCTGCGCCGAAGCGCCGATCGCTGCGAGGTCGAGATCTATCATCGCGTCGTCGGGCCCGGCACCCGCTGGATGGGGCAGCTTCGACCCGGTGATCCCGTCGATCTGCTCGGCCCGCTGGGTCAGCCCTTTCCGCTCGCGGCTGACCGGCCGGTCACCCTGCTGGTGGGCGGGGGCATCGGCCTCCCGCCGCTGATCTGGCTGGCCGAGGCGCTGCACGCCGCGGGCCGGCAGGTCGTCGCCTTCGTAGGAGCCCGCTCCGAAGCCCTGATCCCGCTCACCCGCCGGGCCGGCGTGCCGGTGCGGCCGCTGGAGCCGGCGCTCGCGTTCGAAGAGTTCGCCCGGTCGGCCGTGCCCGTCGTGCTCTCCACCAACGACGGTTCGCTCGGCTCCGCCGGCTACATCCCGGACGCGTTCGCGGCGTACCTCGAGCACCACGCCGATCTGGCCGCCCGCGCGGTGGTGTACACCTGCGGCCCCAACCCGATGATGCGGGCGGTCGCCCCGGTCTGCGAGCAGCGCGGCATTCCGTGCCTGGTCTGTCTCGAGCGGGTGATGGCCTGCGGGATGGGCACGTGCCAGTCCTGCGTCGTGGCCGTGCGCGACGCCGCCGCGCCGGACGGATGGCGCTACCGCCTGTGCTGCACCGACGGCCCCGTCTTCGACAGCCGCGTCGTGTTGTGGAATCACTGAGCTCAGACCCGCTTGTGGCGGGTGCGTTCGGCGAGGACGTCGCGGAGGCGGGCGGCCCGCTCGAAGTCTTCGGCGGCCACCGCATCGGCGAGCTGCTCGCGCAGCGTGCGGCGGCGCCGATAGCGCTTGCGGATCTGCCGCTCGAACGTGCGCAGCTCGTGCAGGAACGGCCGCAGGTCCAGCGACGGCTCGTGCGGCTCGGCCGACTCGCCGCAGCGCTCGATGTCGAGCGCGCCGGTCTGGAGAAACTCGATCGCCGCGTCCGGGTCCTGATCGAGCAGGGCACGTTCGGCCTGGCACACCGCGCGGTGCATCAGGACAAACGGCCGGTGCTGTTCCTGCTCTTCCACCACCTCAAGGTTCACGTGCGAACGGGCGAAGAAATCCAGAATGGCCAGATTGTGTTCGGCATCGCGGATCGCCGCCCCGTAGGCCGCATCAGCCTCTTCGAGATCGTCGTTGCTCTGGGCCTGCTTGGCGAGCGTCATCCAGGTCACCCGGCGGCGGTAATACTGCAGCATCTCGCGCACCAGCTCGCCCAGCTCCTCCTGGCTGACCTCGATCGGCCCCTTCGACTGAGACAGCCGTGACTGCGTGAGGTCCAGGAGGCTCGGCTGCCCGTCCGGACGGCCCTCCGCGTGCATCTGCAGCACGCCCAGATCGATCCGGAGCTGGAGGAACATCTGGCCGTCCGAGGCAACGATGCGGCGGGCGCGCACGCCGCCCGTGTCCAAGCCGAAGTCAGCCAGAATGGGCGTCAGATCCTTGGCCATGAGGCAGTTCACCCCTCGCGCGGACACCTCACCGACCCGCAGCTCCGGGAGCCGGTGATGCACTTCCATCTTAGCACAGGTGCCCCTCGGGAGCGATGGTCAACCGCCCGAGGCCGCCGCTTTGCGGGAGAGGTCCAGTACGAAGACCTGCTCGAGCGAC
>CAZQEN010000218.1:0-12867 GCA_964591605.1 uncultured Planctomycetales bacterium
GGTGATGGCGGTCGCCTTGTGCTCGTCCATCAGCTTGTGGAAGGTGAGGGCCAGGCGGCAGCTTCGGAGCACCTCGTCGCTCGTCGGCTCGACGGTCTTGCGGGCCCGCCGCATCCAGCGCGACGCCTCGGCCCGGGCGTGGGCCTCGGGGATCGACTCGTAGGCCTTGATCACCGTGTCACGATCGATCACCTGGATCTTCGTGCCGAACTTGTCGGCCACCGCGGCGACGTAATCCGCCGGAACCTGGCGGCTGGTGACGTTGAGAATCTTCGCTTCGCGCAGGTGATGGATCGCGCGGATCGGCCGCACCGCCGGGATCATCTCGGCGCGGTCGGCGCTCAGGATGCACACCAGCTTCGCCCCGGCCGGAGACTTCTCGGTCGCGCCGAAGCCTGTCCACTCGTGACCCGAATACGGCGCCGCGTAGAGAATCGTCGGCTTCTCCGTCGCGAGGATCTCCCTGACGATCGGAGCGATCCCCATGGAGAGGTGGACCAGCAGTACGCCGTCGGCCTCCTGGAGCGTGTCGCGGACGCCGCGGGCCTGTTCGACCGAGGTCACCAGTTCGTTGCACGTGAACTCCACGTCGCCCAGTTCACGGGCGTGCTGGTTGAAGAAGGCCTCGTAGTCGGCCACCTCGGCCTTCAGGTCCATCTTGGGATGCGGCCAGTGGCCGGCCGGGATGCCCGCGTACACCTTCGCTACGCGCACCTTCGTGCCGCGACACCCGGGGCTGACCAGATCAGGGATGTGCCCGAGGGCATCGGGCGTCTCGTGCCCCCCGGCCGGCCCCAGCGCCACCGGGCCGCCCGTCTGGCTGCAGCCCGCACAGGCGGCCGTTCCCAGCGCCGCCAACTCCAGAAACTCCCGCCGTCGCAGTGGTGAATCCATGGTGCGTCTCCTTGAGCGAGGAATGACTCAAACCTGCTCTGAGACGGTCCGTCCCGGAAAGAGCTGAGTTGAGCCGCGCGCGGATACGCACCGACTCGGGGCAGGACTCGGCTGATTATCAATCTCTTGCGGGCCCGGAGCAAGGGCATCCGTCACAGACGTGGGGCCCGGGCAGGACCACGCGTGGGTGGGGCTTCAGAAATGCCGCGGGCTCGTCAGCGCAGGTCAAGCAGGAACCTGATCCGCTGCTCGACCTCTGCCAGCGTGGCGACGGACACCGCGCCGAAGCGCTTCCCCAGGCGATCCCTGGAAATGGTCCGGATCTGGTCGCAGATGATGAAACTGGTCTGCGGGAGGCCTCCTTCCGGCGGGTCAACCCGCAGGAAAGACCGGATCGGTCTGGCCCGGGTGGTGATGGGGACGATCGTCACCAGATCGCTTGGCCCGTGATTGAATACGTCGTTGGAGATCACCAGCGCCGGTCGCGAGCGGCCCTGTTCATGCCCGCGCACCCGCTCCAGATTCACCCGCCACACTTCGCCGCGCGATGGGTTCATTGGTTGTCCAGGCCGTCCAGGTTGGTGACATCCCAGGTGTTCGCTTCCTTCTGGAAAGAGGCGAGCTTCTTCGCATCACGACGCAGATCCGCGTAATCCTGGTTCACCCCCTCGAGATAGAGTTTCCGGCGCCGGTCTTCAATGGCTTCTTCCAGCGCGTCCTGCAGCGATTGACCCGTCACGGCGGCGATTTCCTTGAGCGTCTGGTGCGACTTCGAGCGGATGCGTATCGTGGTGGCCTTCATGGGCGCTTTCCTGTCTGCCTCAAATGTCTACAGAATAGTATACATTTCGCGCTACTGAAATGCAAGCGGCCTGCTCAGACGAGGAGGGGTTTCACCACCTCGCCCGCCACGTCGGTCAGCCGGAACTCGCGGCCCTGGAAGCGGTACGTCAGCTTCGTGTGGTCCATGCCCAGGCAGTGCAGGATGGTGGCCTGCAGGTCGTGCACGTGCACCCTGCCCGCGGTGATGTGGAAGCCCAGGTCGTCGGTCTCGCCGAGCGTCTGGCCGCCCTTGATGCCGCCGCCGGCCAGCCACATCGTGTAGGCCTGCGGATGATGGTCGCGGCCGTTGACGCGCCCCAGGGCCGCCGACGCTTCAACCATCGGCGTGCGGCCGAACTCGCCGCCCCAGACGACCAGCGTCGAATCGAGCAGCCCGCGCTGCTTGAGGTCCTTCACCAGCGCGGCCGACGCCTTGTCGGTGAGCCCGCACTGGGTTTTGCAGCCGCCGGCCACGTCGCTGTGATGGTCCCACGCCTCGTGATAGAGCTGCACGAAGCGTACGCCGCGCTCGACCAGCCGCCGGGCAAGCAGGCAGTTCGCGGCGAAGGAGGGCTTGCCCGGCACGACGCCATACATGTCGAGCGTTTCCTTCGATTCCTTCGCGATGTCCATCAGCTCCGGCGCGCTGGCCTGCATCCGGTAGGCCATCTCGTAGGCGGCGATGCGCGTGGCGATCTCCGGGTCGCCCACCACGTCAAGCCGCTGCTGGTTGAGGTCGCGGATCACGTCGAGCTGCTCGCGCCGCATCTCGCGGGTGATGCCTGTGGGGTTGCTCAGGTCCAGAATCGGGTCGCCCTGGCTCCGAAGCGGCACGCCCTGATACACCGTCGGCAGGAACCCGCAGCCGTAGTTGGCCGCCCCGCCTGACAGCCCGCCGCCGCTGCTGAGCACGATGAATCCGGGCAGATCGCTCGACTCGCTGCCCAGCCCGTACGTCACCCAGGAGCCCATGCTCGGACGGCCGAGCTGCTGGCTGCCCGTGTTCATGAAGATCTGCGCCGGGGCGTGATTGAACGCGTCGGTGGTCATCGATTTGATGATCGCGATGTCGTCGACCACGCCCGCCAGGTGCGGCAGCAGCTCCGAGAGTTCCGCACCGCTCTGGCCGTGCCGGGCGAACTTGAACCGCGGCGAGAGGATGGTGGCGGTCTTCTGAATGAACGCATACCGCCCCTCCTTGACGACCGACGGCGGAATCGGCTGCCCATCCAGCTTCGCGAGCGTCGGCTTGTAGTCGAACAGATCAAGCTGACTCGGCCCGCCGGCCATGAACAGGTAGATGACGCTTTTGGCCCTGCCCGGAAAATGCGGCGGCCTGGGCGCCAGCGGATTCACATCCCCTTCCGCCGGCCGCGAGGCCTGTAGCGTCCGACCCCCGTGGCGGACGTCGGCGGCGAACGATGCCCGCTCATTCATCAGCGCCGCCAGCGCCATCGCCCCGATCCCCACGCGGCACTCCTGAAAGAAATGCCGCCGCGTGATCCCCTCCTTCAACCGCTTTTCAAACCCGTCAACATCCATAAGGTGTCTCCCGCCAGAGTCTTAACCGCAGAGACGCAGAGACCGCAGAGAAGAGCAGAAGAACTCACATGATCTCATCCATCAGCCGTTTCGACCGGGCAATTCTCTTGACTCCATCGTGCAATACCGTCACGTTAAAGTTGATCAGGAGGCCCAGCTCGAGGTTCGTGGCCTGCAGATAGGACAGCACCTGTGCTTTGTGGATGCCGCCGATGGCGTCGACCGCCTTCAGCTCCACAAGGAGGCAACCTTCGACCAGCAGATCGAGTCGCGCCTCGCCAACGGGCAAGCCCTTGTATTGAACGGCAATGCATTTCTGCCGCTCAAATGCGATTCCGCGCAGCCGAAGCTCTACGCACATTGCCTCCTCGTATACCGTCTCAAGATAACCGGGACCGAGAATCCGATGAACCTCGATCGCAGCTCCGATGACCTTGCCTGACAGCACGTTCAGTTCGGGAGCCACCTCTATTCGCTTCCTCTCTGCGTCCTCTGCGTCTCTGCGGTTCATCATCCTCTTTATCCTTTCGTCACCGTCTCATCCAGATTCAGCAGCACATTCGACATCATCATCCACGCCGCGAGCTGTTTGACATCCATATCCTCCGGCGCGGCCTCCGCATCGCCTATCACCGCCGCCGGATCGGCCTGTCCGCTGGCAAATCGCTCCAATTGCTGATTCAGAAACGCCGACAGCCGTTCCACCTCGACCCGGCCCGGCGACCGGCCCGTGCACAGCCGGAATGCGAACACGATCTTTTCGCGTACGCCTGCCGGGCCCTCCTTCAGCACGCGCCGCGCCAGCGCCTGCGAAGCCTCGACGAACACCGGATCGTTCAGCAGCGTGAGTGCCTGGAGCGGCGTGTCCGAGACGACGCGCCGGACCACGCAGGTGTCCCGCGCCGGCGCGTCAAACACCAGGATGGCCGGGTACGGGTTCGCTCGCTTCCAGAAGGTGTAGAGCCCGCGACGGTAGCGGTCCGCCCCCGTGCTCGTCGGCCAGCCGGCCCCGCCATACGCCAGCGATGTGACACCCTCGGGCTGCGGCGGGTGCACGCTCGGCCCGCCGATGTGCTCGTGCAGCAGGCCCGACGCGGCCAGGGCCACGTCTCGGATTACTTCGCCGCTCACGCGGAACCGCGGCCCGTGTGCCAGCAGAATGTTGTACGGATCGCGCTCCAGCAGTCCCGGCGTCACCTGCGACGACTGCCGATACGTCGCCGACGTGACGATCAGCCGGTCCATCGCCTTGAGGCTCCACTTCTGGCGGACAAACTCGGTCGCCAGCCAGTCGAGCAGCTCCGGATGCGACGGTTTCTCCGCCCGCAGGCCGAAGTCCTCGACCGTTTCGACCAGCGCCCGGCCGAAGAATTCGCGCCAGCGCCGGTTCATGATCACCCGCGCCGTGAGCGGATTCTTCCCGTCCACCAGCCATTTCGCGAGCGTCAGCCGGTTCGCCGGCTCGCCCGCCGGCAGCGGCGGCAGCACGCCCGGCACACCCGGCCGCACCTCCTCGGTGGGTTGATTCCACTCCCCGCGGGCGTGCATGTGCGTCACGCGCGGATCCTGCACGCGCTCTTCGAGCACGAGCGTCGTCGTGAACTTCGGCTCGCTCGCCCGCAGGGCCGCCACCTGCTCGTGCAACCCGGAAAGGAGGGGCGTCACCGACAGGAAATGTCGCCGGACCTGCCCGCGCTGCGAGTCATTCCACCACTCGGTGGGCATCGCCAGGATGGACTCGATCGCCGGCGGCAGCGGCGAGGCCTGCACGCCGTCGGTTTTTCGCGTCACCGAGATGCGAAACCGCCCGAGCGTGTGCTGGTCGATGAAGCTTTGAATGAGTTTGGCCGTGATCCGCGTGCCGTTCTGGAATCCCACCGGTTCAGCCGTCTCGAAGACGGCCCAGTGGTGCTTCCCGATCCCTCCAGCCACCGACCAGCCCGAATCGAGGTTGTTGTCGATCGCATATTCGGGCTTGTGCTTGTTCCCGAACGCCTCGCCGAAGTAATCCGCCGACGCCCGCACGAACGTGAGCGGCACGTTCTGCGTGGCACGGGCATCCTGCCCGTGAGCCGTGGCATGGGTATCCTGCCCAGGATCCGTCACCTGGGCATCTCGCCGCGGCGAGTCCGAGACCCGCGCAAGCGCCACGGCCTGGAAGGCCGTGGGACGGGTCACGGCCTGGAAGGCCGTGCCACTGTGCGGGGCCGTGCCCCCATCATCCAACGGGCTCGCCGTCGCCACGATTTCGTTCAGCATGAAATTGCCGTCGGCCACCGCGCTGCCCCGTCCGGGCCCGTGGAACGGCAGGCGCGGATCCGGAATCGCCTCCAGCCGCAGGGCGGTGATGCCTGTCAGGTCAGTCTCGAACTCGACGGTGTACGTGTCGCGCGTCGGCCGGTCGCCCGTGACCAGGATGGAGTCATCCTCCAGCCGTGTCATCGTGCACTTCTTCTCCGACGCGAAGCGCACCGGCCGCAGCACGCGCCAGTCCGCCGCCGTGGCCGCCATCCGCGATTCCCACGCCGCCTGCCGGGCCCGCAGATGCGCCGTCCGCAGGGCCGCTACCCGCTCCTCAATAGAGCCCGAAGCGCGAGCGAGGGGTTCGCGCGAGGACGCCGCGTCCGGCAAAGAGCCGACCAGCAGCCGGAACCGCCCGATCGTGTGCCGCCCGCCGTGCGACTGCACCAGCGTGAATGCCAGCCGCAGCCCTCCCTCACCATCCAGCGGCGTGCCCAGCTCGAACGTCGCCGCATGCGAGCCCGTCGGTTGCCCCGCCTCCGCGCCGACGGCCCAACCCGACTTCGCGTCGACATCGATCGCGCCCGCCACCGCAAAACCCTTCTGGCTGTGATCCGCCCAGGCGTTCCGCAGCGACACCGCCTTCGCCTCACCCGGCTTGTCCTTTGCTCCCGCCTTCAAAACCACCGAGTTGAGCACGAAGTTGCCGTTGTCCGCCCGCCCCGGCCCGGCTTTCGGCAGCGAGCTGTCGGTGAGCACCTCCAGACGCACCGCGACCATCCGCCGCGCATCCGTGACGGCCGTCACGCTGTACGTATCGGTTTCCGGCGCCGCCGCCCACGCCAGCAGCGATCGATCGTCCTGCTTTTTCAGCATCGCCCCGCCCGTGGCCGTGGCCTCGACCGGGTCCAGCACCTCCCAGGTCAGCTCGTCATACGGGAGCGGGAACGCCTGCTCGTACGTCGCCTCAGTCGCCGCGATCTGCCGATCGATGGCCTCCTTCGCCTCTCTCTCCGCCGCCGTCGGCGTCTCCAGGATCGGCTCGTCCTGGTTGTTGAGCAGCGCGAAGAACTGGTAATACTCGCGCTGGCTGATCGGGTCGTACTTGTGGTTGTGGCACTGCGCGCACTGCAGCGTCAAGCCCAGAAAGACCGTGCTCGTCGTCTGCACGCGATCGACGATCGAGCGGAAGCGATACTCCTCGGTATCGATCCCGCCTTCCTCGTTGATCATGGTGTTGCGGTGGAACGCCGTTGCAATCCGCTGCGACTCCGTCGCGCCGGGCAGCATGTCGCCGGCCATCTGCTCGATCGTGAACCGGTCGAACGGCATGTCCTGGTTGAACGCGTCGATGACCCAGTCGCGGTAGCGCCACATCGACCGCGGCCGGTCCTTCTCGTAGCCGTTGGTGTCGGCATACCGCGCCGCATCCAGCCACCACCGCGCCCAGTGCTCGCCATAGCGCGGCGAGGCGAGCAGCCGGTCGACCACCTTTTCGTACGCGTCCGGGCGGGTGTCCTTCACGAACGCGTCGATCTCATCGAGCGTGGGCGGCAGCCCGGTCAGATCCAGACTCACCCGCCGGATGAGCGTCTCGCGATCCGCCTCCGGCGACGGTGTGAGCTTCTCGTGCTCGAGCCGCGCCAGCACGAACCGGTCAATCGCGGTGCGGCACCAGTCCGTCCGTTCGACCTCCGGCTCCTGCGGCCGCACCGGCGCGCGATAGGCCCAGTGATCCGCCCTCGGATCTCCGGCCGCCGCGTCGCCCTCCGGCCAGTCGGCCCCCTGGTCGATCCAGCGCTTGAGCACTGCGATCTGGTCCGGCGTCAGCGGCTCGGCCGGCTCAGGGGGCATCCGCCGGTGATCCCCCTGGCCCGTCACATGTTTGATGAGGAGGCTCTCGGCGCTGTTGCCCGGAACGATGGCCCGCCCGCCGGAGCCGCCTTCCAGGGCAGCCTTCCGGAGGTCCAGCCGCAGATCGGCCCGCTGCTTGTCGGGCCCGTGGCACTTGCAGCAGTTCTCCGCAAGAATCGGCCGGATCTGCCGCGCAAAGTCGACCTTCGCTTCCTCGACCGGTGCCAGGCCGCCGGCAAGTGACAACGTCGGAAGCGCCGGCGAAGCCAGTACCATAAGAATCGAAAACGAAGTAGATGAAGACACGAGTTGGATCCCACGGAAACGAAGTTTCAGGCCCGTTGCGAGTTCCATCAGTATAACGGCCGGACTGCGTGCTTCATCCAGCGCCCCGCCCTTGGTTGGTGGATACGGGTCCGTGACAGTTTGGGCGGGGTGGCATGGGCAGCTTCGACTTCGCGGAGCGAAGCCGAAGCTGCCCGTGTGGGCCTCCCCACGGGTCCCGGCGCGCCGGGACATTTGCAGCTGCGATTGCTGACTGCCCATGCCACCCGCCGATGTTGTCACGCACCCGGTGGATACGTGCTAAGTACAGGCAACATAAGGAGATGCAAGCCGACACGGGAATCGGACGGCAACCAGGCCATCCCCGACGCTCCAGGTGCGGCGGCGGGCATCCCCGGCCGAGGCTTGCGGAGATTATATAATCTGGCTATCCTGACTCCTGAATTGCCAGCCTCGATCCGCCCGGCGCGTGGATGCGCCGGGTGCCGCAATGGACTTGCTCCCCCGCCCCGGGGGAGAATTCCGCATCGACTGTTTGGCTGGTCCGCCGGATGCGCCGGGCGCTGCTCGATTCGCTGCGCCCTGCGCCCGGCACGTTCATTTATCGCAGGAGTTCCGACGTGCTCAGCAGGGAACCGGTACTGACCGGTAAGACATTTACTTCCTTGGAGAAGATACCGACCACCATCTGTGACGACGACCATTCGGCGGCCGGACTCGTGGCCGGCATCATCGCCGACACCATCCGCAGCAACAACACCCGCAAACGCCCGACCGTGCTCGGCCTGGCCACCGGCCACACGCCCATCGGCGCGTATCGTGAGCTCATCCGCCTCCATCGCGACGGTGGCCTCGATTTCTCGAACGTCATCTCGTTCAACCTCGACGAGTATTACCCCATGCCCGCCGAGAGCATCCAGAGTTACCGGCGCTGGATGCGCGAGAACTTTTTTGATCACGTGAACATGAGGCCCGAGAACATCCACATTCCCGACGGAACGCTCCCCGAGTCGCAGGTGAAGGCGTATTGCGAGCGCTACGAGGCCCAGATTGCCCAGGCCGGCGGCATCGACATCCAGATTCTGGGCATCGGCCGCACCGGCCACATCGGCTTCAACGAGCCCGGCTCATCCCGCGAGTCGCTGACCCGCATGATCACGCTCGACCCCGTGACGCGCCGCGACGCGGCGGCCGATTTCTTCGGCGTCGACAACGTCCCGGAGCGCGCCATCACCATGGGGGTCGGCACGATCCTCAAGGCACGCCGCGTCATCCTCATGGCCTTCGGCGAGCAGAAGTCGCCCATCATCCGGAAGGCCGTGGAAGGCCCGATCACCGACACCGTCGCCGCCAGCTTCCTGCAGGACCACCCCAATGCCGAGGTGATTGTCGATCGCGCCGCCGGCGCCGACCTGACGCGGGCGGAGACCCCCTGGCTGCTCGGCGACGTCGAGTGGTCGCCGGAGCTCACCCATCGCGCGATCATCTGGCTCAGCCTGACCACCGGCAAGAGCCTGCTCAAGCTCGATGACGACGACTACGACACGCACCACATGGCCGGCCTGCTGCGTCAGGCCGAATGCGCCGACGAGCTCAACCGCCGGGTGTTCCTCAAGCTGTCCAACACCGTCGCCCATTACGGCTCGATGCCCACCGACAAGAAGGTGCTCTGCTTCAGCCCGCATCCGGACGACGACGTGATCAGCATGGGCGGAACCCTCCGCCGCCTGGTACGGCGCGGCAACGAGGTGCACGTCGCCTACATGACCAGCGGGAACATCGCGGTGTTCGACGACTACGCCTACCAGATGCTCGAGTTCTGGGCCGATCTGAACCACGCGGCGGATTTCGACTCCGAGGCGACGCTCGCCTACATCCGGAAAGTCCGCGACTTCTTCGCGACCAAGCCGCCCGGCGCGGTCGACATCCCGGAGGTCCAGGAGATCAAGGGCCTCATCCGGCGCAGCGAGGCCCTGGCCGCGTGCCGTTCGATGGGCATCCCTGCGAAAAACGCCCACTTCCTGGACCTGCCGTTCTACCAGACCGGCCAGGTCCGCAAGCGCCCCATCGGGCCCGAAGACATCGACATCGTGCAGAAGCTGATTCAGACGATCCAACCCGACTGGATCTTCGTCGCCGGCGAGCTCTCCGACCCGCACGGCACGCACCGCCTCTGTGCTGAGGCCGTCTACGGCGCGGTCATGCGGCTCCAGACCAGGCCCGAGGCCCTCTGGCTCTATCGCGGCGCGTGGCAGGAATGGGAGCCGCACGTCATCGACATGGCCGTCCCCATGTCCCGCAGCGAGCTGCGGGCCAAGATCTTCGGCATCTTCAAACACCAGTCGCAGAAGGACAAGGCCCTCTTCCCCGGCCCCTACGACGACCGCGAGTTCTGGCAGCGCGCCGAAGCCCGCAACACCGATACCGCCAACACTTACAACCGCCTGGGCCTGCCCGAGCATCACGCCATGGAGGCCTTCGTCCGCTACGAACTGTAACGGCATGGCGGCTGGCGAACGGCGGATGGCGGATCGGGGCATTGGGGATCGGCAGGCGGTGCAGCTTTCACCACCGCCTCTCTCGCGGCGGGTGGCCCACCCAATGGGTGGGGAACCCGAAGATCAAACATGGGAAACCGTGGACGGCGGGCTCATCCGCTCCCTGAACCACCTTCCCGTTCCCGCTACCCTCCGTCCGCCTGAACGTGATCGAGCAGGCCCATCAGCCGATGCAGCTCAATCGCGATCCGCGGCCCCGCGCTGAGCCACTCGCTTCCGCCCATCGAAAGCACCCGGCGCCGCTCGATGGCGGTCAGGCCCGGAATCGCCGACCAGCTCGCGTACATCTCGCTGAGCTGCTCCGGGGAGCGCGGAGAGCCGAACTCCACGATGACATCCGGGTTCAGCTCTGTGAGCTTCTCGAGCGGCAGCTCGCCGAACTTGCCCGCCGGCAGATCCCGGACCGGATTCACATAACCCGCCAACTGGAGGAGATTATCCAGAAAGGTTCCCGGCCCTGCCACATAGAGACCGGCGGGCGGCACCGGCATGCTCAGCGCCAGGAGCACCCGTCGATCCGGGTGGGGCCGCGCGGCGCGTTTCAGGCAATCCAGGTCCGTCCAGATCGCGCCGATCAGGGCGCTGGCCGTCCGCGGCCGACCGGTGACCGCCCCCACGCGGGCGATGGCCGAATACACTTCTTCAAGCGTTTCATGCACCACCGTCTCATACGGAACCCGGATGGCCTGCAGCTTGCGGATCACCTCCTGGCTGTTCTCCGTGACGAGCACCAGGTCGGGCCGCAGGGCCTTGATCTTCTCGTAATTCGCGTCCGTCAGTGCGCCGACGATCGGAACGGATTCGAGCCCCGGCGGATAGACGCAGTACTGCGTCCGGCCGATCAGGCGGTCGCGCAGACCGAGAGCACAGAGGATCTCGGTGTTGCTGGGGGCCAGTGAAATGATCCGCTGCGGCCCGGCGAGTGCCTCGCCGGGGGCAATCCAGGGTTGCTTTACGTAATCGACCGGTCCGTCGGCGATGCGCACTGGCGGGACCGCCCCTCGCGGGCGCCGCTGCCAGGCACTGTGCACGCGCAGGGCCAGGGCGAGCACGATCACACCCCCGATGACTGCAAAATAGAGATGCCTCCGACGCATGGTGCCCGCGGTCCGTCCTACTGCCGGAGCGTCCGGCCCAGCCGCTTTTCGACGCTCGCCACCTTGCCCGTGAGCCGCTCGGTCGCCCCCCGCCGCCAGTCGAACTTGACCACGCAGGTCACCCGGTCGCAGTCCTGGGCCATCGCGTCCAGACACTGCCGGACGACCCCCATGACCTCGTCGAATTCACCCTCCAGAACGGTTCCCATCGGGTTCAATCGGTACGGCACTCCGCTTCGGTCGATGATATCGAGACTCCTGGCCACGTATGGACCGACCGATTCCCCTTTGCCCAGCGGCGACATTGAGAACTCCAGCAACATGGCCATGACCAGCCTCCTGATTTCGCTGCTTCCATCTTAAGCGGGACGCCGGCTCAATTGAACAAGGCCTGGCCGTCGGCACGCCACCGGACATCGGCGCTGGCCATCGGTGCCCCTGAGGAGATTTGAATCCTGGTTGTGTCAACAGCCGATAACCGGAATTTTCGTAAAACTCGCCACTTTTTGTTTATCAGGGGTCAGTTTCGTGATACAGTGAATTGATTCCCACCAGGGAGCCACAAATAATCGCTCGAAGGGGGAAGAGGGAGAGAGCATCGTGAGAGAGAGAAAACTGATCTATCGGTTACAGGTAGCGGTCACGTCCTGCGTTCTGACCGTTTGCGGGTGCGGTCCTTCCGCCGGTCTCTTCGGTGTGGAGGACTACCATCGAGACCTCCTGTTTGGCTTCGGCTCGATCGCGTTGTCGCTGCTCCTGAACAACGCCCAGGATCAGGCCAACGGCGACGGAGACGGCGCCGGCCAGGACATCCCCGGCATACCCGGCGAACAAGGCCCACAGGGAGAACAAGGCCCCCAGGGCGAGCAGGGCATCCAGGGTGAGCAGGGTATCCAGGGCGAACAGGGTCCGGCCGGCGCCCAGGGCGAGCAAGGCGTTCCGGGCGCGCAGGGTCCTGCCGGTCCCCAAGGTGAACAGGGTATCCCGGGTGAACAAGGCCCCACTGGTCCCCAGGGCGAACAGGGTATCCAGGGCGAACAGGGTGAGCCCGGACCGATCGGTCCTCAGGGCCCCCCCGGTCCCGGCCCGACCGGACCGACTTTCGACTTCTTCATCGAGCAGTTCTTCGGCGCTAGCGGCACCTCGCCGATCGGCCTGCCTGTCCAGGTGGTCACCATCGCAACGCCTGGCCTCGGCACGCCGGATACGCGTTCGGGCGAGAACCGCGCCCTTGCCTTCCGTTTCGTCGTTCCCGAATCGCATGTGGCCGGCGATCCTGTGGTGATCCGGCTCCTGCTGGACCGCACCGGACCGTACGATCCGTCCACGTGTTTCGTGTTCCGTCTCGACATGCTCCGGCTGATCTCCGGCAGCGCCCCGGCCGTCTACGGCATCCCCCTGTGGATCCGTCCTGACTTTGATCCGGCCGCCGCGGCCTCTGGGCCTCTCTTCCTGGCCATCGATCTGCCGATCAATGAGGTGGATGGTCTGGGATTCCCGGACGATCTGGAGGCCGGACAGGTCCTGGCCGTGGAGTTCAACACGATCCAGCACGACGACGGGCTCTATCAGAT
>CAZQEN010000219.1:0-12855 GCA_964591605.1 uncultured Planctomycetales bacterium
CGGGCCAGCGAGGGCAGCAGGATGCTGATGAGCAGGGCGATGATCGCGACGACCACCAGCAGCTCGATGAGCGTGAAACCGCGGGTTTTTCGGCGTGAGCCGAGCTGACGGAAAATGGTCATGGGAGTCTCCTTGGGCCAGACCCGACGCGGGTATGATACGGCCAACAAGGAAGTGGAGCAAACGCCATGCCACGGCTGCGACCCGCTTTCTGGCGCTGCAAATGGTGGGAACGGCCGGAACGCCACGGCTGGGGTGGTTGATATGAACCGGGGGGTGGTTGAAATGAACCAGACTGGCCGGGGGCGATGTCAGCCCCCATCGGGCGGCGAGCCCGTCTCTGGGCCAGCTTGGTCCCCGGTGATGTCGAATTTGGCCATCCGGTAGCGCATGACCTCCCGGCTGATCGAGAGGAGGCGGGCGGCGGCGGAGATGTTGCCGCCGGTGCGGCGGAGGGCCTGCTGGATGAGGTTCTTCTCCACCTCGTCGAGCTGGATGGGCTCGTCGGCGTCGAGGCGGCGCATCGCCCGCTGGACCGGGCCAGCCAGGTCGTCGAATTTCACCGATCCGACGAGGTCGGCCAGCTCGATGGTGTGGCCGCTGATCCGCAGGGCGGCACTCTCCAGAGCGTGACGCAGCTCGCGGACGTTGCCGGGCCAGTCGTGGGCCCGCAGGGCCTCGCGGGCGGCCGGGGCAAGGGCCAGGTCGGGGATGCCGTACTTGGCGCCGAGCTGGCGGCAGAAGTGGTCGGCCAGGAGCAGCACATCGTCGCCGCGGGTGCGCAGGGGGGGCAGGTCGATGGTAACGACCTTGAGGCGGTAGTAGAGGTCCTCGCGGAACCGCCCGGCGGCGACCAGTTCGCCGAGGTTGCGGTTGGTCGCGGCGAGCAGGCAGACGTTGAACGTACGGTCGCGGGTGTCCCCGATGCGGCGGATGGCGTGGGTCTCCAGGGCGCGCAGGAGCTTGGGCTGCAGGGCCAGCGGCAGGTCGCCGATTTCGTCGAGAAAGAGCGTCCCGCCGTCGGCGGTTTCAAAGAGGCCGGGCTTGTCGGCGGTGGCGCCGCTGAAAGAGCCGCGCTGGTGGCCGAACAGTTCTGATTCGAATAACTCAGAGGGAACGGCGCTGCAGTTGAGCGGGACGAACGGGCCGCTGCGATGGGGCAGGGCGGCGTGGATATGGTTCGCCAGCAGATCCTTGCCGGTTCCGGTTTCGCCGGTGAGCAGGATGGGGGGCAGGTCGGTGGGGCGGGCCCCGCCCTGCTGCACGCGGGCGGCGAGGCGGGCGACCCGCTCGCGGATGGCGACGATCTGGGGGCTCTCGCCGAGGAGCTGGACCTGGCGGAGGCGTTCCTGCTGGACGCTGCGGAACTGTTCGAGGCGGCGGCGGGCCTGGGAGGCCGACCAGACCTTGTCGATGGCGACAGTGAGGACATCGAGGTCGACGGGCTTGCTGAGGAAGTCGGCGGCGCCGCGCTTCATGGCCTCGACGGCCGTCTCGACGCTGCCGTAGGCGGTCACGACGATCGCGTCGACGTCGGGCGACTGGGCCTTGATCTCCTGCAGGAGTTCGAGGCCGTTGACGCCGCCGAGGCGGACGTCGAGCAGGAGCAGATCCGGCGCGAATTCGCGGAACTCGCGCAGCACCTTTTCGCCCACGTGGACGAGGCGGATCTCGTGCCCGGCGGCCTTGAGGGCTTCACCCATCGAACGGGCGAGGCTGACTTCGTCTTCAGCGATGAGGATTTTGGGCATGGGTGGTCCGTTGTCCGTTGGCTGTTCTCAGTTGTCCGTAGTCGGTTGTCCGTTGTCCGTTCAACTCACGTTTCCTTCAACAGGCAACTCCACATACACCGTGGCGCCGCCGGCGGGATTGTTGAATGCGTGGGCGGCGCCGCCCTGGCGCTGGAGGGCCTGTCGGGCGAGGGCCAGACCCAGCCCCATACCGCGCTGCTTGGTAGAGTAAGATACCTCGAAAATACGTTCCGGATCGTCCGCGGGCAGGCCGGCGCCCTCGTCCTGGACGGCGATGCGGCAGACGTGGGCGCGGTGGCCGTTGCCGGGCTGAGCCTCCCCCCGCACGACGATGCGCCCGCCGAGCGGGGAGGCCTCGATGGCATTGACCAGCATGGCGATGAGAGCGTGCTCGAGGGTCGCCGGGTCATGGGCGCAGACGAGCCCCGCCGGCGGCAGATCGAGGGTGAAGGTCAGCTCCTTGGCCGCCAGTTCGGTACGCAGAGCCTCCTCGACGCGGTGCAGCAGCGGGGCCACGTCGGCCTGGCGCGTGGCGGTGGGCTCGCGGCGGGCAACCTCCATGAGGCCGGCGATCCACTGGTTCATGCGGTCGACGGACGCAACGATGTCATTCATGCGCTGGGCGGTGGCGGCGCGGTCGGCGTCCAGACGTGAAGAGACCTGGGCGGCCGCGCGGATGCTGGCGAGAGGGTTCCGCAGGTTGTGGGCGATCTGAGCGGCGAACTGGCCGATGGTGGTGAGCCGCTCGGACTCGATGAGCTGCTGGCGGAGCGAGCCGAGCGATTCGCGGGCGCGGTCCAGGGCGCGGGCCAGGCCGGCCAGCTCCCACGGCGATCTCAGGAGCGGCTCGGGCGGAGGCTGGTCGCGCCCGAGGGCCTCGACCTGGCGGTTGAGCTGCTCGAGCGGGCGCAGCAGCCAGCGGCGCAGCAGCCAGGCGATGACGCCGATGTGCACGATCGTCAGGGCGGCGACGATGCCCGGAAGCACGGTGATCCGCATGTTCTGCATTTCGACTTCGGTCTGGAGCCGGGCGAGCTCACCGTCGACGATGCGGGTGTACTGGGCGAGCTCATCCTGAATGCGCTGGGTCTGATCAGTACGGCCGGCGGGGGGGAGCCGGCTCCATTCGTCGTACAGACGGTTGAGCCGGTTGAGGCTCTCGCGGGCCTCATCGACCTGGGCGTAGGTGTAGTCGCTGGCGAGCGAAATCAGGCTGCGCGGAGCGGCGAGCTCGAAGGCGAAGTCCACCGGCTGCGATTCAGCGGCGGCGGGGAACCCGGTCTGGAGCTTCTGGGCGCTGAGGGCGACGTCGTTCCAGTAACGCAGGGCGCCGAACACCTGGCGCGAGCGGTAAAGCTCGAACAGGGCCATGCCGACGGTGCCGACGCTCAGAAGGATGACGATGGCGTAGACCAGCAGCAATCGGTGGCGAAGGGTCATGGGACGTTTCGCAGAGCGGCGCGTCGCGGCGGATCAAATCCGTCCGCGCGACGGGCGCTTCCTCTCTGAGATTAGCACCGGCCGGCGGACGAAACAATCGGCGAAAACTGGGGGCTTTGGCATCCGGCATCTGGTATAATGACATCGTCGCGGAGTGGGGGGTACCGACCTGTCCCGAGGTTTCTGGCGGGGCCAGTGACGATGGACCGGGGTGACTCAGTCTGCCTGGCGGGCGTCCTCAGCATGGCCCTGGCCTTGCCCGCGGCCCGCGCCGCCCATCCCATCCTGGGCAGCATCGACCTGTACCCCTACGGCAACCAGCGATCGTCGGAGCTGACGTACTGGAAGGGCATCGTCTACATCGGCGCCGAGGGCACGAGCTGCGGCGTACCGACCGTGCACGCGGTGGACGTGAGCGACCCGAACAACCTCGTCTACCGCTCGTCAGCCGGCGGTTCGTGCAAGGCCTACGCGCTGAAGGTGGTGGACGACACGCTGTATGTGGCGAACTGGAGCACGCTTCTGCGGACCTTCGACGTGGCGGGGGGCTTTTTCGCCAGTGAGTGGGTTGCGGATCCCACCTCTTCGTCAGCCTCGGCCGGGCTCGATGCGGGCAACGGCCGGGCCTACGTCACGGCCTGGGAGAGCGGGCCCGGTCATCTATCGGGGTTCTACATTGTCAATACCCAACGGCCGCACCCCGCCAACCCGGACGATGCGGTCATCTCGCGCATCCCGATCACGGGGTATACGGGGGCGGTGGCGGTGCGCGGGAGTTATGCGTACTACACCAATGGGCGGTTTTTCATCGTCGGGAACATCTCGGACGAGGCGAATCCCTACGCGATGACATCGATCGACCTGGGGACCAACCAGATCGTCAATGGCGTCGTGCTCCGGGACCACCATGCGTTCGTGTTCTGCGCGCTTGGGGATTACTGCTTCCGGATCTATGACGTGACCAACCCGGTCAGCCCGGCTCTGGTGGGGCAGTACACGGGCACGAACCCGGGTTCGATGTATCTGCTGGGCGATTATGCCCTGGCCGCGGGCACGTATCTTGAAACCGTCGACATCGCCAATCTGAGCAGCCCGCAATTCGTCACCCTGACGCAGGTGCCGCTCGCTCCCGGCGCGACCAACGCGTGGGACGCCTCCGTCACCGGCAACGGGCCGTACGCCTATCTGGGCGTTTCAGAAAACTACCCGAACATCCCCGGCGTCCAGGACAACTACCAGCGCGGCAAGCTGTTTGCCCTGGAAGTGCTGAGCCACGATCCCGACAACGCCGGCCCCGGCCGCTGGAGCGCGTGCTCGCTGAGTGAGGCTTCCTTCGACACGCAGTACAGCGCCGAAGCGCTGCCCACGCGGGCCACTCCGGCCTGGCAGGTGTTCGAGGGTTCGGAAACGTGGGCGAGCGTCGCGGACAAGATCCTGCGCATTCATGACACGGGGACGGGCACGAATGATCGCATCCGCTGGTGGCGCAACTGGGATGCGACCAACACGCGCGGCACGACTGTCCTCTTGCGGGCCCGGTGCACGGCCTACAGCCTGAACGGCGGTCCACTCACGGGGCTGAACAATCTCTTTCTTGAGGACGGGAAGTACCAGGAACAGTTCGCGATTCTGTCCGATCGGATCCGGGCGAATCGCGGTGGCCTGGATTACTTTTTCGACGGGGCGTCGTGGCACACCTACCGGATTACGACGCAGGGCTCCTCATTCAAGGTCTATCTCGACGAGAATGCCACGCCGATCCTCACCGGGCCGCTGCTGGTGACGTCGAACCGCTCGCGACTCATGTTCGGGGCCAGCTCGGGGCCGGCCACGCAGACGATCGAGTTCGATTACGTGGCAGGTTTCTCGAATGGTGCGGTTGCACCGCCGCCGGAGGTCACGGTTCTGGCCCCGACCGTCAGCGTGAGTGTTCAGGATTCGGCCGGCAAGGGTTCGATCGGCGGGATCAATCCCGCGACCGCGGCCGTGCACTGGTCGCAGGACGGCGGGCTCACCTGGAACCAGAGCGGCGGCTCTACCTGGGATGGCGAGTATCAAGGCGACGTGCTGCCGACGGCCGACACGCCCCGCTGGACGCTGCCCGAGGGCAACGGCGTCTCGACGAGTCTGGTTTCGGGCTATCTGCACATCGAAGACAACAGCACCCTGTCGGGATCGAAGGTCAAATACGCCCGGTCTTGGGGGGCGGATCCCGTGCGGGGGACGACGGTGTTGGCGCGGGCGCGATGCACAGCCATCGGCGGCAATACCGACCTTCTGGGCAATCTTTTTGTCGAGGACGGTGCCCGGCGGGAGCAGTTGCAGATCCTGCCCGACCGGGTGGTCGCGGCCGAGTCGGGCATCGTCTACGACCAGGGCTTCGATGGGACGCAGTGGCACGTCTATCGGATCGCCACGCTGGCCGATCAGTTCAACGTGTACCTGGATGAGAGTCCGACGCCGATCCTCACGGGGACGATGATTGCTTCCACTTCCATCAAGCGGGTCATGTTCGGCAGCGGGGCCAGCGCGGGGACGCAGACCATCGATTTCGACTACGTCCGGTATTCCGCGCTTGGAGCGTTCGCACCCGGCCAGGACGTGGGCGGCGGGTCCGTGCTCGTGAGCTGCAGCGGTCAGCCGGGTGACTACGGCGGCCTCGTGACCGCGTACAGCATCCCTTTCCAGCAGGGCTCGCCGACGCGGAACCGGGTGCGGTTTTCCCTGCGGGATCTGAACGGCAACACGGGATGGAGCCCGGTCTACATCGTGCGGAAGGCCGCGCCGCCCTCGCCCGATTTCGACGGCGACCACGACGTGGATCAGAGCGACTACGCCCACCTGCAGGAGTGCTTCAGCCCGCTGCTGTCGCCGCCGCCGCCAGGCTGCAGTGATGCGGATCTGAACCAGGACAACACGGTGAACGGCGGGGACGTGGAGGTGTTCGTCGGGTGTCTGGCCGGCGCGAATCGCCCGCCAGATTGTTGAGGCGGCCAGCTCGCGTGAGCCCTCCCTTTGAAAGAAGATGCCGCCACGAAGTCCGCGGCGCGGGCGTGGCCCGCAACCGAAACAGAGGATCACGAAGGCGCGACCATGCGGCCGTGACGAGGGGGCGGGATATGCGGCATAGGTCTTCCAGGATGGACGCGATGTCTGTGCGTTGCTCGTGGTTGTTCTCCATGGCGACGGTTCTGGTCGGTGTGGCGAAGTTGCCGGCGGCGGGGTTCGAAGTGGACTCGCCGTACGGTGTGGTTGCGTTCATCCCGTCGCCGACGCGCTGGGATGCGATGCGTGACGCGGGGATCATCTGGGGCCGGTGCGGGTTCTCGTGGCGCGACATCGAGACGAGTAAGGGCGTGTTCAACTGGGCGGTGACCGATGAGGCGGTGGCGCACGCCAATGCACGCGGGCTGCGCATTTATGCCGGACTGGGCTACACGCCGGCGTGGGCGTCCGCGGGCGGCCGTCAGCAGGACCCGCCGACGAACCCCCAGGATTGGTACGACTTCTGCTTCGCCTGCGTGAGCCGCTACAAGGGCTCGATCAAGCACTGGGAACTCTGGAACGAGCCCAACATCTCGGGCTTCTGGGCAGGCACGCGGAGCCAGTTCATCAACAACATCATCAAGGTTGGCTCCGACGCCATCCACGCCGCGGATCCCGACGGTCTCGTGCTCGCGCCGGAAATCTCACGCTGCTGTTCGGGGAACACGTGGATGACCGACTGCCTGGCCCAGGCGGGCGACAAGATCGACATCATCAGCTTCCACCAGTACGACTATGTCCTGCCCTCACAGCGTCTTTCCGCACCCACCCTGTCCATCGATCAGATGCATGCGCTCATTGTCAATGCCGGCTACGACCACAAACCGATCTGGGTGACGGAATGCGGTTGGCGCTCGGACGAGCCGGGAGTCGACGAGCAGATTCAGGCTCAGTACCTGACGGCCATGCTCGATGGCATGGCCGCGCGGCCGTGGTTCCAGAAGTTCTTCTGGTACCAGATATGGGAGGGGCCGACGGATCTGTTCGGGCTGCTCCGCCAGGACGAGACGCCCAAGCCGGTGTGGTATGCCTATCGCGACTACACCGTTGCGCACCCGCCGCCGGTCACGGTGTGGGTTAACTCGAACCCGACGGATGTCGAAAACGGCCTCTCACGCGTGGTCGTCGGTGATGGCGACACCGTTCCGGCGACGGTTCTGGGGCACAGCGCGCGGCGGAATCTCGATCCGGCTCAGGATTTCTACATCTACTTCGATGTCGCCGAGGTGTTCGCGTTCCAGGGCAGCCGGCCGTCGATTGCGGTTACGGTGGACTATCACGATCTGGGCATCGGATCACTGAGCCTGCAGTACGACTCCAGCAACGGCAACTCGATCGCGGATATCTACAGGAACGGCGGGACGATCGCTCTCTCCAACCGGAACACGTGGAAGCAGTACACCTTCCGAGTGAACGACGCGTACCTGGGGAACCGGCAGAACAACGGCGCCGACTTTCGGATTGCCGGGGATGTCGGCATGACGTTTTACCTCGATCGCATCGCGGTGAGCGCCCCGCCGCTCCCGCCGCGCATCGTCATCGCGCCGGCCGCGATCGAGCGGTCGGTCGTGCACGGCCGGAATCTGCCCGATGAGAGCTTCGCGGTGACCAACGTGGGCGATCTTCCGCTCGAGTACGAGATCACCAGCGACGCCGCATGGCTCGGTGCTTCGCCGTCGACCGGCACCGGTATGGGAGAGGCGGATGTGATCGGGATCGTGTTCAGCACGGCCGGCCTGCCGGTCGGACCGGCAGCGGGTGTGCTCAGCGTGGCCGACCCGCAGGCCTCGAATTCGCCGCAGACGACTGCAGTCACAGTTCACGTCCTGTCGAGGGCGGATTTCGATCAGGACCGTGACGTGGATCAGAGCGATTTTGCCCACCTGCAAACCTGCTTCTCCCTTCTCCTGCAAGCCCCGACGCCGGGCTGCGAAGATGCCGACCTGAACGGGGATCTGACCGTCGATGGGGCCGACCTGGGCATATTCCTCAACTGCATGGGCGGGCCGGGGAAGCCGCCGGGCTGCTGAGGCGGGGCTGGCGGCTGTGAACGGAGGGGCCGGTCGTGCGACGGGGCAGGACGGGGGCGTACTTGCAAGGCGGCGGCGGGGCGTCTAAACTCTTGCCCAATCTGAAGCAGAGGTTGACCGTCGCTCGTAACGGCCTGGCATGAAGTTTATCCTGATCGATCGAATAACGGAGTTGGTGCCGGGGGAGCGCATCACGGCGGTCAAGTCCCTCTCTCTGGCCGAGGAGTACCTGGCGGACCACTTTCCGCGGTTCCCGGTCATGCCCGGCGTGCTGATGATTGAAGCGCTGGTGCAGGCTTCAGCGTGGCTGGTGCGGGCTACGCAGGATTTCGCCCACAGCATGGTGCTGCTGAGCGAAGCTAAGAACGTCACATACAAGAGTTTTGTGTCGCCCGGCCAGGTCTTCGAGATGGCCGTCGAGGCCAGGGAGATCGGGTTCGCCGCGAGCCGCTTTACCGGTGTGGGGCGCTGCGGGGGCAACGAGATGGTCAAAGCGCACTGGTCGCTTCGGCATTTTAATCTGTCCGAGCAGAATCCGGCGCTGGCGGCGCTGGATCAGAAGCTGATCGCGACCGCCCGGCAACAAATGGAATTGTTGAGACAGATCAACGGGTGAACGCAGGATGGGGCGCTTCGCCGGGTCCCGGTGAGGGGACGGAGCCGGCGGCATGGAGCAGCCCCTGGCGGGACAGGAGTCCCGTCCGCAGGAACAATGGAGGAATACTGGTATGGGCATGAGCCGTGATGAGATTTTCAGCAACGTCCGCGAGACGCTGGTCGATGCGCTGGCGGTCGAGCCGGAAGAGGTGACCGAGGAGGCGACGCTGACCGGCGACCTGGGGGCCGAGAGCATCGATTTTCTGGACATCGTCTTTCGGCTGGAGAAGAGCTTCAACATCAAGATCCCCCGCGGCGAGCTCTTCCCCGACGACCTGCTCAACAACCCCGATTACGTCTCCAACGGCAAGTTCACGCCGCAGGGTCTCCAGCAGATCAAGAAGGCGATGCCGCACGCGGACTTCAGCAAGTTCGAGTCCGACCCGGATGTGAACAAGATGCCGGATCTGTTCACGGTCAAGACGCTGGTGAACTACATCCAGACGAAACTGGCGGCGTAACAACAGAGTCGAAAGTCGAAACGTCCCAAGTCGAAACGGGCGGGCTGTTTCGACGGGGTGATTTCGACTTTCGACTTTCGGCTTTCGACTTTCATGCGTTGGATCTGGATCGACAAGTTCGTCGAATTCGAGTCGGGCAAGCGCGCGGTGGCGATCAAGAACCTCACGCTGGCCGAGGAGCACCTGCACGACCATTTTCCGGGCTATCCGGTGATGCCGGCGAGCCTGATGATCGAGGGGATGGCTCAGACGGCGGGTATTCTGGTCGGCGAGGCGCGGAATTTCACGGAGAAGGTGATTCTCGCGAAGATCAAGCGGGCCAGCTTCGACGGGATCGCCCGGCCGGGCCAGCAGCTCCGGTACGAGGCGAGGATCGAGTCGATTTCGGCCGAGGCGGCACTGACCAGCGGGACGATCCAGTGCGACGGCCAGCCGCTCGGACAGGTGGACTTGATGTTCTCGCACATCGATCAGAACATGAGCGGGCTGAACTTCCCGAAGGAGAACTTCGTGTTCACGGAGGAGTTCAAGAGCCTGCTGGCGACGCAGCAGATGAAGGGGATCTGAGATTGCGGATTGCGAACTGCGAATTGCGGATTGGACGGCGGCCCAACGCGTGTGACGTCGGCCCTCTGTCCCCGGCGTCGTCGACGCCTAATGGCTCCGGTTGGACACCCACATTCCGCAATCCGCAATCCGCAATCCGCAATTCCCAGCGGGGTGTGCGATGAATCAGCGTCGCGTCGTCATCACGGGTCTGGGCCTGGTCACGCCGGTCGGCATCGGGGCGGAGGCGGTCTGGAACGCGCTCGTTGAGAAGAAGAGCGGCGTGAAGCGCATCACCGCGTTCGACCCCTCGCGCTTCAGATCGCAGGTGGGAGGGCAGATCGACGCGCTGTCCATGGGCAACTACGTGCCCAAGGCCTACCGCAAGAGCACGAAAGTCATGGCCCGCGACATCGAGATCGCCGTCGCGGCCGCGTACGAAGCGGTCAGGGACGCCGGCCTGAACACCAAATGCATGCTCGAGCGCGGCGAAGCGACCGGGCCGGCCAATATCGAGCCCACCCGCTTCGGAGCGAACATCGGCGCCGGCCTCATCTGCGCGGATCTCAACGAACTGGCCGGTGCGCTGGCGACCTCCGCTGACGATCAGGGCAACTTCGACATCCGCAAGTGGGGGCGCGAGGGGATGAACAACCTCACGCCGCTCTGGCTGCTCAAGTTCCTGCCCAACATGCTCTCGTGCCACGTCACCATCGTGCACGACGCCCAGGCGCCCTCGAACACGATCACCTGTGCCGAGGCCTCGAGCCATCTCGCGATCGGCGAGGCGTTCCGCACCATCGCCCGCGGCGCGGCCGACGTGTGCATCTGCGGCGGGGCCGAGAGCAAGCTCAACCCGATGGGTCTGATGCGCCAGGAACTGCTCAAGCGGCTCTCGACGCGCGGCAATGAGCAGCCTGAGAAGGCCTGCCGGCCGTTCGACGCTGACCGCGACGGCACCGTGATCAGTGAGGGTGGCGGACTGATCATCCTCGAAGAGCTTGAGCACGCCCGCCGACGCGGCGCCCGCATCTATGCCGAGTTGGCCGGCTTCGGCGCGAGCACGAATTCGCATAGCTGGTCCGAGCCGCACCCGCAGGGGCAGGGCGTCGCCCTGGCGATCCGCAAGGCCCTGCAGGACGCGCAGCTCCCGCCCGATGCCGTTGACCTCGTTGCGACGTTCGGGACCGGCGTGCCCGCGCACGACGTTTCGGAGGCCCGCGGCATCCGCGCCGCCCTGGGCGATCGCGCCGGCAGGGCGCCCGCGCTGGCGATCAAGGGCTCCATCGGCAACAACGGCGCGGGCAGCGGGGCGATCGACCTGGCCGTCGCCGCACTCTGCATGAAGCACAACATGGTGCCGCCGGCCGTCAACCTCGAACGGCTCGACCCGCACTGCGAGCTCCGCGTGGTGGCCGGCGATCCGATCGACGCCCGCATCGGCGCGGCCGTCAGCGTGGCCTACGCCCTCGGTGGCGGGCAGAACGCGGCCCTGGCGCTCAAGAGGCTGGAGGCGTGAGGAGACTGGCATGAGCCGAAGACGTGTCGTCATCACAGGCATGGGCTGGGTCACTCCGCTGGGTGACGAGATCGACGCCGTCTGGCAGCGGCTGCTCCAGGGCGACAGCGGCATCGCGCCCACGACGATCTTCGACGCCTCGACGTTTCCGACCACCTTCTCGGCAGAGGTGAAGGGCTTCCAGCTTGAGAAGTACCTCGGCCCCGACGCCCAGCGTCACAAGGACTCCAGCCGTAACACGCGCTTTGCCCTGGCCGCCTCGAAGATGGCCTGGGACAGCGCCGGGCTCGACCGGGCGGGCGGAATCGACCCCACGCGCGTCGGCATTTACCTGGGCGGCGGCGAGGGGCCGATCGATTTCGACAACTTCGTGGCCGCCGCGCTGGCCGGCATGAGCGGCGGCGTGAGGGACCTCGACGCGAAGCGCTGGGCCGAGGTTGCCAGCGAGCGGCTCGACGCCGTCCGCGAGTTCGAGCAGGATCCCAACATGGCCGCCGGCCACATGGCCTGCCTGTTCAACGTGCAGGGCCCGACGTTCAACACGCTCACCGCCTGCGCCGCCAGCACGCAGGCCATCGGCGAGGCCACGAATCTGATCCGCCGGGGCGACGCCGACATCATCATCTCCGGCGGCACGCACAGCATGATCCACCCGTTCGGCGTCACCGGCTTCAACCGCCTCACCGCCCTCTCGACGCGCAACGACACCTGCATCACGGCCAGCCGCCCGTTCGACCGCACGCGCGATGGCTTTGTCCTGGGCGAGGGCGCGGGCATGCTCATTCTCGAGGAGTACGAGCACGCGAAGCGCCGCGGGGCGAAGATCCTCGCCGAAGTGAGCGGCTACGGCTCGACGGCCGACGCGTTCCGCATCACCGACATCCACGAGGACGGCCGGGGCGGCATCGCCGCCATGCGCCTGGCCCTTCAGGACGCGGGCCTCACGCCCGAGCAGATCGACTACATCTCCGCCCACGGCACCGGCACCGAGGAAAACGACAAGATCGAGTCGCTGGCCATCCGCGGCGTCTTCGGCGAGATCGCCCCGAAGGTTCCCATCAGCTCCATCAAGAGCATGATGGGCCACCTCATCGCCGCCGCCGGCGCGGTCGAGCTCATCACCTGCATCCTGGCCATCCGCGACGGCATGCTCCCGCCCACCATGAACTACCAGAACCCCGACCCCAACTGCCCGCTGGACTACGTCCCCAACCAGGCCCGCCAGCGCGCCGTCAACGCCGCCCTGAGCAACAGCTTCGGCTTCGGCGGCCAGAACGACACGCTGGTGGTGACGCGCGCCGCGTAAGGGGTCCGCGACACGCAATTCGAGGACCGGGGCGATTGTGGTGCAGGCGTCCCGCCTGCACGTGTCCCGGCGCGCCGGGAAGATCCCGATGCATCGGGAC
>CAZQEN010000220.1:0-12804 GCA_964591605.1 uncultured Planctomycetales bacterium
AGGGACTCAAAGTCCCTGGCAACCATCGTGCGCCCTGCCGGGCGAGGATCGGAGCCCCTCTGAACCCATGTCCCGGAAGAATGGCCAGACCCAATGTCGAAATCCGAATGACGAATGAATGCCCACTGACTCGGGTTTTCCGCCGGCCACTCACCGGCTCACGGCTTGACCTCCTCGATCTTCCGCGCGAGCTCGAAGTCTTTCCCGCTCAGTCCGCCCGCGTCATGCGTCGTGAGCTGCAGCGTGACGTGCGGGTACGTGAAGATGACATCCGGATGGTGATTCATCCCCTCCGCCAGCACCGCCACCCGTGTCAGAAACGCCAGCCCGTTCAGGAAGTTGCCCGTCTTGAACGTCCGCTGAATGGCTGCCTTCCCTCCCACCTCCGTCCGCTCCCAGCCCGGAAGACTCCGCAACCCGGCTTCCACATCCTTATCGCTCAGCGGCATGGATCCTCTCCTTCAAAAAGTCCCCCCCGCCGCAGGTTCTCACCGCACCATCGTCCGCCCGTCCCACTCCCGCACCGTCGCCTGGTGCTCTCTCTGGCCCCCGCGACTTCTTTGCACCGCACCGGCTTCCCCACTCACGTCCTTCCCTTCTCACCTTCGCACTTTCTCACTTTCCCGGTCCGGCCGCCCCGCCCCTGCCCGCCGTCGCGCCCGATTATACCGCCATGGCAGCGGCCGCTGCCTGCCCGTACAATGTCCCCCCGACACATGAGGAGGATCACATGGGCCAGTATCAACCCACCAGGAAGGACAGGTTCGCGTTCGGGCTGTGGACCATTCAGAACACCGGACGAGATCCCTTCGGTGACCCCACCCGCGACTCGATGAGGGGCCTCGACGTTATCATCGAGCTCGGCAAACGCAACGTTTATTCCTACGAGATGCACGCTGAAGACCTCGTGCCCGCCGACGCGAGCGCCGCCGAGCGCGACCGCCTTCTCAAGGAAGCCCGCAAGGCGATGTCCGATTACGACATCCGCTGCACCAACTGCGGTGCGAACTGCCACGGCCACCCCGCCTTCAAGGACGGCGCCCTGACCAGCCACGACCCCAAGGTCCGCCAGTACGCCCTCCAGCGCTATCTGAACGCCATCGACATCGGCGTCGAAGTCGGCTGCGACCTGTGCAACCTGTGGTGGGGTCGCGACGGCACCGAAGTCGACGCCTCCAAGGAGCCGATGGAGGCCATCAAACGGCTGCGCGAGGCGCTCAACTACCTGCAGGCCTACATCGACCAGCAGGGCTACAAGGGATACCGCCTCGCCATGGAGCCCAAGCCCAACGAGCCGCGCGGCGACACCTTCATGCCCACCGTGGGCCATGGCCTGGCCCTCATCGCATCACTCAACAAGCCCGAGAACTGCGGCATCGTGCCCGAACTCGCCCACGTCCGCATGGCCGGCCTCAACTGCTACCACGAAGTCGCCCTTGCTCTCGAATCCGGCAAGCTCTACGGCCTGCACTTCAACGGTCAGAAGCCGCTGCGCTATGACCAGGACCTGCGCTTCGGCGCCGAAGACCTCAAGGAGAGCTTCTTTGTCGTCAAGCTCGTCGAAGATGCCAGGTGGGACGGGCCCAGATCCTTCGATGCCCACGCCTACCGCACCGCCACGCGTGAAGAGGTGTGGGATTTCGTGGACGGGTGCATGCGGACGTACCTGATCCTGCGGGAGAAGGTCCAGAAGTTCAACGCCGACAAGGAGATCCAGAGCCTCCTCCAGGACCTCACCGCTGGTCAGGAGCCTCTGCCCCCGCATGCCCAGCTCAAGGCGGCCCGATTCGATCCGGATGCCATGGCCCGGCGCAAACTCCACCACGAACGCCTCGACCAGCTCACCCAGGAAATCCTCCTCGGTGTGCGATAGTGCTGCCGACGAGCAGACCAGAGCAGGATCAGGGGCAGGATTCACGTCTGCTCATTCTGTCGGGGTCGGTGCTGGGCGTTCTGTTCTCGCGCAGCTCGAAACGATCGGAGCCCCCGCGTGTCTCACACCGCGATCATCACCATCGGACTCAACCCCACCATCGATAAAGTGATCGATGCCCCCGGCCTGCGGATCGGCGAGCACGTCAAGGGCCGGCTCCGCTCGGTCATCCCCGCCGGCAAGGCCTTCAACGTCTCCCGAACCCTCGCCGCACTGGGCGTTCCCAATCGCGCCATGGGTTTGCTCGGGCGCGAATCGATCGAGGCCTTCGACACCGCCGCCCGCATCGCCGGGATCGAGACCCAGTGGACCTCCATCGCGGCCCGCACCCGTGAGAACCTCACGCTGGTCGACCCGGTCGCCTCCACGGCCACCCATATCCGCGATGCCGGACCGACCATTGCACGCGATGAATTCAGCCGCCTCACGCGCCAGCTCGAGGCCGTCTGCACACCCGGCACGCTGGCGGTGTTCTGCGGTTCGCTGCCGCCGGGAGTCTCCCCCGACGACTGGGTTCGACTCCTCGTGGCGTGCCGCCGCGCCGGCGCCTCCGTCGCGATCGATACCTCCGGCGAGCCGCTGCGGCGTGCCGCGGCCAGCGATCTCTACCTCATCAAGCCGAACGCGCAGGAACTGGGCGAATTACTCGGCCGCACGCCGGCCGACCAGAGCGAAACCCTGCAGGCCGGGCGGGAACTGGCGGCCCGCTTCCCGATCGTCCTCATCACGCTCGGCGACCGGGGCGCCTATGCCTTCGCCGCCGACCAGATCTGGCACGCCCGCGCCGAGATCCCGCCGGATCTGGTCCGCAGCACGGTCGGCTGCGGCGACGCATTCCTGGCCGGCTTCATCGCCGCCCATCAGCACGGTGCAGCGCTCGACGCCGCCCTGGCCCAGGCGGTGGCCGTATCCGCCGCATCCGCGATGACCGATCTGCCCGCTTCGTTCTCAGAACGTGACCGTCTCGACGTGCTCGCCCGCGTTCAACTCACTCGCCTGACCGCCTGACGACCTCACCGGTTCGCAAATCGAGCCGCGGCCGTCCCCCGCCACGCGGTCAAAAGCCAGATCCCCAGCCACACCAGGTTCACCATCGCCCAAATGCAGAATGCCAGCAATTCCCGGTCGGCGTGAATCGCCAGCCCCCATCGACGAAATACCCGCGGTTCGCTCGCACAGTAAGCGCCGCTGAGCCATGCAAATGCGATGCCCACGACCAGCGCCCCGCTCAGGTAGCTCGCGACCTGCATCGACGCGGTCAGCAGATTCCGCCGGTCGCGAATGTGCCGATCGAGCCCTGCCAGGCCCGCGGCCAGGAGCAAACCCCCAACCGCAGCCGACGCAACCATCGCCCCAATCACCATGCCGATGAAGTAGACCTCGGGGTTCTGTTCGAGCACTCGCACTCCATCCGCGGCGCAGACGGTCAGAATGAACCCGGCCCAGGAGACCACGCCGATCAGCACGGCGTGCAGCGCAAAGAGCAGCCGATGATCGGTCCCCGGCGTGTACACCCGAAGCTGGCGTCCCAGCCGGTCCGGAAACAACGCCGCTTCCAGACACGACCTGAGATACCCCGGCACCCGTCCGATCTGAGCCCGCTGCTGCCACGCCGTCCCCGGACGTACCTGCGGGCCCAGTGACTCTATCACCGGCTCCCCGCACTCCGGGCAGCGTGCTTCCAGCGGCATGGTCGAGAGGTTATAGCCGCAGAACTCGCAGAGCGGCGGCTGATGCTGCTGTTCGACCATCCGCGGCGCGCCCACCGCCCGCAGCAGCGCCCACAGGAACCACACCCCGGCCGCA
This sequence comes from uncultured Planctomycetales bacterium, assembly GCA_964591605.1. GTDB lineage: Bacteria > Planctomycetota > Phycisphaerae > UBA1845 > PWPN01 > CAYLLT01. Next base: position 3,740 of record CAZQEN010000220.1, read on the forward strand.
AACGACACGCCGATGGTGATCTCCTCCTGGTACTGCACGTAGAATGGTTGACTGTCCCGCCACTGCTGCCAGAGCTGCTGTTGCTGCTGCAGGGCGGCCTGCTGAGCCTTGTTAAACGCCGCCATCTCCGCCGGTGTGGCCTGGGGTCCCGGCGTCGGGATGGACGGCGCCTGGAAGCTGAAGTTATTCGCCCTCCGCCAGTCTGAGCTCATCTGTTCGAGCGGTATTGCAAGCATCGCCACCACCGCGATGCCCCAGGCGATGTGGGGCGTCTGCAGCCACGCTCTTCTCAGCCCATGCTGATAAGTCCGTCCGATCGGCTCCACCCGCGCCCCCCACGGCGCGATCAGCAGACCCAGCGCCACGAATCCCAGTTCGATCCCCAACGCGGTGCCCCCGACGATCGCCAGCAGCTCCTGCGAGTGGCGCTCCGCCATGTCCAGCACTTCGAAAACGAAGCCCACGATCTCGTCGATCGCTCGATGGAAGCTCCAGGGCCGCACTTCGAGCACCAGCGCCATCACGCCGATCTCGAGCCAGACGATAACCGTCGAGAGCACATGAATCCGCCAGGCGGCCCACAGCGAGACGTGCTGCGTTGCCTGCGCCGTCGTGGCCGGCCACACCGCCCCCGTCAGCAGGCACGCACTTGCGGACCATCGGTCGCCGGTGGCAACGGCAGGGTGAGTCGGCGGCGCTGGGGAGGACTCAGTCACCACCATACAGACGCTCCCGCTCGATGTATTCGCGTACCCCTTCCGGGACCAGATGCCGGATGCACCGGCCCGCACGCACGCGCCGCCGGATGTCGGTCGCTGATATGTCGATGCGCGGAGTGGGCAGGATGTTTCGCAAAAGCCGCTCCACCTGCTCGATCGTCAGGGTTGGTTGAAGCACGCCAAGCCGGGGCGCCTCATACCCGGGACGCACTGCCGTCACGATCGTGCAGGCGTCCACGAGCTCGCGGGCCCGATACCACGTGTGCAATTCGGGCAGGCTGTCCCCCCCGATGATCCAGAACAGAGAGACCCCCTCGCCCATCTGCTCGCGGAAGGCATTCACCGTGTCGAACGTGTAACTCGGCCCCGTGCGGCGGATCTCCAGGTCGCTGACCTCCACACCCGGCTCGCCGGCGACGGCAATCCGGGCCATCGTCAGCCGGTGCATCGCATCCGCCAGATCGCTGCGGGTCTGTTTGTGCGGCGGACTCGCCGAAGGGATCAGGACCAGACGGCCGGCACCCAGGCGCTCCGCCACCGCGCGGGCGATGATCAGGTGCCCGTGATGAATCGGGTTGAAGCTGCCGCCGAAAAGGGCCACATGCTTCGGAGCCTTCGCCGCACCGCTGTATCCCGCTGCTGCTTCCACCGCCCCATCTTACTGCACATCCCACCCTGTGGGGCAGTGCCCGCCGTCATCCCGTGACCTCTCCTCCCTTCGCACGATCACCGGGAAACCATCGTTTCCACGCCCCGCTCCTCCGTGAAATACACCAGCAGCGCTCCCATGCTCGGGTGCGGAACCCCACGGTCAAAAGCGATGATCCCGTCTCTCCACAGCGGCATCGACGGGTCCGCCGGCAGCGTGGTCGGCGCCGGAGCGTACGACGCCAGTTCGTACTCGAACGAGCTGCCGAACGGAAAAATCAGCAGCCATCCCGACAACTGCTGGACCCGCCTGACGTCGCCCACCGCCGGGGAGAGCCACAGGTACATCGTCCAGTTGATCGTCAGTCCCCATCCGACCTCGAGGACCAGCTCGACCCGCAAGCGCAGGCAGTTCTCAAAATGACCGGCGGGGCACTCCACGTCCTCAAAGCCCTCGACGGTCACCGTCCGGCTCAGCATGCCGTGGCCCTGCGGCTGGCCCTTCAAGTCCGTATACAACAGGCGCGTGGTCCCCACCGAGGGCTCGAACAACTCCAGGTCCGGCGGGATCAGCGGCATCGGCTCGACCAGCGCGAACCGCAGCACGAACGACCCGCGCGAGCCGCCCGGATCGACCAGTTGACGAATCTGGTCGCGCCCCGCCGTCGGGAGCCGGCTCTCCACGGTGCGATAAATCTGCCAGGTCGCGTCGCCCTCGATGAGCCGCTCCGGGGTGATCCGCCGGACGTACTGCACCTCCGGCCGGTCCGAGCCCTCCCGCAGATCCCGCCGGCGGTAGACCCACGTCCCCGCCCGCCCTGCCGTGAGGTACGGCCGCAGGTCCACCGGCGAGGTCGCCGTCGCCTGCTGGTCGGGAACGGTGGTGGCAGGAGGAGGCTTTGGCGGAGTGTAGCAGCCGAACTGCAGACTCCCGGCGCAGACCAGCACCATCCAGATCAGCGGTCGACACCTCTCCATGCACGGATCATTGGTCATGTTTAACGCATCTGCGGCGGGACGGACAATCTGCTCCCTCCCCACTCTCCCCTGCGCCCGTCAGGTCCGGGCCGTCAAGGGATTATTGACCCGCCAACCGGGCCTGGCGAATGAATTCGGCCACCTTCTGCGGATCTTTTCGCCCCGGCTGACCTTCCACCTCCACCCCCGAAGAGACGTCCACACCATAGGGCCGCGCGAGCTGAACCGCCTGCGCCACATTCTCGGGCCGCAGCCCCCCGGCCAGGAGGATCGGAGGCCAGTCCGCCAGCCGCCCCTCCCCTCGCGCCTGGGCGACCCACTCCCAGGAGAACGACCGGCCGGTTCCGCCGAGCCGTCCCGCGTCATAACCGTCCAGAATGACGCCCGCCGAGGTCCGAATCACATCCAACTCGGACGCTTCACACAGGCTCGCACTGCGGACCCGAACCACCGTCAGCACCACATACCCCTCGCCCGCCCACGCAGACGCCGCCTGCGGATCGGACAAATCGTACACTTGAACGTGACGGACCGGTGAGTGCCGCAGCCAGCTTCTCAGATCCTCCGGCGGCCCACCAGAAAGGAGGGATACGAGGGCGACAGGGGACACGAGTGGCGGAAGTTTCTTCAGAATGGCATCGGCCTGCGCCGGCGTGATGCGCCTCGGACCACCCACGAAGTTCAGTCCGATCGCATCCGCCCCGGCCTCAGCCGCGAGGAGGCCATCCTCCGGCCGCACGATGCCGCAGATCTTCACACGCACGCCGCACTCCTGATTCGGGGCCCATCCTAAGATCACTTATCGGGCGAATCAACGTCACCACGCCCCCGTGAAAGGTTCACGGGCGGGTGCACCAATACTCGTGGGAGGTTGTAGATTTTGAGGGTTCAGCGCATCGGCGCCGGTGTCTTCCCGCACCGCAGGTCCCCAGACGGGACGTAGGAAAGAGGAATGCGATCCAGTTATCTATTGCAGCGGCTTGGACTTACATTCGCTGTCCCCGTGATCACCGCCATGACCTGGGGCTGTGCCACAACCGCCCCCACTCAGTCACTGACCGGTGATGAGTTTGGCCGCACGTACTACATCGACGGCGCCGGCAACTGGGGATACGGCGTTCGTGAAGTGGCCGAGGGTCTCCGACGGGCCGGATACCAGGGCCGTATCATCAACTGGACATGGTCCCCCACGCTGAACCCCGCCCTGGATCAGACGGTGGGCCGCCCGTTCGCCCGGGCCCGCGGCAGGGAGCTCGGCGAGGACATCAACGCCTACGCCCGGCAGTATCCCGACAAAGAGGTCCACATCATCGCCCTCTCCGCCGGCACGGGCGTCGCCACCTGGGCGTGCGAAAGCCTCAGGCCGCCCGCCCGCGTCCACAACCTGATCCTGCTCGGATCGAGCCTCTCGTCGGACTACGACTTCAGAGCCGCCTTGAGCAGTATCGAAGGGGGCGTGTGGGTCTATCACTCGGACCATGACGCCATCCTGCTGGGCCCCGTGCGTGCGCTGGGCACGATTGACGGCAAAGTGGGCGCCGACGGTGCGGGTCTGGTCGGACTCCACCCCCACACCATCAAGACGGACAAGATCCATAACATCGGTTGGACGGACGGATATCGCCGGCTCGGATGGAGCGGGTCCCACACCGACGCCACCAGCGAACCGTTCGTGCGTCATGTGCTCGCCCGGCACATCGTGGCACCGTCGAGCGAAGGGGCCGTCAAGCTGGCCTCCGCATCCGACTCTCCCGAAGGGTCTGATCGCTCCGGGCCGACCGTCGCGGCCGATGCCGCTGACCCCGCTCCCCTGCTCGCGACGCGGTAAGGCGCCGGCTGGCTCCGGGACGGCGGGGGGGATGGCCCCCCGCCACCGTTTTTCCCTGTCCTGCCTGCCCCGGAGTGCAGCCCTGCGCCCCCGGCCGTCGCCCCGACTTTCAAAAAGCTTGCCTGCGTGTACAGCCGCCGTCTCACCGGGCATAATGACCCCCGCACGATTCCGATCGGAGCAGCGAAGACACGAGGGCTCATCGACACGTCCAACATCTCGATTCTCAGGAGTCCGCATCTTTCATGGAACCCGCCCCAGACACGACACCCGCGGAAACCGCTCCGGCGCCCGAGCCCACCAACCGTGTTGAGAGTGGAAAAGTTCTCGTCACCGGAGGTACCGGATTCGTCGGCGGCCACGTCGTCCGCGAGCTGGTCGCCCGCGGCTATGAGCCGGTCTGCCTCGTGCGCAATCCCGACCACCTCGGGCACACCCTGCCCAAGGAGCAGCGCAGCCGCCTGAGGGGCATCGCCGGTGACATCCTCAACCCCGATGCCCTTGCCCGGGCCGCGCGCGGATGCACCGCGGCGATCCACCTCGTCGGAATCATCGAGGAGCGCCGGCTGCTCGGCCGCACGTTCCAGCGCCTGCACGTCGACGCCACCCAGAACGTCGTGAACGCCTGCGCCCAGGCCGGCGTCCTCCGCTACGTCCACATGTCCGCCCTCGGCACCCGCCCCGACGCCGTCAGCGCGTACCACCAGACCAAGTGGGCAGCCGAGCAGATCGTCCGCGGCAGTTCCCTCGCCTGGACCATCTTCCGCCCCAGCCTCATCCACGGCCCCGACGGCGAATTCATGCAGATGATGAAGTTCTTTGCGACCAGCCGCCGCCAGCCGCTCATGCCCTATTTCGGCCGCGGTACCAATCTCCTCCAGCCCATCAGCGTCCGCGACGTCGCGGCGGTGTTCGTCAAGTCCCTGGCCATGCCCGAGACCATCGGCCAGGTGTACGAACTGGGCGGGCCCGACCGCTTCACCTGGAAGGAGCTCTACGACGTCTGTGCCCGCACGATCGCCGGAAGCCCCCGCCTCAAGGTCTCCGTGCCCGTCTTTGCCGCCAAACTGGCCGCCAGCACCGTGATCCCCCTCGTGCCACGCCTCTTCATGCCATACAAGTTCAATGTCTCGCAGGTCCAGATGAGCCAGGAAGACAGCGTCTGCAACCCGGCGGTCGTCGAAAAGACCTTCGGGATCAGGCTCCGGGCGTTTCGCGAAGAGCTCGAGCAGTACGCGGATCTGCTCTAAATCATGCTTTATGGCTCTGTCCGGGCGGTCGGCTGGCGGTGCAGGGGCATCGCCGGCCTAATCGATCAGGCGCTGCCCCGCCAGTTGGATCGCCCGATCCATCGACTCGGCGATCGCCGCATACTCCACGCGGCTCTCGGGCGGCAGCGTCATCCCGAGTTCGGCCCGCAGGCGCTCCCGCACCGGGACATTCCGGGATCCGCTCTTCGCCAGCATCCGCTCGGTGACTTCCGAGGTCAGAAAATCGATCAGGACCCGTGCGGTGTCCGGGTGCGGCGCGCCGGCCACCAGCGCCACGGAGTTGGGGATGAGCAGCGTCCCGCCGTCGCCCATGTCCGGATACGTCAGCTCGATCGGCTCCCGCCTTTCCTGACGGGCGTACACATCATCGGTGTCCGTCGCCCCGATCAGCAGCTCGCCCCGCGCCACCAGCGCGGCGCAGGTCGCATTCCCGTCGAGCAGCCGCCCTCCGGTCACGCTCTTGAGCTCGTCGAGAAACCGGATGTATTCCGTCTCGCCCCACAGCGCGTGCATGGCGGCAAAATGCCCTCGCGTCGTCCCGAAGCGCGGATCGGCCACCCCCAACTGCCCCTTCCAGCGCGCGTCCGTCAGATCGCGCCAGCGGGCGGGCACCTCCGCCTGCTCGACCTTCTGCGGATTGAAACCGAGCACGCGGCCTCGCAGGCCGAACGCCGTCCACTTGCCCCCCGGATCCTTGTACTTCTCCAGAATGCCTTCCGCAGGCGGGCGATATTCCGCGAGCAGCCCCGCCCGGCCCATCTGAATCGTGTTGAACAGCTCGCTCGACCAGAACACATCCGCCTGCGGCCGGCCCCGCTCGGCCTCGATCAGCCGCACCAGGCTCGTCGTCTTGCCCGCCTCCGTGTCCGTCCGCAGCCGGACCCGGATGCCCGATGCCTTCTCGAATGCCGCCACCACCTCCCGCGCGAACGGTTCATCCACGCTGCAGTAAAGCGTCACCACCCGTCTGTTCGTTTGTCGCTCGCAACCAGTCGGCGCCAGTCCGGCTCCGGCCGCCAGAGCTGCCGGGAGCACTTTGAAGAGCACAAAAGAGGCTATTGAAGCAGGAAGGCGATCGATGCTCGAATCAGGATTCATGACCCGCTCAGTATAAGAAGCCTGGGCGTTCGCGGAAGGACCCTTGCCCCCGATCTCCGCCAGCGCGGCACGCTCTCGACACTCAGGCGTAGCGGCTGGAATCCGCGGGTTCTCTCCGCTCTGTCGACAAAACAGGGCCGCAACCGGTCGCCCGCCGCAATTTTCACAAAAAAGACCGCGACGAATCAGGCCCGAGCCAGTGTCACGTATGTTGTCACCCGGAAGGCGGGTTCATGCCCTTTGTTGGAGCAGCACTGCAGACATTACCGCTCTTCTTCAATTGACCGGTATCCGTCATTTGCCCGACACTTGACCGGCGGCCTAGAATGGAGCACAGCCATTATTTTACGCCTCGGCGCGGTCCTATTGGCAGGAAGGAGATGATCGATGCTCGTAATCTCCAGAAGCCTCAACAGTGCCATCCGAATCGGCGACAACGTCCGCGTGAAGGTCCTCCGGCTTGGGCAGCGCCGCGTCACGCTCGGCGTCGATGCCCCGCCTGATATTCAGGTTCGCCGCGACGAAATCTCCCCCGATGCTCCCCGACCGCACGAAGACAACGGCCACGGCGCCCAGCTTGATCTGCGCGTGCTCGTCGTCGAAGACACGCCCGTGCACGCCCTGCTCATCGAGCGGATTCTCAGCAAACGCGGTGTCAAGAATGTCGTCCGCACCTCCTCGGGCGAAGATGCCATGCGCCTCCTGGCTCTCAGCCGCGAAGGCAAGGCCATCAGGCCCGATCTGGTCCTCCTCGATCTGCAGCTTCCCGACGTCTCCGGCTTTCACGTGCTCGAGATGATCAAATCCTCCGCCTCGCTGCGATCCATTCCCGTCGTCGTCCTCAGTTGCTCTGATTCCGACGGCGACGTGGTCCGATGCATGGAAGCCGGCGCCAATGCCTTCGTTTCCAAGGCCGAGAGCTACGACACTCTCCGCCAGTCGATTTTCCGGATCACGGATTTCTGGAGCCAGGTCCGCAAGGTAGGCTGACCGCCGTGACATTCCGCTCGCACGACGCGACTTCCCGACACAACTGTGCAGCCGACGCTCACCCGGCCGTAATCCCGTGAGCAGACCGTCACTCTTTGACACAGGAGCACCACCATCTGCGGCGAGGCGCCTGGGATCCGCCCGCCCAGTGATCGATCCGCGCCCGAATCCCGGCCATGGCTCTGAGCGATGTGGGCTGAGCGTTTCAGTCTGCATCGCTCCCCCCGCCGTGAAGACAGCGGGGCGCCATGGGCCGGGAGATGTCGGACAACGCGATCCCCCGACCCCGAAACCGAACGACCATCGGCTGCCGGACCCGTGACGATGGCTCCCTCCCGCTTCTCGCTTTCCCGCTCTCCCACCTTGTTACCTTCTCGCTTTCCCAGTTTCTCACCTTGCTACCTTCTCACCTTCCCACTTTCTCACGTTCTCACTTTCCCACCTTCTCACTTTCTCACTTTCCTGTCTTCTCATCCCTGTGCCTGCATTTTCCCCCTTATTGGCAGCGCCAGAATCAGCAGCAGCGGCACGAGCGGCAGTCGAAACCGTGGATCCTCGCTCGGCAACGTCAGAGCAGCCAGCGCTGCCAGTGGCCACATCACAAAAAAATGCCTCGCCCATCGCCGTTCCCACATCGCCGTCCACAGCCTCCATGCCGCCAGCACGATCAGCAGTGCATATGCCGAACCGATCGACGCAGCCACGATCCGCGAGGCCGCGCCGCCCCCGCCCAGCAGCGACAGCGGCGCTGCCCCCGCCCCGGCCGGCGGTGCAAGCACCAGCCCCAGCGGAAACACCAGCATCGACAACCCCTGCGCGGCAAAGCACGACACCGTCGCCATGCGATGCTCCCACAACAGATCCAGCCCCACCACCGTCAGGAGGTCCGAGGCGACGAACGGGTCCACCCCCACCGGTCCGTCATAGTTGAGCCGCCGCCACGACAGCGCTTCCCGCTGCCCGACAGTCAGCGGCCCGAACCGAGACGCCCACTCCTCACGCAGCCGCTCATCGATCCGCCGGCGGATCTCATCCTGCACCGCCGGGTCGAAACGCTGGGCGATCCGCCCCTCCGACCAGAGCAGCACATCCATCACCTTGTGGTATGCCAGGCTCGCCCCGCTCTGGTGGCTCAGCGCCCAGTGCCCCGCCACCGCGTGGTTCCGCAGCAGCCACGGGCCTGTCACCAGAACGCTGCCGGCCGCACACATCAGCGCGGGCCACAGCCGTCGCCAGCAGCCTCTCCGAACCGCCGGAACCGCCACCCCGCCCGCGGCCAGGAAGGGCAGCAGAATCCCGATCGGCCGTACCAGCACGGCCGCCCCCGCCAGCAGCCCCAGGACAAGTCCGTCCCCGGCCGTCCAGCCGCCGCGCCCCGTTAGGGCACCTGAAGACACCAGATCGCTCTCTTCGTCGCCGCCGGCTGCTCCCGCCGCCGTGGTCGGACCGCCCTCCGATGGGCCCGACGGCGATCGCCCTCCGCGGCCCCGCCCTCCAGCGCCGTACACCCACACCCCCGCCAGCAGCACCAGT
>CAZQEN010000221.1:0-3240 GCA_964591605.1 uncultured Planctomycetales bacterium
ATGCAAAGCCTTCATGCATCGGGCCTACACGCCATCCCTGCGGAATCGCTGCCTTACCGGACCGCGTGCGTGACATCGCCGTCCGCCAGGACTATACTGCGCCGCGAAGCGAGTCGGCTTGTCCGAACCGCCTTCCTGGAGAGGTGCCCGAGTGGCTGAAGGGGCAGCCTTGGAAAGGCTGTGTACGGCTTGTCTGTACCGTGGGTTCGAATCCCACCCTCTCCGTACCTCTGTTTTTCTCCTCGGAGGAGATCCGGCTGGCGGGGACCGGGCGTCTTCCAGATCTATAGATTTCTAAACGGGTCATGTAGAGCGCCGGGGTGGAGGTTCTGCGCTGCGATCCGGACGGAAGCGGGCGGCGGGGACCGGGTTCTGTGCATCCGGGCGGGCGCCACATGGCGAGCTGCGCCGCAGGGTGCGATTCCGCCGGGGCGAGCGGGCGAGACGCCTGCACCACAATGGCCTGGGCCGGTAGATTGTGTCACGCGGCCGTCATGACCGTGTGGCGAGAGACGTGCTGGACTGGGCGGTCGGTTGGCCGGTACACTGCCTGTGAGCACCTTTCGGACGGTCGAGCCCGGCTGATGCAGCCGTGGGAGCGAAGACGATAGACCGCGCGGGCTCGTTCGAACGTGGGGCGTCCGAGGGATCGGCCGCGCGGGGAGAGTCCGCCGGCGGCCCACACCCTTCTCCCTCCGACTCCAGTGGGGCGAGCCTGCCGGTTTGCCGAGAGCGCGCGTGAGAAGCTCGGTCAGAGCTGCGCCCGTGAGGAAGCGGGCAGCGATTACGCTGGAGAACCCCGTTCCTGACGGTCGGGGCTCTGCTGGTTTGACCGCTTGTCGCACACGCGCTGACAGATCCCCGGCACGCCTGCGCGGCGCGCGGCCGCCGCAGGCGCCGCACCGTCTACGGAGTCCTGAGATGACCACCGCTGCTTCGCGTTCCGGGACGCTTCACGTTCTACGCCTGGCGATCCTGCTGCTGTTCTTCGTGGTGCTCGTGACGGGGCTGATGCTCTGGTTGATGGGAACGTTCCATCGCAAGGCGGACGCGGGTCTCGTGCGGCCGGATGCGGGCCGGCCGGTCGGGGACGCGAAGCTGGCGGCAGTCCGGATGATCGAGGTCCCCGCCACCGAGTCGGCGGTGGGGACGGTCCGGGCGGTGCACGAGTCGGCCATCGGGTCCAAGCTCCTGGCCAAGGTCTCAGAGGTCCGCGTCAAGGCAGGGCAGACGGTCAAGCGCGGCGAGCTGCTGGTCAAACTGGACGACGCCGACCTGCAGGCGCGGCGGCAGCAGGCGGTGGCGGCCGTCAACGCGGCCCGGGCGACGCGAGACCAGGCGAAGATCGAGTTCGAACGGACCCGGCGGCTGTTCGAGCAGGCCTCCGCGTCTCAACTCGAGTTCGATCGCACGTCGACGGCGCTCAAGGCGGCCGAGGCGGACCTGCACCGTGCCGAGGAAACGGCGAACGAGACGGAGACGATTCTGAGCTATGCGGAGATCCGCTCGCCCATCGACGGGCTGGTGGTGGATAAGAAGGTCGATGCGGGGGATATGGTCACGCCCGGCCAGACGCTGCTGACGCTCTACGATCCGACGCGCATGCAGCTCGTGGCCAGCGTGCGCGAGTCGCTCACCCACCGCCTGGAGGTGGGGCAGACCATCCCGGTCGGCGTGGACGCACTCGGGCTCATGTGCGAGGGCCAGGTCAGCGAGATCGTCCCCGAGGCGCAGGCGGCGAGCCGCAGCTTCCTGGTCAAGGTGACCGGGCCTTGTCCCCCGGGCATCTACGCGGGGATGTTCGGACGGCTGATCATCCCCATGGGGCAGGAACGGATCCTGGTGATCCCGCAGACGGCCGTGCGGCACGTGGGCCAGTTGGATCTGGTCGACGTGGATGAAGGCGGGTTCCTGCGGCGAAGGGCGGTTCAGCTCGGCCGGACGGTGGACGAGGACGTGCAGGTCCTGAGCGGCCTGCGAGAGGGCGAGCGGGTGGTCGTCGAGGCCACGGCCACGCAGGAGGGCCTCTGACATGCCGGAACAGAGCCCCGCCCCCGGCGGCCCCGAATCACCGCCGCCGCATCACGGGTTCACGAATGCGATCGTTCACGTGTTCCTGGACTCGAATCTCTCAATCATCCTGATCCTCCTGGCGGTTCTGGTCGGAGGAGCGGCGCTGCTGGTCACGCCGCGCGAGGAAGAGCCGCAGATCGTCGTGCCGCTGGCCGACGTATTCGTCAGCTTTCCCGGCCATTGCGCCCAGGAGGTCGAGCAGCTCGTCTCGACGCCCCTGGAACGCATCCTGTACCAGATCGACGGCGTGGAATACGTCTACTCGATGTCGCGCGAGGGGCAGGCGATCATCACGGTGCGGTTCTACGTGGGCCAGGACCGCGAGCGCAGCCTGGTGAAGCTGTTCAAGAAGATCAACGAGCACCTGGACATCATTCCACCGGGGGTCACGGGCTGGGTGATCAAGCCGGTCGAGATCGACGACGTGCCCATTCTCACATTGACGCTTCGCAGCAGACGGGCCGATCAGTTCACGCTGCGGCGGGTGGCGGAGGAGCTGACGCAGAGGCTCTCGGCGGTCAAAAACGTGTCGCGGGCGTACGTGGTGGGAGGGATCCCACGGATTGTTCACGTCTACCTCGACCCGGACCGCCTGCGTGCCTACAACGTGACGCCGCTGGAGGTGGAGCGGTCGCTTCGGGCGTCCAATGCCCGCGTGGAGGCGGGAGCGTTCGAGCAGGACGATCGCGGCGTGCGGGTGGACGCCGGTCAGATGTTCGCCAGCGCCGACGAACTCGAGAACCTGGTCATCGGGGTCTCGGAGGGACGTCCGGCGTTCCTCAAGGACGTGGCGCGGATCGTCGATGGGCCGGACGAGGTCACGCATTACGTCCGGCACGGCTGGGGGCCGGGACGCTCGTTCGTGGAACGTCCGATGGCGGCCGGGGCCTCGATCGGAGCGGCAGGGGAGCCGGACTCGGCCCGCACGGAGTTGGATACCGAGCCGGTGCCGGCGGTGACGATCGCGCTGGCCAAGAAGCAGGGCTCGAATGCGGTGTGGGTGAGCCGCGATCTGCTGGAGGCGGCCGAGGCCCTCAAACGCGATGTGGTGCCCGATGATGTCGACGTGGTGATCACGCGAAATGCGGGGCTCACCTCGAATGAGAAGGTGAACGAGCTGGTGGAGGCGCTCGGCGTGGCGCTCGTGCTGGTGATCGCCGTGCTCAC
>CAZQEN010000221.1:3340-12803 GCA_964591605.1 uncultured Planctomycetales bacterium
TGGCCGTCATCGTTTCATTTCTGCCCATGCTGTACCTCACGGGGATGATGGGGCCGTACATGCGGCCCATGGCGATCAATGTGCCGGTGGCGATGATCATGTCGATGGTCGTCGCGTTCACCATCACGCCGTGGCTGACCTACCACCTGCTCAAGAAGCTTTACTCGGGCGGCGGGGGGCCTGCTCCCGCGGCGGCGCATGAGGGCGAGGATCTGGAAGCGGTCAGGCGGTCGCCGCTCTATCGGCTGTTCTACCCGCTCATGGCTCCGCTGCTGCGATCTCGCCTGAGTGCGCTGATGTTTCTGGCCGTGATCGGGGTGCTCACCGTGCTGGCGGCGGGTCTGGCCGCGACGCGGCACGTTCCGCTCAAGATGCTGCCGTTCGGCAACAAGGACCAGTTGCAGCTCGTGCTCGATTTCGACGAGGGCACGACGCTGGAGCGTGCGGATGCGGCGGTAAGGGAATTGGAGGCGTTCGTGGCCTCGGTGCCGGAAGTGACGGACTTCACGTCGTACGTGGGGCTCGCCTCACCGATGGATTTCAACGGGATGGTCCGCCACTACTACCTGAGGCAGGGGGGCAACGTCGCCGACGTGGTGGTGAACCTGGTGGACAAGAAGAGCCGCTCGCAGCAGACGCACGCGATCGGCCTGCGCATGCGCGATGCGCTGACGCGGATTGCCGATCGGCACGCGGCGCGGCTCAAGATTGTGGAACCGCCGCCGGGCCCGCCGGTCCTGGCGACGCTGGTGGCGGAGGTGTACGGCCGGGCCGATCAGAGCTATGAGGAACTGACGGCGGCCGCCCGGACGGTGCGGACGAGAATGCAGCTTGAGCCCGGGGTCGTCGACGTGGACGACAGCGATGAGGCGGATGCGCCCCGGATCACGTTCATCGTGGACCGGGAGAAGGCCGCTCTGAACGGCATTTCGACGCAGGACGTGGCCGCCACCGTGCAGGCGGTCCTCGGCGGGCGCGAGGCGGGCATCCTGGCGCGGCCCAGCGAGCGTCATCCGCTCGCCATCCGGCTTCGTCTGCCGCGTGCGCTTCGCTCGAGCCCGTCCGACCTGGGAAAGATTCATGTGAAGGGCCGGGAGGGACAGATCGTGCCGCTGGCGGAGCTGGGCCGCTGGGAACAGTCGCGGGCGGACAAGACGATCTATCACAAGAACCTCGAGCGGGTGGTGTACGTGTTTGCCGAGTGTGCCGGGCGGGCTCCCGCGGACATCGTCGTGGACATCCAGGCGGATCGGGCCCAAGAGGCGCCCCGTTCTGGACGCATCACCGCGGTCGGCGGCACCGCGCTGGGCGGCTGGGTGCGGAATGCGGCGGCGCGTCCGGTTTCGGGACGTACGTTCCTGTTGAACGGCAGCGGCATCGCCTGGGACGTTCCGCCGGGCATCCGGGTGGGTTTCGCGGGCGAAGGCGAATGGCAGATGACGCTCGACGTGTTCCGCGACCTCGGGCTGGCCTTCGCGGCGGCCCTGGTTGCCATTTACATCCTGCTGGTAGCGCAGACGCACTCGTTCGTGATTCCGGCAGTGGTGATGCTGGCGATTCCGCTCACGATTCTCGGGATCATGCCCGGGTTCTGGCTGCTCAACGCCCTATCGGGAGGAGAGGTCGGTGGATACGCAGACCCGATCTTCTTCACGGCGACGGGGATGATCGGCATGATCGCGCTGGCGGGAATCGTGACGCGCGATTCGATCATTCTGGTCGACTTCATCCATCTTTCGCTGGCCCGCGGCCGGTCGCTCTTCGACGCGATCATGGAGAGCCGCGTCGTGCGGCTTCGCCCGATTCTGCTGACCGCGAGCACGGCGATGCTGTCGGCCATCCCGATCGCGACCGACCCGGTGTTCTCGGGCCTCGCCTGGGCGCTGATCTTCGGCCTGCTGGCCTCGACGATATTCACGCTCTTTGTAATTCCAGTGACCTACTGGCTGATGTACGCGCACAAGCCGGGGCACGGACTGAGCGACAGCCCGGCATGATGACTGGAGGAGGGGCGCCGCTGCGGCGGCCCATCGGAAACGGCGGGGCTAACGCCCGAGCGGTTGAGGGGACTTGCTGATTGCCGAGTCCGGTTCGAGTGAGGGAGAAAGTTCAGACGGGTCCGAAGGGGCCGTGTCGTCCTCACGCTCGAGGACGTGCATATGCCGCAGCCGGTTGATCAGCCATTCAAATGTCGTGCTCGCGCGGTCGTTGCAGTCCTGCAGAGCCAGCATGGACTCGATGCACGGGTCCTGCACCCGCCAGCGGAGCGATCGGTCTCTGAGGAGATGCTTGTCGATCTGTCGAAACAGCGCGCAGGCCCGCTGCCAGCCAAAGAGCAGGCAGAGCGCGCCGGTGAGATCCCAGGCGATGGCGTCCGGATCGTTGTATCTCACGGGCATCCCGCGGGCATTCTTCGCTTCGGCGTTCCGACACCAGCGGCCGCTGTCTGAGAACAGCGTCAGGAGCTCACTCATTTCGTCCGCATGCATTGGAGTCTCCTTCAAACAACCACTCGTCTCTGTCTGACGGTACCGATCGGAGCTCCGCGGAACACCGGAAGGCTGACTTCATCGCCGGCCGCGATGCCCCGGCCGCTTCGAGTCGTCGGCTTCGTGCACCAGGATGTGACGCCCTCCGAGCTCGGCGAAGTTCAGGGCCGCAATCGCCGCTGCCGCGGCCTGGGGCGATCGCATCTCGACGAATCCGAAGCCTCGGCTCGCACCCGTGTACTTGTCGCGCTGGAGGCAGACATTCTTGACCTCGCCATGCTGCGAGAACAGCCGATCGAGGTCGTCCATGGTGACCTGCGCAGCGAGATTGCCGACGAAAATCCTGCGGTTCATGCAGTTCTCCAATGCGGTCATGCGCGAGGCGGGACCTGCGAGGCGCAGTGACCGTACCGCCCGTCCACGAACACCGACTCGCCGGCGGTTGCCCTGCCGGCGCGAGCGCCGTGATCCTCCGGTTCAGGAGAAAATGCCGGACGAGGGCAGTTCCTCGGGAAGGGGATGATCAGAGAAGTCTCTTCGAGTTTAGGTGAATGCGGGCTCAGGGGCAAGCGGTGGCCCCGGGATCGGGTTGAATCGGGTCCGTGACACTTCAGGCGGGGTCTTGATCAGAACCCCGAGCGTCAGCGAGTGGGCCTGATCCTCGAACGGATGGACGCAAGGCCTCCCGACGTACGTCGGGACTCCGGGTTCTGATGGTTGGCGCATCCTGCCCCGCCGATCATGTCACGGACCCGGTGGGACCTCCTGCATGTTCGGGGCGGCCGGGCGGTTTGAGAACGGCCTCTATCTGCGTCTGGTTTCACGAAAAACCGGCGCTTCGGCGAGGGTAAAGACGACGATTTCCTCGCCGCTCAGAGTGCTGATGTCGTGGTGCAGACTCAGCGGCTTGACGCCCGTGACCTCGTGAACCATGGCCTCGAGGAGGGGCCGGGCCGTCTCCAGTAACTGTATCCTGACCTGCTTGAGCAGATCGCGTCCTTTTTCCGAGGGCAGAGACTTGACCAGTTGCTGTTCGGCTGCGGTGAGCACGCCCTGAAGTCGCACGAGGAGCAGATCGCCGATCAGATGGGCGCGCACATCCTTGGGACCCCGCCCCATGTACTCCTGCTCAAATCGGATGATCCCGTCACAGACGGCAGCTTCGATCTCTCCTTGTGTTTTCATGAGCACCTCGTTGTGCGTTGCGGCTGTTCGAGCGGCGTGGATCGCCGTTTTCCGGTGAACACGGCTGGGGAGACACCGCCGTCCTGACAGGCGTCTGGAGCCGAACGCCGCGCCGTGCCGTGCGGCATCCACTTGCGTTCTCGCGGCGATTGGATACAATACCCGTTCATAAATCATGCGTGAAGCCCGTGGGCTGTGGTACGTCACGGCGACGGTCGGATGACTAGATGAAGGGCAACCCGGGTATGTGCCGGGGGGCTCGTTAAAGAGTAAGCCGGCGTGGTCGAATCCTGAGGTGCATCGGGATTCCAGCACGCCGGCTTTTTTCTGTACTGCCCCGGCGAGCGGGATGTGTTGACCACCGGGCAGAGAGAGAGCGGCGATGCTTGCCCAGACGACTTGCAGGAAAGGAAGACGTAGTGCCCGGCGCGACGGAGAGCGACTCTGAACCCGAAACGGATCGCACGGTTCTGCTGACCGGCGCCACCGGCTACCTGGGAGCCCTGGCGGCCGCGGCGATCGCCACGGATCAATCTGCACGGCTGATCCTGCTCACCCGGGCACGGCATGATCCGAAGTTGCTTGCTGCGCGCATCGTTGCCGAAGCCGACCTCCTGGAGGTGCCCCGAGTATCGCGCCGCCCTGACCGCATCATAGTCTTACCGCAGCAGGGGGTTTGGACACCGGACGCCTTGTTTCACTCGGTTCGTGAATTCCAGATCAGCGAAATCATCCATTGTGCGGGTTCCTTGAGCTACTGGAACACGGAGAAACTCGAGGCCGGGAACGTACAGTTGACGGAGACATTGCTTGAAACGGGGAGGCGCGTGGGCCTACGCCGCTTCACGTATCTCTCGTCCGCATTCTGCAGCGGCTACATGGACCACGCGGTCACCGAGACGCTGCACCGTTTGCCTGGCCTGGATCCCACGCCCTATACAGCATCGAAACGCGCAGCCGAGATGCGGGTTGCCGCGAGCGGTCTCCCGTGGCTGATCTTGAGGCCCTCGATCGTGATCGGCGACAGTCGGGATGGCCGCTATGAAGGAAAGCTGTCCGGGTTCTACCAGTTCCTGTGGGCCATCCAGAGATACCTGGTCGGACTGCGGTCGGTCATACGCGTGACTGCCCCTGAGATTCCTTTGCAGGTGGTGCATCAGGATGCATTTCAGGCTGCTTTTCTGAGCGCCTACAGGTTCATGCCTGACAACTCCATCGTACATGTCGTATCGAGCGAAAACGGGCTCCCGACGGTGCGCCAGATGTGGGATGCAATCATTGGCACGTATTTGCCTGATCGCGAATACGAGTACTACGACCGTTATTGCGATATTCCCCTGGACAAGTGTGAGGGTGCGATGCGGCAGTTCCTGCAGGCCGTTCGGACGAACGCTGAGATCTCAGCCCATCGATGGACGTTCGAGTCGAAATCCATGCCTTTCTTGCGAGAAATGGGTCTCGGATTGTCGCGTACTTCGGTGGGCAGCGTACGGAGGTGCCTGGACTGCTTTTTCGCCGGTTCAGGAAGCGCAAGCAGAAGGCGTCGAGAATCGACGATTTGCTTTTCCGGGCAGACATGCTATAGTTAAGTCAAGCAGGAGTTTTTTTAATTCTCGCCACTCCTGCGTACTATCTGACTCGAATTCGTCGGATGACTACATGAGGAGCAATCCCGCCGCGGCGGGGGGGCTCGTTGAAGAGTAAGCCGACGTGGGCGAATCCCGATGGGCATTGGGGCTCGTCCACGTCGGCTTTTTTTCACAAGGAGAAGGCTCATGGGTGCGGCCGTTTTGGGCTGGATTGTCATGGGTTTCCTGGCCGGTCTGGCGGTCAACAAGCTGCTCAACCGCCGGGGCGAGAAGGCGATCATCGAGATCGCGCTGGGGGTCGCGGGAGCGGTGATCTGCGGCTGGCTGTTCAGCAGGTTCGGCGGCCTCGACGCGACCGGGCTGACCCTCTGGAGCCTGGCGGTACCGGCCGCCGGGGCGGTGGTGCTCCTGGCCGCCTGGCACGGCGTTCGCGGCACGATCCTGCGGACCTGAACGGGGCAGGAGATCGCACCACGCTGTCGCGGGTTCTCCCGCATCTCCGGGATGCCCGAAGGCGCAGCAGAAACGGGTCAATGATGCTGCAGTCAGACACACGGGGGCGTTGCTCAACATCCGCCCCTCCATTCACAGAAAGGAGTCGGCCATGGGCAGAGGTGATCGGAAATCGAAAAAGGGAAAGATCTTCAGGGGTTCGTTTGGCAATTCCCGGCCGCATATTCACCACGGCGGGAAGCGGCCGCCGCCGGTATCGCCCAATCATCCGGCGACACCGCAAAAACCGAGTCGCTGAGGCTGGGGCAGCGGTGCAGAAAGGGAGATTCTGGCGGTCCTCGCAGTTTGCTTGCTTTGAGTTGTGCGAATCACTATACTGCAGGCCATGAAGGGTCTCCGTGACAGAAATGAATGACGGTTCCTAGAACCTGTCGGATGACTCGATGAAGAGCAGCCCGGGCCCAGCCCGGGAGGCCCGTTGAAGAGTAAGCCGAGGCGGTCGAGCCCCGATGAGAGTCGGGTTTCAACCGCGTCGGCTTTTTTGGTTTTGAAAGGAAGGCGTAGCATCATGGTCACGAGCGTCATCGGCTGGATCGTGCTGGGGCTGATTACCGGTTTTATTGGCAGCAAGCTGGCCAACAGGGGCGGCGACGCGGCCCTGATGGATCTCTCTCTCGGCATCGTTGGCGGGCTGGCGGGCGGTTGGCTCTTCAACGCACTCGGAACTGACGGAGCGGCCGGACTCCACGGCTTGAACCTGCTCGCCGCCGTCGGTGGAGCGGTGGTGTTTCTCGTGGGTTGGCATAACCTCCGGCGCCCCGCCTGGCACGCGTGAACCTCACGATGGTTGATGCGAAAGGACCATCTCATGTATCCGATCGTGTATGCGATGTTCTTGGTCGTTGCCGTTCCTGCTGTCATTTTCCTCCTGGGCATCAGGATCGTCCGGCCCACACACAGGGGTCTCGTGGAGAGGCTCGGCAGGTACCGGCGCTTCGCGCATCAAGGGTTCAACTGGGTCATCCCCGGTGTTGACAGGATGATTCAGGTGAACATCACCGAGCAGATGGTGGACGCCCAGCCGCAGGAGATTATCACCAATGACAATCTCAATGCGCGGGTGGATGCCCAAGTGTATTTCAAGGTGAAGGATGACGAGGCAAGCGTCAAGAGCTCTCAGTACAACGTCAACAACTATCAGCGCCAGATTGTAAGCCTTGCCCGCACCACTCTCCGAAACATCATTGGCACATTGACGCTTAAATCAGCAAACAGCGAGCGGGACAACATCAACGGTGCGCTTCTCAAGACCTTGAGCAAGGAGACCTTGAATTGGGGAATGGCGATCGTGAGGACCGAGTTGAAGGAGATCGACCCTCCCAAGGACGTCCAGGAGACGATGAACAAGGTTGTCAAAGCGGAGAACGAGAAGGTCGCCGCCCTGGATTTCGCCAACGCCGTCGAGAGGCAGGCGGACGGGGAGAAGCGGGCGGAGATCAAGAAGGCCGAAGGCATCAGGCAGGCCAAGATTCTTGCGGCGGAGGGTGAAGCCCAGGCCATAAAACTTGTCAATGAGGCGGCCAATACCTACTTCGTTGGAAACGCACAGCTTCTGCGGAAGCTGGAAGCCCTCGAGAAGGCGTTAGGTCGCAATGCCAAAATCGTCATCCCCTCAGGCTCTGAACTGGTCAACGTCATCGGAGAGATGGCCGGCGTTTTGCCGTTGTCTGAGAGGACGAGACGACACGGAGCCGAAGTCGGGAGGCATGGGTTGGCGGTGCTGGAGCAGGTGGCCCCGCGGGGCGCCAAGCCTTCGGTCCCGAGCGATGGAAACGGTTCGTAGTTCGTGCCGTAGCTGCTGCTCGGCATCCTTGCGGCCTAATGCCTGGGCGGGGTCGGGAAGCGCAAGGACGGGTGATCGTTATTGGAAAAGACCCGGCAAGAGGAGCCGTGAATGGCATGACTCACGAAGACGCAATCGGACTCATTGAGACTCAAGGGCTCATTGGCATGATCGAGGCGGCCGACGTGATGTGCAAAGCGGCCAATGTCGAAGTCGTCGGGAAAGCGTGCATCGGCGGTGGCTACGTGACGGTTGTGATCAAGGGTGACGTTGCCGCCGTCCAGGCCGCGGTGGAGGCAGCGGCCCAGGCGGTCAACCGTATCGGCGGCAAGCTCGTTCTTGCGCATACCATCGCCCGGCCGCACAGCGAGGTGAACTCTCTCTTGCCTCAGCACCAGAGCAACACTTACGGAGCCATTGCTGAACTGTGACTTGGCTGAGTCAGGATTCGATTCGGATCACAAGGAGCACGGCTCACCGTGAGCCTCGCAGGCAAAGGAAACAGTCATGGGACGAGGTGGCAAAAAGACTCGAAGGGGCGAGATCCTCCCGACATTATTGGGCAGGCGACCTGCCCACAAAACCACGGATAGAAGTGATCGAAGGCACCAGTTTATTGAACCAGGGTCAGCCGACACCGCCCGGCGGTGGAGGCCCGTTGGCCTGAAGGACATAAACCCATGAACAATGCCGACTCAACCATGGCCGAGCAGATCGCCCAGGCGGCATCCGTCTTCGAGCACGAGAGGACCGGGATGCAGCCTCGATCGGTGACCGTCGTCCAGAGCGACGGCACTCTCGTGATTACGTTGCACGGGGCGCTATCGCCCGCGGAGAAGGCCCTGGCCCGGACGCCGGCCGGCGCCGCCCAGGTGCAGGAATTCCATCGACAGCTCTTCGCGAGTGCGTCTGATAAGTTGAGGCGAGAGATCAAGCGAATCACCGGCGTCGAGGTGCGCGAAGCCGCCTCGGAGGTGGAGGGTACGACCGGCACCTTGGTGGCCGTGTTCACGACCGGAACCGTCGTTCAGGTCTATCTGCTCGCGCACCCGATACAGGGGGAGCTCTGGAGCATGGCAGAACCGAGTGATCCAACCTGAAACGGGAGGTGTAGCATGCTGGTTTTGTCGAGAAAAAGCCAGGAAGCAATCGCCGTCGGAATTCCTGTCGGCTCCGAGCCGCTGCTCAAGGTGACGGTGATCGACATCAGTGGCGGGAGAGTCAGACTGGGTTTTGAGGCGGATAAGAGCCTCCTGGTTCATCGATGGGAGGTGTGGGAAAAGACCCGCTGCGGGGGTGCAGAAACAACGACACCTGCAGTAGCGCCGGGCGTCTCTTCCTGATGCCAACGGGAGACGACACGACGAGACGGCTCGTCTGCCGACCCCTCAGGGTCTTCGCTGTTCGAGCAGCCACCCTCGGTTGGATCGCCTGAGGGACTGGCGAAGCTGAGGAGTGTGCTCGGAATGCTGGGGTACGTGCCTCGATTTCGCGCGACAGTGTTGGTCGCATGCATGCGTGCGATGAACAGGCAAAGCAGGAGGTGAGCTATGGATTAAAGCACACGCTGCAGAATGGAATTGCGTGTGTTCCGGTGCTTTCCGGATCAAGTGGAAGAAGCAGATCGCCCTTCCCTTCGAGTCGGCGGACGCGTGCCGCTCGAGGGAGGCTGGTTTATTGTAGGAAATCGCGCTGTCGCCGCTCGGGTCAGGCGGCGAGAGAGGTCTCTCTGGGGCTTGCAGGGTGCCGCCACGCCAGAATCTGCGACATGATTCCGAAGGGAAACAAAACGATGTCAAACCCACCCAACACACCGACGAAGGTCCTGATGGTCTATCCGAGGTTTCCTCCTTCGTTCTGGAGTTTCAACGAGGCGGTCAAGCTCCTCGGGAAGAAGGCCACGA
>CAZQEN010000222.1:0-12702 GCA_964591605.1 uncultured Planctomycetales bacterium
GCTCGATGAGGGCAACGCCGCCGGGCTTGAGATGGGCCGCAAAGCAGCGCAGCGTCCTGCCCGCGTTCGCGTACGTCCGCACATCGGCGATCGCGCTGAACAGGCACACAATCGCGTCGAACGGTCGCCCGAGCGAGAAATCCGTCATGTCCGCCTCGCGAAGGGGGATTCCCGGGCAGTGCCGCCGGGCGATGCGGAGCATCTGCCGGCTCAGGTCGATGCCGGTGATCTCATAGCGGTCGCGCAGGTGCCGGATGTGCCCGCCCGTCCCGCAGGCCACGTCGAGCAGCGCGTTGCCGGGCGAGCGCTTCTGTTTGCGGATGATCTCATCCACGCGTTTCGCCTCGGCCGCGTAGTCCTTCCAGCCGTATTGCAGGTCGTAGTACGCTGCCAGCTCGTTGAACATTTTCTCTGATGGATGACGCCGCATCATGCAGGCACCGAGCCTTTCAAACCGGGAGGATAGCGTGCGTCCCGGCCCCAGCCAATCCGGGGCTGCAGCAGGGGCCGCCCGACGAGCCGGCCTGCGAGCTGCAATCCTGCCGCAATCGGCCGGTCGTGACCTCGCAAGAGCAAGCAAGACCGAGGGCTGGTCCGGATGACCTGCCCTGCGTTCGAAGGGGGGCCTGTGGGTGGCGAAAGAACCGCAACTTCAATGTCCCCCTCATCAATACGTGGGTCGAATGATGATGCGAGCCGCCGTGCCGGACACATCCTTGGAGGGCCGGGGTTCGATAAGGTAACGGGCCGCGTCGCCGCTCACTTCCTTCACGCCGGCCGGATCGCAACCGGTCGTCGGGGCCGAGAAGATCGTCGCCCCGGCCAGGATCGCCCCCAGCAGCGCCTTGCGGATCGTGCGGTGGATACTCGTGAACATGACGTTTCTCCTTCATCTCTTCACGGACAGGATGCCCGTCACACATTCGTTTCCAGCCGCCCATTGCGGCCTCCAGGAGATCAACCGAGAAGCCGCCGCCGCGCTCACGCCGGTTTGGACGAGAAGGACAGCCTCCGTGACGCGCCGCGCAAGAAAAGGCAGGTTCACGTGGGTGAACCTGCCACGAGAGGCCGCTGCACACGCTTGATTCAGGGGTCTTGCGGGGTGAGCGGATCGGATATTCCTCCCAGGTCCGGAAGCGACTCGTCGATCACCTCAGCGGCGTGCGGCGTAAGGCAATGACCGCCCGAGCCCCACGTCCGGACGCCTGACTGTGTCTCTTCCGAGGCGATCAGGTCACAGGTGCTCCCGGAGATTTCCGTTCGCACTTCAAAGCTGTCGAACCCCCCGTCCTGGCAGGTGTAGCCTATGTTGCTGGATGCGTCGTGCGTCTGGAGATACCAGTTCTCCAGATCGTCAGCCGCGCACTGATCGCTCACTGTCGGCGCACTCTGGATGTCCACGAAACCCAGGCGGACGGAACCATTGCCCATCGACCACTCGACCAACCCGTTGCTGCCAGAGCCGTTGCCACCATCGACGAACACCTGGCGCGTGTCGCCGTCATCGACGTAGCCGGTGATCAGGGCAATGTGGGAGTGTTGCCAGTCGAGGGAGACATCGGTGATCCCGATGCCGCCTTCGCAGCGGGAAGGTTCAATGCAGTAGAGCATCAGCACGGGTTTATGGGCGTTGACATAGGTCTTGACGATTTCGAAGTAGGTGCTCGCCTCGGACTGCTTGACGCGCGCGTAACTCATCGAGGCGGTGACGCCGGCATCGGAGAAGAAACCCTCCAGGCCGCTCAGGACGTTTTCCAGCGGTGTGGCGGACATCATTGCCCCGTCAGGCGTGGAGGAGAAGGGGACGCAGAAGCTGCCCATCCGCGTGCGGAGCTCGCGTGCCAGCTTATACCAGTCGAAGTGGCCGGTGCTGTTGCGGAAGCGTGCTCCCAGGCGCCTCCAGCCCAGCGAGTCATACCAGGCCACCAGCTCGGCCCCGGCAATCGGCCCGCAGCCCACCAGCAGCGATCTGCTGGTCAGGCCCGAGCAGGTCCTGGGTGCGTCGCCGATGATGAACTGGTAAAAGGTCGGTACACCGCGGATGTAAATCGCCGTGTCGTAGGTGTAGGAGTACGATTCACTGCACGAGCAGCGGCAGCTCAACAGCTTGACCTCATCGGCGCACTCGTCGACATACTCGTCCTCGGTAGTCACGTCGCAGCAGCTATCCTGGAAGTCGTCGCAGGTTGACACGGTGAGCACCCGTCCGTCCGAGTAGGTCGCCTGACAGTCGCAGGCTGAATCACCCGGAATGATGACGGCACCCGGATTGACGGACACGTCAACGGTGGTCGGTGATGGTGACTCGGCCCCCGTAGTACCTCCCGTGGTGGCGTCCGCCGCCCGTGCGGATGATGCCAGCGGCAGCATCGCCGCAGACGTGGCAAGCATCATTAATCTGGTTCGCATCATGGATCCAATCAACATGTTCTGCTCCTTGAGTGTTTGACGCTGAATCTCGAATCACAGCCGCCCGGTGCGGCCTGCAGAGAGGACCGACATCGGAAGGGGGCGCTCACAGGGACTCCGGTTCGAAACATGAGCTCGCCGTGCGGGTGGCGCTGTGTACATCGCGGGCAGCCATGGCCTCGCGGCGACGTCCAGGTTCGTATGCCGCCGAACGCACCGTGAGCGCGAACCAGCGGTGTCGGTGTATGCCATGTGGGCCGGGATTCCCGGCAACCGGTGACCTGTTTTCGAGAAACTTGCTCGGGAGGAGACTCTGATGAGCAACGCGCGACTCCCTCATCGCTTTGCCAGGACGCTATTACTGTTCGGAAGTCTGAGCGTGTTTTCAGCGGTGGCCAAGTCCGAGGACCTGACCGTCTTCGACATCCACTTTGTCGTGCTCACGCCCGATGGACCCAGTGAAACGACGACATTGACCGACGCCGATACTGGTGCAGCCTATACCGGCGAGGACATCTTCTGGCGGGAGGTCGAGATCCTCAACGAACGCTTCCGTGACGCAAGTGGAAACCCCGTCTGTGATGGGGGCGGGTGCGTCCGCTTCCGCTATCACAGTCATACCTGGTATGAGGATCTGGCCGACAACCCCTGCGGCGTTTTGGCGTTTGGCGAGCCCACGGCTTACGTTCACGAAGTGTGCGATGTTGAGACACATGCCTGCTATGATGAATTCGATCACCCCTCCTGGGCGGATGACTTTCAGATGGCCATGGGATCCTGTACGGACCAGCGCGTCCGCGTGCCGTTTGCGATCAACTTCTACGTGTATGACAATCCCACATCCAACAACAGCCACGGTCGAAGCTTCACGACAGACAGCGTGCGGATGGGTCATCTGGTTCTCGACGCTGCCCGGCTCCTGCACCACACGCAGGCGCCCGAGGAGCACGAGATGGGGCATGTGTTCGGCTTACCGCATGTCTCGGACTCGAGCGTCAGAAGTACGAGTGATTCCAGCAACATCATGTGCAGCAGCGACTGTGATGCCGATATCGACGGCGACAGCAAGGACGACTACCTCTCCGGCGGCCTCCGCGACCAGGGATTCACCACTGTGACCAGTATTTGCGGGTCAACGACGACGATCGTGGACCAGGTGGACCAGATCATGACCAGCGCGCACGAGTTTCAGGACAATTGGAGGGCGAACGGCTGGAATCCCACGCGTATCTATTATGTCAACAGCGCGAACAAAGGCCCCGGCGACGGGCTTAGCTGGGCGACCGCATGGCCTTCCCTTCAATCGGCGCTGGATGAGGCGTCTACAACGGGAGATACCGTGCAGATCTGCGTGGCGCAGGGGGAATACGTGCCGACCACCCGCAAGACTGCGGCCGATCCTTATTCCGTCACTTTTCAGCTGGGCGCCAACGTGAAGCTGTATGGCGGTTTCAATGGCACCGAGCGCACAATTGACGAGCGGGACCCAGCCAGGTACGTGACCACGCTCAACGGCAAGTCCTGCTATCACGTGGTGACCACGGAGGCAACGGGGCTCAATACGGTGCTGAGCGGCTTCACCGTCACCGGCGGCAATGCTGCCAGTGGGATGGAGGCTTATTCGGCATACGGCGGGGGGATGCTCATCGTAGGCGCCTCCCCGATTGTCCGCGAGTGCGTGTTCAAAGGGAACCTTGCCCATCAAAGTGGAGGAGCGATGCTCATCAACGGCAGCAGCCCGCTCATCCTTCAGTGCCTCTTTCTTGGCAATGGCTCCAACGTGTATGGAGGAGCAGTGTACAACTACGGGCAGGGCGAACCGTACCTGGCGAGCTGTGCGTTCAGCGGGAACGTGAGCGGGAGCGGCGGAGGTCTTGCCAGTTCGCAGGGCACAATGCATGTCATCAACTGCACGTTCAGCCAGAACACGGCATCCAAGGATGGCGGGGGAATCTTCGGTCGTGGGGCTGGCACAGCGCTTTCCATTGACAACAACATTCTCTGGGGCAACACGGCCGGTGACGCAACCAGTAAACGCGAGGCTCAGCTCAGAGTGATCGACGGCGCCACGAGGACTGTCAGGTACTCATGCCTGCAGGGCTGGAACCTCGGCGGAGTGGGAAACAGCAACGCCGATCCGAAGCTTCAGAACGCGGTCGGTGCCGACGGCGCTCCCGGAACAGATGACGATAACCTGCGCTTGAGTGGCTCGTCTCCTTCGGTCGATGCCGGCAGCAATGATCTGCTGCCCTGGTGGCTTGCTGCTGGAGATCTGGACGGTCACCCGCGGATCTGCAACGAAGTCATTGACCGAGGTGCATATGAGAACAAGAACTTCGTCATCGCCAAGTGAGTACAGTTCTATCAGGAGTGGCCGCATAGCGATCACCCGGGAGCCAGTCTACATCTGACTGACCGTGGACGCCTCGGCTCGCCCCGTGCAGAGTGACATGTCGAAGACGCGCAGGCGGTTATAGGGATGGGGTCGTGCCAGGACTGTCTTGTGGAGCCTCTGAAGGCTCCTGATTGAGGTTCATCTGGCGAAGCCGATCAATAAGAGTGGGTGCGTGAGCTGACCCATGGACAAAAAGATGAATATCCCACAGATCTGCGAACACGCGGCCGCGACGCAGGCTGATGCCGTATTCGAGCACTTCGCAGAGCGATTCGAGCGTGGGCGGCGTGAAGTGGCCGAGATCGGCCAGCCGCTCCATCGCTCCGTTGCCGCCCCGCGTCGGAATCACCACGCAGCACTCCACGCCGCGGGAGAACGCCCACTCGATGGATCGCTTGGCCCACAGGACGCCCTCAGACTCACTTTGGAATGGCGTCCTCAGCAGGATGAACGCGCGGACAGGAATCCCATGAGCGGCCAGGAGCCGCGTCGAGTGATCGAAATCATCCAGGGTCATGTGCTTGTTGAGTCTGGGCAGGACGATCGGATCAACGGTTTCCAGGCCCATCGCGACTTGAAGCTCTCCCGGAATCATCCGGGCGAACATCAGGCCTGCCTTGTTCACCAGGCGAGGGTGGCTTTCGACGATGACGGTCCGGAAGTTGCGAAGCATCGCGGCGATCGCCGGCCAGTCCCGCCGCGGGATGGCCTGTGCATCGAAGAAACTCCCGGAGTTGTAGAGCTTCACATGCCGCAGGGGAGGCAATTCACGCATCGCCTGCCGGATCTGTCCGGCCACCGCGCCGTCCGGCACGGGAAATGGCGTGGTGTTTTTCCAGAGATCGCACATCAGGCAGTGGAACGGGCACTCTCGATTGGTGATGAAGATCGTGGCAACATCCTCGATCTCCCCATGCCGACTTCGCTCGAGCTCGACGCATATGGCCCAGGGCCGATGACAATCGACCACTTGACGCGGTCCACGCTGAGCGATGATCCAGTCATCATCCAGCGCTGGCGAATCAGGTGTTGTAGAGGGCATGGAAAGCTCGGCGATAGACGGCCTCATCCGTGGAAAGCCGCTCCTTGAAGCGTGCCGGAGGGACGGCACCCTGCTGAAAGCGGCGTTTCTCGAAGACAGGCATGCGGATCCCGGTGATGGTCTCGACCCCGCTCGCAACGATCCGACCCTTGAGGGTATAGAGCCGCTGCGGGTTCCAGTCCGACAGGGTGATGAACGGAATCCCCTCCGCGACCTCGACCACGGAGGGAAGGGTCAACGGACTGAAGCCCGTGAATCCGGCGGCCCGCATCGGAGCATAGGTACGGGTGCAGCCGCGGCTCAGGCCGCCGCTGTACGTGAGGGAGTGCTTGATCGAGCCGACGCCCCACCCCTCATGGTACAGGAGGCGATTGTTGAGAACGCTGCGGATGGTCAGTTCCGGGTTCTCCTCGATCGGATAGTCCTTCAGGTTTTCATCGCCGCCGTCACCGTCAAGCAGGTATTTCCAGGTGGGATAAAGGCGTCGGATTCCGCGGCACAGGGCCAGCATCACCGCGCCGGCCTCGATGTCCAGCGGCTTGTAATCCTCCTGCACGCGCACGGCCTCGGCGCAGTCGAGCTCCGTGCCGGCCACTTCGATCGGCTCGTGAAAGAGCTCGAGCCCGACCGCCTTCAGGAACTGCCGTGCCTGAGCCAGATCCTCCCCGCCGCCGTCCACCGCGAGCGTGAACGCCTTGAGCCGTGCGGGATTCATGCCCAGTTCCAACATGACGTGATACGTGACGAGGAAGACGGCGCCGCTGTCGATCCCGCCCGAGAAGCAGACGCCGACAGGTTCGCTTTCTGGAAGAAGTGTCAGCCAGGAGGCGATCGCATCTCGGAGCGCGCCCATGTAGTGGCGCCCGATGTCGTCGATGTCGGCCGGCCAGCGGTCCGGCCGCGGGGCGAAGAAACGCTGATAAGTCGGATTCGGATCCGGACACCCGATCAGCTCGATCTGGGTAATGTAGTGGGCCGGCACCATCCGCGTGTAGCTGGGGTGGAACTGACCGAGCATCCCGCGCTCGGCGAGCCAGTCGCGGATGGCGTCAATCCGGTCGGCGATCACCAGCGCCGGACCGTCCGCCTGTTTAACGATGAAATACCGCATCGGCAGGCTGAGCGAACGGGCCAGCCGCACGGTCTGACCCCGGCGTCCGACCAAAGCGAAGTGCCCCTCGATCTCGCGGACGCGCTCGGGGCAGCCCTCGGCCACACGCGCGCGGGCCTGCTCCAGCGTCATGTTGAAGATCACATTCCGTGCAGGATCGGTGAGGTCAAAAACTTCACGAATCGGGTGGGCCATTGTAGCGGGCATGTGGCTGCCTCCACGGGCGATGCCGATTGGGCGTCGCGCTCCAGGGCGCCACGGGGGTTTCAATCGGGAATCGTCCAGATAGCTTTTGCGACGCAACCCATAATAAGATATCATCATAGAGATATCAATAAGGCCGGGCCGCCCGACTCAACCATCGGGATCATCAGCGTTACACCTGCGAGCCAAACCGCCGACGGCACTGGGCGCAGGGGGCTTACTCCCGGAGCGTATCTGGTGAGTCTGCCGGTGCGACCGGCATCACCCGGGGCATGTATGGCATGACCTTTGGCATGAGCGGGCGAGGCGGGCGTCGAGCTGCCTGCACACTTCGCGAGCATCAACAAGGAGCCGCGCTACGCGCTGGACTGCAACACGTAACGCGAGAGCCCTGGGTCGTCGCCCGCTCCTGGCGCGGTGCGGCGAAACCAGGCTTCACGACTTCGGTAGCGGAGCATTGGTTCGGAGCGATGGGCATAGTGAACGAGTGAGGTACGAGCATGTGCAAGAGACCTGCGCAGTGGACAATGCTGGTTCTTGGGGCGGCTTTCACGCCGAGCGCGAGCCGGGCGGACGTGCAATTGAGCAGCAGTTTCGGTCGTTACCAGATCAACGAACCGTGCGAACCTGTTCGAT
This sequence comes from uncultured Planctomycetales bacterium, assembly GCA_964591605.1. Classification (GTDB taxonomy): domain Bacteria; phylum Planctomycetota; class Phycisphaerae; order UBA1845; family PWPN01; genus CAYLLT01. The sequence continues at coordinate 7,798 of CAZQEN010000222.1, forward strand.
TCGCTGTGTTCGAGTTGGGTCAGACGGTCTCGGACGACTGCTTTCGAAACGACGACGGCGATACAGCCTCGGCAAGTATTCAATCATCCAGCAGCATCGTCAACGGGGCACGCGGGGTGGAGTCGGTCTCGCTGTCCACGCGCGTTACTTTGAGCGGCTCGTTTGCAGGCGCCGACGCCAGCGTAGTATTGAACGGCTGGTTCGAAGTCACCGCGCCGACGCCCTACGTCCTGACCGTGCAGCCCACCTTCAACGGACAGATCGAAGGCGTCGTGACGTTCGACGGCCAGTCCCACGAGATCGGGTGCGATTGTCTCGGAACAGACTGCTCGGGGTCGCTCGGCTGCGGCCAGGGTACGACTCCCCTTGTGCTCAGCGGCGAACTGCCGCGCGGGAATTTCTCGTTCCGAACGGTCGTCCGTGCATACCTCGCCGGCGACCAGGACGTGCGTACAGGCTCCGCTTCTCTTCAGGCGACCATCCGATTCGGCCGCACTTCGCAGACGTATAACTGGACGAACCTCAACGGCGGCGACTACGCGCTGGACGGCAACTGGGATCCACACGGCGTCCCCACCCACGACGCCCAAGTCAGCGACGTCGCCATCTTCCATCCCGGTCTCTACGGCGTGAACGTCGTGGGCGCCAAGGCCGGCCGCTTCGTCGTCCGACAGGCTGACGTCGAGCTGATCGGCGACGCCCAGGTATACGATTCCATCGCGTCGCCGCCGTCGCTCGAGATCGAAGGCGACGCGTCGCTCCAGCTCAACGGCAGTTCGGTGCTGCGCGGCGTGCATGCCGTGGTCGGGTCGGGTTCGGCCGCCAACGCAAACGAGTTCTCCGCGATCCTGCTGGACGACGCCGCCACGCAGCTCGTGCTGTCGGGCGACTTGAGCGTGGGCAGCGATATCCCTGGGCTGGTCGCGGTTGATGGTGGTTTTCTCCAGGCCGCCGATCTGCGGCTCGGCGGAGCGGCACGAGGGCAGATGGACATCGCGGGCGTCGACGCGGCAGCGATGTTCAACGATCTGTTCGTCGGAAGCAGCCAGGGCGTCGGCATCGTGCGTGTCACAGCCGGCGGCTTGCTCAACATCGCCAACATGGAGATCGGCGGCAACAATCTGACCGACCCGGTTGAGCAGGTCACGAATACCGTCAAAGTCTCCGGCCGCGCCGCAAACTCAACGCCATCGCGGCTGCTGGCCACCGGCGACATTCGCGTCGGCGAAGACGGATCGGCTGATCTCTCCATTCTGGACGGTGCATACGTCGAGGCGGGCAGCAGCGTGACCCTGGGTGCGAACGACCGCGCGGACGCCCTCGTCAAATCTTCAGATCCAATGTTTCCGTCGATACTCCGAGCCGGACCCCGCCTTCAGATCGGCGAGGGCAACGGCGCAGGGCTCATCATCGAGCCCGGCGGGCAGGTGGAGGCGAGCGAAGTGCGCCTCAACTTTGGCGGCCAGGTCGGCGGGGGCGAGCTGACGATTGACGGGCAGGGGCAGAGCAACTCCGCCCGCATGAAGGTAACCCAGGAACTGCTCGTCGGCGGCAACCCGCAGGCGACTCCGGTCTTCGTCAAGAACGGAGGAGTTCTGACGGCCCTTTCGGCCACCATCGGCAACGATGCTCTGCTCACCGACGAAGCAACGGTTGTGGTCGGTACCCTTGGCGGAGGAGACACGGTGCCGGCCGAATTCAACGTCGTCGACCCGAACAGCGCTCAACTCACCGGCGGCCTGGTCACGATCGTTGGGGGCGCGGGGCCGGGCCGACTCAATATCGCCGGCGGCGCGATCGCCCGACTCACCGGCGCCCTGCGGATTGGTCACCAGGCCGATGGCGCGATGAGCGTGGACAACTCCGGCAGTACCGCGGGATTGCGTTCAACTGCGATCCTGAGCGATATCGCGACGCTCGGCTGGACCGGGGCTGGAGATCTCGCCATCTCGAACGGCGGGCTGGTCACGTCGAACAGTGACATTGTAGTTGGGTTCATGAGTATCGGGGAAATCCGGGCCTTCAACGGTCAGGGTTTCACGGGCGACCGGGCTGAGCTGCGCATGTTGGGCAGCGAGCTCGAGATTGGCTTACGTGGCAGCGGCGAACTGAACGTACAGGGTGGTGGCCTGGTGGGCTGCGCGCGGCTGGTTGTCGGGGGTTACGACATTGCCGCCGCCGGTGAGGTGCTTGTCGATACCGGCGGCGAGATCAAGTGTCTGGCCGACATGCTCGTTGGCGCAGTCAATGTTGGCGCCGGTTCAGTCACCGTCGGCCCGGCGGGAACGCTGGTCGTAGACGGCGTCCTGACCGTCGGCGGCACGAGCGAAGGCCAGATCGCGCTCACCGACGCCACCTCGCGCGTCTCCGCGGGAATCATCAGCGGCGCCAGCACGTTCGTGAACAATCACGGCAGCATCGTCGGCGTGGGCACGCTGGCGACCTCGCGTCTTGTCATCGCGCCCGGCGGTTTTGTCTCCCCAGGTCTATCTCCCGGCACACTGACCATCGACGGCGACTACGAGCAACAGGAGGGGGCCACGCTGGTGATCGAGGTGGCCGGCCTGGCGCCGGGGCAGTTCGACGTGCTCAAGGTCACCGGCAGCGCGACGCTGGCCGGCAAGGTGCAGATGAAGTTCATCGACGGCTATGTGCCCAACCCGGGCGACACGATCGACTGCCTCCAAGTCGAGGGCACCACCACAGGCCAGCCGGCCATCGAAACCGTCGATGCCGACGGTCAGCCCGCGCAGGTCGGCGCCACGGCCCAACTGACGCCGGAGGGCGCGTACCGTCTGACCATCGGTGATGGCTCCACTGATACCGACGGCAACACCACCCCTGATACCGATGGCGATACCTCCGCCGACGCGGAGGGCCTTCCCACGATCATCAGCGCCTGCGGCAACGGCGCCTGCGGGTCAGGCGTGGCGACCCTGCTGCCCTTTTCGCTGGTGACGATGGTGCGGTGGCGCCGCAAGCCGCGACGTCACAAATCCGTGGGTTAATCAGTGTCAGGGCGGGTGAGGAAGCGAAGTTCGAATCAACACTTTATGCAAGGCAGGAGGCGGTTGATGTTCTTGGTGGAAGCTAGTTCGGTGATTGACAGATGGAACGTGACTGTTTGGCACGCTGGCCCCCGGGCGCGGCGGTCGCGCGTTGCGCCGGTTCAACCGCGTACGCTGCCCGGTCAGGCCGCCTCGCGGCCTCGGTTGGTCTTCCGCTCCGCGTGCCGATGCCTTGCCGTGGTGCTGGCATTGGCGGCGGCGCACACCGTTGCGCGCGGCGAGGTCTTGATCAACAACGGCCGGGGGCCCGGCTCCCTGAGCATCTCGTCCTACCAGTTCACTCCCGTACATGGCGCCTTCGGGCTGGGTTGCGGCCCGACGGAAGTGCGGGCCGACCTCGAAAACAGCGACCGAATTGTTCATCTGCGGGTACGGGGCGAGACGACGACCCCCGGCGCGACGTGCACGCACTTTCCTGATGGTTCTTTCACCGGCGACGCGACCACGGCCAGCGTTTCGTTGCTGATGAGCGGCAGCGTTGAGGAGGTGCGGCAGGACACGTCGGCCGATTTGGGAGCACATGGGGGTCTCCGCATTTCGGGGGGGATGAAACGCTACACCCTCACGATCGTCGATACAGCCCCTCCCGACGAGTTCTCCCTCCAGACCACACGCACGGTGCGGCACCGCTCTGGAACGATCTATGCACGCTCCAGCAATCAGAATGTCGGCGACACAACGATCGTGATCGAGGATGTCGTTCTGGATCTGTGGGTCGATGCGACGTGCAGCGTGAGCACCACCAGCAACGCACCCCGCGTGCCGACCTCCATCGACTTCGCCCTGATCGTCACGGTGGCCATCGAGGACCTCTGCCCACCCAACAACACATTCACCTGGAACCAACCCAGCGGCGGTACGTACTCGGACGCGGCGAACTGGGACCCTGAGTGCGACGCCCCGCCCCGAGTCGAGTTCGAGCGCAGCGACACGGCCATCTTCGGTCTGGGTACAAGCACCCTCCCGATTGCGATCGACGCCGGCGGAGCGACGGCCGGGCGGTGGATCGTGACCGGCGGAATCGCGCCGAGCGGTCTGGTCCGATTGCTGGGTGATTCGCCAAGCGAGCCGTCCCTGACCGTTCGCGGCGGGGGGAAGTTGCAGATCGGCAATGGCAACCTCGAGAGTATCCATGCGGATGTCGGTGAAGGCGGCCAGGAGGGATGGGTGGCGGTCACCGGCGATCAGGCCGGGTGGAACAACAGTGGACTCATGAAGGTTGGGGGCGCGCCGCGCGGCAGGCTTGATGTCCAGCTCGCCGGGCAGGTGGAAACGGCGGACCTGGAGGTGGGCACGGCATCGGGCAGCACGGGGGCGATCGAGGTTCGCGATGCGGGCGCATCCGCGTCTCGTGAAACGCTCCTGAAGGTCAGCGGGACGCTGACGATGGCCAACGGCCAGGGTGCGGGGAGCCTGCGCATCCTCGACGGCGGACGCGTCGAGGCCGGCAACGTGGCCGTCACGGATAACCCGCTGAACGGCGCAGATTCCATCACCATTACCGGGATGAGCGGAACCCGGCGCTCGACGCTGCAGGTCAACGGGAACCTCGATCTGGCCGGCGGCGGCGCGCCCACGCGCCTGGAGGTTCTGGATGGCGCACAACTCCTGACCACCGGCCCCGTGTCCATCCGCACAGGGTCGATTCTGGTCAACAACACCGCGTCGGGCCTGCCGCCCCTGGATACGGTGACCGGCAATGGGGGCGCCTCCTGGACCGCGCAGGGACCAATCGGTCTGGGCGGCCTCGGATCGACCGCGGAGCTGACCATCGAAGATGGCGGTGTGGTAACCGCATCGGAGGTGGTCCTGGGCCAGGTGGGAGGAACCGGAGCCG
>CAZQEN010000223.1:0-12684 GCA_964591605.1 uncultured Planctomycetales bacterium
TACATCGGCAACGGCCCGAACTTCATGGTCAAGAGCATCGCCGAGCAGTCCAACGTGAAGATGCCCAGTTTCTTCGGCTACATGGGCTACAGCGTGCTGATCCTGATCCCCACGTTCGTGCTGGTGATGTTCCTGTTTCTGTGATCCTGCAGATCCGCTTCGCTCGACTCGCGGCTATAAACCCGCCCCAACAGCGGGCGGAAACCCCGCTATAATGGACCGGTCAGCCGTTCAAGGCGGAGTCGAACGATGAGAAGTCCCTTCCCCGGGATGGACCCGTATCTGGAGCGACACTGGCCGGACGTGCACCAGCGCTTATGCACGTACGCCTGCGATGCACTCAACGAGCAGCTCGGGGAGGGCCTGCGCGCACGAATGGGCGAGCGTCTGATTGTCGAGCGCGAGCTGGATCCGGTTCGGGCGATCTATCCTGACGTTCGTGTGTTCGAGCAGGCCCCGTCCAGCCGGCCGTCATCGCCAGCGACTGGCGGCATCGCCGCGGCCGAGCCGCTGGTCATCGAAATCCCGGTCGATGAGGTCCGCCAGCCATTCGTGCAGATCGTCGATCTCCGAACCGGCGCGCAGGTGATTACCGTGATTGAGTTTCTCTCCCCCTCAAACAAGCTCCCCGGGGACGGCCGCATCAAGTACCAGGAAAAACGCCGTGAGGTTCTTGACGCGGGCATCAACCTCGTCGAGGTCGATCTGACCCGGGGCGGAGAGCGCCAGTCACTCTATCCGGTGGTGAACCTGCCGCCGGAGTACCAGACGCCCTATCTGGCTTCCGCTCGTCGCGGATTCGGATCGCGCAAATATGAGATCTATCGAATTCCCCTGCGGGAACCGCTGCCCGCGATACGGATTCCGCTTCGCGAACCGGCTGCTGACGTGGTCCTCGATCTGCAGGGCCTCATCACGCACGTTTATGAGAGGGGGCGCTACGACGACATGGATTACCGGAAACCTTGTGTGCCCCCTTTGACTGGTGAAGAGGCCGCCTGGGCCGATGAACTGCTCAAAGCGGCCGGCAAGCGATAGATTGATCGAGCAGAGCAGCCGGCGCGACCACAATCGTGCAAATGGACCGTCCCCCACGAACCAGCGTCACCTGAGCCCACGCGGGCATGGCCGCAGCCGCGAACATCGCTGATACCGCGAGAAGAGAGACATACCCGCGCATCGTTGACACCTCCCGCAAAAACCTGGGCCGCGGCGCCTCCTGCGGCATTGTCTGCGAATGGCCACCGCCCGTCACGGGTCCGAACCGTGGCCCCCCGTTTCGGGTGCGTAACAGATTGGGCGGTGTCTCTGTCAGAACCCCCGCGGGAACGCGGGCTGGGGAAGTCCTCGCGCAGAGAGAGTGGACCGAACACAGAACCCCCCTCGGGAGCGGAGGGTGGGTAGATGCCCGGCCGGTCCGGCCGTCCGTCGTAGACAGAACCCCCCGCGGGAGCGGGGGCCGGTCCGTGCGGTGCTCTGGCACTGCACCCGTTGCTCCGTATGTGTTGAGCCGCGTCTTGACGGGGCCCGAAGCGCTGGGCGAGGAGTCGGCAGGAAGGGCGAGCGTTCGCCTTCTCGGTGTCTCCCCTTCTTGCTTTCTCACTTTCTCACTTTCTCACCTTCTCACTTTCTCCCCGGCCCAAGTCGATCTCCGCGGGTCTGCCAATTCTTTCGGGAGAAAGGCCAGCGTTCTGTTGTGGTGCAGCCGTCTTCCCGGCGCGCCGGGACACGCCTGCAGTCGAGATCCCGATGCATCGGGACACCACAATCGGCGGCCCTGCCCACAAGAATCGCCCAGCCTTCTCCGCCCCTCAATCTCGCCTGCCGCCCCATTTCGCCGGCCTGCTGTTACAATGCCGCACTCGTCCTGCGGGTGCAGGACGGAATTGTCTGTCGGCGACACCGGGAGGCCGCTGAATGCCCACCGCTTACCTGCACCTGCGACGCGTCTCACAGTGGTTGAGCCGATGGCGCGCCTTCCGCGTGATGCTCGACGGCCAGTGCATCGACAAGATCAGAAACGGCGTCTCGCGCGTCTACGAGATCACCCCCGGCGAGCATGAACTCGTCATCACCATCGACTGGGTATCGAGTGACCCCGTCGTGTTCTGCTGCGCGGAAGGCGAGGCCGTCCGCTTCGCCTGCCGACACCCATCCCCGACCTGGCGCGCCGCCCTCAACCCGCACTCCCTCGTCTCGTCAATCGAGGTCATGCCCGACGATGACATGCACAGCAACCCCGGAGGGGCATAAGGAGGTAGCCCAGAGCGCCAGCCCTGGGGTTCCCGACAGCCAGGGCCTTGAAATCACCTCAACCGCCGCTGCTGCGAGGGGGTGTTGGTCCAAATACAATACGCTGACTCGCCCACAACGCGATTTGCTGAAGCTTCTCGTCGATGGATCTCTTGTTGCTCTTGTAGGCAGCATAGCTCAATTCAGGGACAATGACATGGCCCGGCAGCTTCTCAACCGGCGATGGGATGACGCTCAGATTCAATGAGTTTAGGTCCCTCACTCGCAGCATCACGACGTATGCCCCGGCCGGATGGCCGCACTCCCGCGCGACGTCTTTGGCAGTACTGAAATCGAGGCGGAAGAACGACATGCCGTCAGGATCTCGCCTTTTGTGGGGTTGGAAGGCGAATACAGTGACAGCACTTTGAGGAGCATCGGGTCGGCAGTAATCTGCGGTGTTCGGAATGGCGCGCAGTATGAACTCATCCGGAGATACCGGATCATGTTCGAAGTAATTCGTACACCGGATCAGCGTATTGAAGCGGATACGGCAACGCCTGCCGCGGACTCTGTGCTGATACCATCCCAAGATCCGTCCTGCATGTTCCTGAATATGTCTAAACACTCTTCCCAGTGTTCCGGGCGTTGCCCGGTCACTGTTCGCATCCATTCGGCTCTCTCGGTGCTCACAATCTCGACGCAGATCCATTCACTGGTTGTTTGCCACTCGAACCCAACTGTGCCGTTCGGCGACAGAGTGGCCCTGAAGGGTGGATGTGCAGCGTCGCGCAAACGAAGGTTCTCAAGGAACTCGATTGCGGTGTCAAGGACTCTGGGGTCAGGGGCATCAGCACCAAATCCATCCCAGTTATCCCGGTACCTGCGGATTCTTAACAGATCGGACCTACGATCACGCCAGACCTTCTCAGCCGCGTCGGTCGATATTGACGCTTGGGGATGCGTCTGAAATTCGGTCCCCAGGGTCCACGCAATCGAGCTGTTTGCAGTTGCGGACATCAGACCCTCCTTTCCCACAGTTTGTGGGCTTCGGCCGACGTCATTGCGGCGAAAGTCCGAACGATTGCATCGTGCCCCAATTCGAATCCATCCGCGGATGACCATCCTTCTTCCGCACGAACCGGGCCACGAGCGGTGAGTTTCAATTCCATCACTTCGCTATCACCAGGTTGAACAAGTGCATGCCGAAGGGCAACGTAAAGACGTCCTCTGGCAGGTGACAAACGAAGTCTCCAGTTCGAGCTCAATGTCTCCCCTTCCATATCGACACGGCCGTGCGCTGGGAATGAGACGACCGGCATGATTTTGCCCCAATCCAGTGGCGTCTGCCACAGGTCGCCTTTCGGAATGTGATTCACATAGGTGATTTCCCATTGATTCTGCTCGATTGAACCGAAACCGGCATCAGCTGCAAATTCTTCAAACAAAGGGAAAATCGTCCAGAACTCCTTGGCGAGGGTGGGATAACTTGGGTATTCCCCACCTCTTTTCCTCCAGTTGAGCACAACTCTGCTGTCCTGAATCTGGAGCATGCGTTCCTCGTCTGAACGAATAATCCGCGTCCGGCGCGACTCCCCCTGGGAAAGCCGTACTGCCGGCTGAAGCCATTTCTCCTTACCGACCTCTTCGAAGTCGTCCTCTATGCGGTTCGCCTCCTCGACTTTCGTCCAATGCGTTCCGTCAACGTGCTTTGACAAATATGATTTCCAGAACCAGCCAGCCATAGCAGTTGAGAAGCCTGAAAACCGGGCAAACTGAAGGCTCAAGGCTGTCTCAACTACAGGTGGGGCATCAAATTTCGGCTGAGGTGTGGTCATGGTCTTCGTCTTCTACTGCGAGCACAAGTTTTCCTCTGAATCTTACGTGTCAATCCTAATGCGAGTTTTGGACGCTTGAAAGCGCTGTTCGCCGAATCGCTTCCGTGCGATGCTCACTCATCGTGCGGCGATTCTCGCATGGTCGTTTCGAGCGGGCAAGATCGGAGCGTCCGTCATGTTCTCTCTCTGATAGGGGCGAACGGTTCGCCCCTGGCCACAACGCCTCGGGTCGTCAAAATGCGCCACAACAAAACGAAGCCAATTTGGCAACCCGATCTGAACGTAACCGTGCGTCTGGCCACGCGTTACAGCCAAAACGGGCGGCGGGAGCTCCCACGGCGCTCCGACCCGCGCCGACCGGTATCATCACCGCCATGTGCGACGGGCCCCTTGGAACCCGCCCGACGCCGACCTCCCAGGCAGGTCATCGACCTGTCCGGGGATGCCCGGACCACCACGCCGAGGAAGGATGAACGATGATGATCTCCCGTACGCGTGAGCACGCAGCTTCACACAGGACCTGCCCCCCCCGTACACGCCCCGCCGGCTCCCCGCCGCTCTCGCAGCTCCGCCGGCTGCTGCTCGCGATGCTGTTGGCCTCTTCGCCTGCGGCCCGGGCCGCCGATCCCGAGCGCGACGTGATCGTCTATGGGGCAACCGCCGCCGGAGCCATGGCTGGCGTCGCCGCGGCGCGGCAGGGCGCCTCGGTCGTCATGATCGAGCCGGGCCGGCACGTGGGCGGCATGGTCTCGGGGGGCCTGAGCCGCTCGGACGTGCTGCACCAGGAGCGTCTCATCGGCGGACTGGCGCTGGAGTTCTTCCAGCGCGTCGGCAGACACTATGGAAACGACATCGCCTTCCAGTTCGAGCCGCACGTGGCCGAGGACACGTTCAACGCCATGCTCAGGGAAGCCGGCGTCGAGGTGCGCTTCGGACGACCCCTCGCCGGCGTCGAGATCGAGTCGGCACGCATCCGCATCCTGCGGACGCGTGACGGCGGCGCGTATACGGCGAAAGTCTTCATCGACGCCACCTACGAAGGCGACCTGATGAAGGCCGCCGGCGTCTCGTATACGGTCGGCCGCGAGGGGCGCGATCGATACGACGAGTCGCTCGCCGGCCGCTGCGAGCTCCTGCCGATGCACCACCAGTTCCGCGCGGCCGTGTCACCCTGGCTCGACGGCAAGCTGCTGCCCCACATCACACCGCAGGAAAAGCTCGTGCCGGTCGGCGTGGGCGACGGGAAGATCCAGGGCTACTGCTTCCGGCTGTGCCTGACGAACCGGCCGGAGAACCGGCTGCCGATCCCCAGACCGGAAACGTACGATCCGGCGCGATACGAGCTGCTCCGGCGCTACATCGAGGCCCTCACGAAGGACCGCGAGGGCGCCGTGCATCGCCTGCTGGGCATCGGCCCGATCCCCAACGGCAAATGCGATGTGAACAGCGGCGGCGCGGTCTCATCCAACCTGCTCGGGGCGAACCAGGAGTATCCGGAGGCCTCGCCGCAGCGCCGGGCGCAGATCTGGGAAGAGCATCGAAGCTGGGTGCACGGATTCCTGTACTTTCTGCAGAATGATCCGGCCGTACCGGAGAAGGTGCGCGAGACCTACCGCCCGTGGGGCCTGTGCAAGGACGAGTTTCAGGACACCGGTGGCTGGCCGCACCAGCTCTACGTCCGCGAGGCGCGGCGCATGCTCGGCGAGTACGTCCTCACCCAGCGCGACCTGCAGAAACACCTCCGCAAGCACGACGTGATCGGCATGGCCGGCTACAACATCGACATCCGCGAGGTCCAGTGGGTCGCCGCGCGGAACTATCACTTCCCGAAGGCAGAGGACGAGACCTTCCTGGAGGGGTATCTCAGCGAGCCGGTCGAGCCGTGGGACATCCCCTACCGCTCGCTGCTGCCCCGCTATTCAGAGTGCAAGAACCTGCTCGTGCCGGTGTGCATTTCCGCGTCAACCGTGGCCTACGCGTCATTCCGCATGGAGCCCAACTACATGATCGCCGGCCACAGCGCGGGCGTGGCCGCCGCACTGGCCGCAAAAGCCTCGGTCGCCGTCCATCACGTGAATCTCGACGCGCTCCAGGCTCAGCTTCGCAACGACGGCCAGATTCTGACCGCCCCGAAAGGTGAGTAACTTGCCGAGCTCATCACCTGACGCAGTTCGGATCCGCCGCGCCGCCCGGACCGGTGAGGCATCGCTGGAACACGCCGTAGTCCGACTGGTCCACGTCGCCGTCATCGTCGATGTCCGGGTTGGCGCACCCGTCCGCACGCGGCACCCCCGCGCCCTGAAGGCACGCGAGGATCGCCGTCAGATCGGCCGCATCGGCATCCCCGTCCCCGTCCAGGTCGGCGCTCCACGGCCGCAGGGCCACCAGCTCGATGCCGTCGCCCGTGCCCAGGTTGCGGCTGTACTTCTTGCTGGTGGGGCCGTCCCAGTGTTCATGCACGCCCAGGCTCGCCAGGCGGGTGGTGTTCGTCGCATGATCGGGATCGTAGAACGTCCCCGAGGGCGGACTCGCCGCCTGGGCCGCCTCGTGCAGATAGTCATCCGCCCCGGCCATACGCGGGTAGTCGCTCCATTCCGTCCAGAGGAAATCGAAGGCCACCGAGTCGATGGCCACCGGGTCCTGCGACGCCAGCAGGCTGCTCGTCCAGTCGCCGTTGAACGGGGCGGAGTTCCATTTGCGTGGTGAAGACTCTACTGGGTGGACTCCGGCGTAGAGCGCGTCGATCAGGTACAGCAGCGTCTTGCCGCCGGTGTGGGCGTGGCCCATCAGGTCCACCAGGCACCGGTATCGCGGCGTCTGCGGCAGCTGCGACGCCAGCGTATCGTGCATGCTGTAATAGCCGCCGGTGGTCGGATACCTCCTCAGGCTGCCGAAATGGTTCTTGGCGCACAGCGTCACGCCCGCGGCGGTGTGGCTCTTGAGATTCGCCAGATTGATGAAATAGGTGGCTTCGGCGTATGCCTGCGGAACATAGTCCTGCGTCCTGCCGGTGGGCCGGGCACTCCAGTAGAAGGGCACGGTCGACAGCGTCACCGCCGTACGCGGGTGCGAGGCGTTGCCCCCGTTGCGGTCGAGATAACGGACGTTCGGGAACGCGCTGTGCAGGGGTTCGTAATACTGGTTGGGGAACAGGGCGGTGGGGTCGCCGATGGAGATGTCCGACTCGCTTGCCCCGACCACGTTCGCGAGCTGGCCCAGCAGCGCCCGCATCACCTGCGGCGACGTGTTCATGTAGTCGAGGTTGCCCACCAGGTCGTAGGACGTGGCGTTAACCGTCCCGCCGCTCGCGATGCAGCCGACGAGGTTGACCTTCACGCAGATCTTCTCACCGGGTGTGTAGCCCACATCCCCCCGGCCGTGGGTCCGGTTGAAATGCCGGATGAGCGCATCCCATGCCGCGTGGTCGGAAGGCCGACCCGCCAGGTGGCGGATCGCCCGCGACATCATGGCATCGACCACCGCCTGGTCGGTGTGCTGACTCTCCCACCAGTGCCCGCTTCCCGGCCCCAGCCAGTTCGTGGCGCCGGGCGCATGCACCCACACGACGCGTCCGGGACACTGCCCTTGGGCCGCGCCCAGCGGAACGAGTGCGTCGGTCATCATGGCCTCAAGCGGCTGCTCGGGCAGGTGAAGCAAGGCGACCAGGGCGGCGCCGGCCGCGATCGCCAGACACGCCAGGGCCAGCCCCCGGCGCGATTGCCGGCAGAAGTGCTTCGCCTGACGGTACGCAAACGTCGCACCGATGAGCCAGGCCAGCCAAAGGAGGAAACCGCCTGCTATCGGACCGGCGACCCGCTGACACGGATACGTCACCCGTGACGGCTTGGGCCCCACCCGCACGAGGAACCAGATCAGGGATGCCAGCCCCACGAAGGGGACCGTCCACCTGCGCCAGCGGCAGCATCTCACATCCCACCTCCTCGTGGGATTGCCGGATCGGCCCCTGGCGACGACCAGTCCCCCGCCGCGGGAACCATCATACCCGTTCGGGCCTGAAGTGGCAGCCTTGCTTCCGCAGCGAGGCACACGCCGTCTGGCGCTCGCTCCCGCCGTGCCGGGGCGGCGGGGTGGCTTGGGCAGCGTCGGCTTCGCGCAGCGAAGCCGACGCTGCCCGTGCGAGCCTCCCCACGGCATCCATGTCAGCCCGCCGATGCTGTCATGGACCAGCGGCCAGCGTGCGTCAGTCGCCCCCCGTTTGCGTACCCGCCCCCCCTCTCCCCCACCGGGCCGGCCAGAATGCCTTCGCCGCTGCTCAATCACAGGCAGCCCAATGCCGATGCAACGGGGACGGAGGTCTGTGATGCTCCACTTTCGATCACGCACCATCGGCGATGTCCTGCTCGTCGAGTTCATCGTGCCCGGCATTCATGATGGTCCGGAAATCGACGAGTTGTCCGACGAACTCCATGAGATGATCGGACGTTCCACCAGCAAGCGCATGATCATCGATCTCGCCCATGTGCGGTTCATCGCGTCGAGAGGTTTATCGCTCCTCCTGAGCCTCAAGCAGTTCATCGACTGCCACCATGGAGAACTGATCATCTGCGGGCTGGGTGAGCAGGTGCTGCAGGTCTTCCGCTTCACCGGCCAGGATCGATTCCTGTCGGTACAGCCCGACCGCGAACACGCCATGGCCGCCCTGGGCGTCACCACCACCGTGTAGACCGGATGCTTCCGGAATACACGGGTGTGTCTCCCGGGTGGCATGGGCAGCGTACTCGCTGCCCGTGCGAGCCTGCCCATGTTACCCCGCCGATTCGGTCATGGACCCCGATGCAGCCCCCATCCGCTCCCCAAATTGACGAGACGACAAGCAGGGGATAGCCTGCGCTGGTCCTGTCACTTCAGAGGGCTATCCTTATGATGCGGAGCACCCAACGCCAGCGGCGCCGCTACACCCGGCGCGTTTTCCTGACATCAGCGGGCGGATGGACCGCCGGCCTGTATCTGGCCGCTTCATCAGGAGCGAAAGGGGCGCCGGCCGCGGGTCTCCCGGCCGCGAGCCAGCCCGCGCCCAACCTGCCCCGCGAGCAGTACGGCGCCAGGGCCTACGAGGCCTTCCGCAGCGACGTTCTGCCAACGCAGTTCCCCCGCAGGATCGGCCCTAACGCCTTGAAGTACCTTCAAGAGGTGGTGGACAGCGGGCTGACCAGCAACATCGTCGATCGCTTCGAACGGGCGTTCGCCAAAGAGCTCGGCGTCCGGCATTTCATCGCCACCCCCGGCTGCACGCCGGCGCTGGCCGTCCTCGCCGCCGCCTGCTCGTTCGAGCCCGGCGATGAGATCATCGTGAGCTCCGTTACCGACTATGGCACGATCCAGGGGCTGGTCCGCGAGAACTACATCCCCGTCTTTGCCGACACACTGCCCGGCAGCGTCATCATCGGCGCCGCGACGATCGAGCCCTGCATCACCCCGCGCACGCGGGCCATTCTCGTCGTCCACAAGACCGGCCTGATCTGCGACATGGACCCGATCAATGAGCTGGCGGCAAAGCACGGCCTGCTCGTCTTCGAGGACGTGTGTCAGGCGACGTTCGGGAAGTACAAGGGCCGGCTTGCGGGTACGCTCAGCAAGGCTGCGTCGTTCTCATTCGACTCGGAGAAGACGATGGGCTCCGATACGGGCGGCGGCGTGGCCACCAACGACGATGCCCTGGCCGAGCGCCTGCGGTTCGTCGGCCTGAGCCGCGGAGCGGTCAACGTGCCGGGCTTCGGCCGCACGCACTCGGTGCCCGGTTACGCCCATCGCATGTCGCTGTGCACGGCCGCGGTGTCGCTGGCCCAGTTGGAGATCGTCCACGAGCAGGTGGCCCGGCGCGACCGCATGTTCCGCCTGCTCTCCAGCAGGATCGCCTCGATCCCCGGCATCATCCCGCTGCCCGTGCCCGACTACCTGGATGTGTACTCCGCCTGGATGTTCAGCATGAGCATCGACCCCAGGCAGTTCCGCTGCAGCGTGGACGAGTTCGGCGAGCAGCTCGCCCAGGCCGGCATCCCCGGCGCGGGGACGGCCCGCTACTACATGATGCCCGCCGCTGCGACGTTCCTGAAGGATCGTGCGGAGAAGGGAATCTACCCGTACTCGATGCCTCCAGCCTCCCGCAAGTATACCTACGATGCGAGCACCTGCCCCAACGCCTGGAAGTTCCTCCAGACCTGGATCCGCTGGGCGACGTTCTGCGACAAGTACACCGAAGCCCACTGCGACCTCGCCGCGCGGATTGTCCGCCAGGTCGCCGACAAGAACCGGGTCTGAGTGCGTGTGTGAGCTGTTCGATCAGAGCCGCGCCCGTGAGGAAGCGGTCTGCGACCACGCTGAAGAACCCGCCCCCTGACGGCCGGGGCTCTGACGGCTTCACCGCTTCTCGCACACGCTTTCACTGTGCAGTCGGTTGATCGCAGCGCGGCCCGTGCGGGCCTATCGACCCAGTTGCATGAGCCCCCAGGCGGCCGCGATCAGCAGCACCACGGTCAGACAGCCCAGGGCAAACCCGACGAGGTCTTCGCGATAGCGCCGGAAGAACCCCCGCCGGCGCTCGGGGTCCAGCCAGCCCGGCAGGTCCAGCAGAAGAAGGTCCTCGCCGCGCTGTGCCGCGGGCACCCGACGGCCATCGGCCGTCCGCGCATCATCGTCGCTGGAGAGCTGCATCTTCTCAAAGAAGGCGGCAATCTGTCCGGGGTCTTCGGGCTTCGTCAGGAGGCTGACCGCGACCAGCGCCAGGCTCCCCGCCAGCATTGCCCAGCCGAACGGTGCGGCCGTCCACGGATACACCAGGTTGAGCGTTCCATGCTCGCGGTAGAGCAGCGCGTAGTACACGCCGAACACCGTCACCGTGGCCGCCAGGGCGCCATACCGGTTGGCCCGCTTCCAGAGAAGGCCCCCCATGAACATGATCCCCATGAACGCGGCGATGGTCTCGGTGAACAGGAACGCATCGAGCACCTTGTCCACCATGATCGCGAAGGCGACGCCCAGCAGCGTCAGGAGCAGTCCCGACACCCGTCCCATGCGGAGCAGTTGCCGGTCGCCGGCCGCCGGATTGACGTATTCCCGGTAGAGGTTGCGGGTGAATAGCGCGCCCGTGTTCACCATGAAGTTCGAACACGTCGACATGTTGGCCGCGAGCACGCAGGCGATCATCAGGCCCACCAGGCCCGGCCCCAGCAGTTCGCGGCAGGCAAACCCGAACGCCGCCTCCCGTTCCGGCAGGTGCTCGCCCCGGTTGACGAGCATGGCGGCCACGATGAGGCCGGTGAGCGCCCAGCCGATCGTGCAGAATCGCTTGACCATCGAGCCGTAGGTCTGGCCGATCCGGCCCGCCCGCTCGTTGTTGCCGGTCGCGCACATGGACAGGATGTGCGGCTGCGCGACGATGCCGACCAGGCCGTTGACCGCCAGCATGGCGATGGTAAACGCGTCGAGCCGGCTCGCCTCGCTGTAGAGCGCGAAGAACTCCTCGGGCAGAACCGCCCGCATTCCGGAGAAACCACCCACCTCCGCCAGCCCGCGCGGGATGAGCAGGAACGACAGGGCGATGATCAGAAACGCCTGCACGAAGTCCGTATACGCCGAGGCGAGCAGCCCCCCGAAGAAGCTGTAGATGAGGAACGCCAGGGTCATGCACACCACGACCCCGTTGGGAGA
The DNA here is from genome assembly GCA_964591605.1 of uncultured Planctomycetales bacterium. Taxonomy (GTDB): domain Bacteria; phylum Planctomycetota; class Phycisphaerae; order UBA1845; family PWPN01; genus CAYLLT01. The sequence continues at coordinate 11,739 of CAZQEN010000223.1, forward strand.
GATGACGTGGCCGCCCGTCGCGATCGAGATGACCTTCGCCGCGCCCTTGAGCATCGCCCCCTGGTTGAACACGAAGTACGAGATCGCGAACACGGTGTAGAGCAGGGCGAGCCCGCGGCCGTAACGGTCTTCGATGATCTCGCCGATCGTGGTGCGCTCGGAGCGCCGGTACCAGGGCGCCAGGAGCCAGTAGAACGGCGTGATCAGCATGTTCTTCCACTGGTACCAGATGGTGGCGAATCCCAGCTCGCAGGTCGCCCCGGTCTGGGCCACCGGCTGCTCGGCATGCGTGCCCGTGCCGAACGCCTGCCCCATCATGATCCACCAGCGCAGCTTCCGGTCCCCCAGGAAATACCCCCCGCTGCTCTTGACCCTGCGCGAGATCCACAGCCCCATCAGCGTGACGCCGACGAAGTACCCCAGCAGAGTGGTCCAGTCCAGCCACGTGAACCTCGTATCCATACCCGTCACCGCGCTCCTGTCCGCCTGGCGCCCCGTCCGTCTCCGTCGCCCCGAAGGTCGCCAGCACGATACGAACCTTCGCCGCCGGCTACAACCAAAGGGGGGCTTCCGACAGACACGATGACGGGCAGGTCCAGCTCGGGACGGGCGGAGCGATGCCGGTGGAGAGGCCCAGATGCCTGATGGGCAAGGCGGGAATGCGGACGGTCGATCGGGCCCGGCTGCCCGGCGGCCACCGCGGCCTGGCGACACTCATCCTCCACGGCCGCCGGCACCTCAGCAACGCGCCTATCCGCACCCTGGCCGCGCACTTCAAGGTGGATGCAGGTCTATCTCTCTGAAAACTGCCCGGGAGAGGGCTCGAACCTCCACCCCCTTACGGGGACATGGCCCTCAACCATGCGCCTGCGTGACGTAAACCCTTGTGAAATCAGGAGCAGCGCGGAAGCGACGCAGGCCCGTTGTACCGCTGGTTGTACCTCAA
>CAZQEN010000224.1:0-5006 GCA_964591605.1 uncultured Planctomycetales bacterium
GGCTCCCCACAGCTCGAATGTCGACGCGTCGAAACACGTCGGCGCCAGCAGCAGCACGCGGAGCTTCTCGGAAAACGGCACGTAGGTTGGACCGCAGACCAGCCGCACCACCGCCCGATGGGGAACCATCACCCCCTTGGGCGATCCCGTCGAGCCTGACGTGTACATGATGTAGGCCGTGTCCTCGGGAGTCGTCTCCACGCGAGGATAGCACGCCGCGCCGCCGGGGTTGTCGTCCTGGAAGGCTTCCAGGGGCAGAACCGGGACTCTTCCGCCTCTCACGCCCGCCAGATCGTCGCGATGCGTCAGCACGGCGGCCGCATCTGAATCCTCGAGCAGGTAATTCAGTCGATAGGCCGGGTACGTCGGATCGAGCGGGAGATAACAGGCACCCGCCTTCAGAATGCCCAGCACGCCGCTCACGTAGTCGGCGGATCGGTCTACCGCGATGGCCACCGTCCGCCCCCGATTCACGCCGAGATCCTGCAGCCTCTGCGCGATCCGGTTCGCCCGCCCGTTCAGGTCGGCGTACGTCAGGCTCGCTGCCCCGTCGATCACCGCCGGCGCATCCGGTTGCCGCTCGACCTGGCCCTCGAACATTTCGTGGAGACACTGGTCCCGCGGGTAGGGCCTTTGCGTGGCATTGAACGACCGGATGACGAGTTGCCGCTCGGCCGCATCCAGCATAGACAGCCGCGACAGACGCTCGTCCGGCGCGGCGGTGACCGCCCCGAGCAGATTCCTCAGGTGCCGCAGCAGGTTTCGCATGGCGCCTTCATCGAATTCCTCCGTCCGGTATTCGACGATGGCCTCCAGTCCCTGACGGGCCTCGATGAATGTCAGCGTGAGGGAAAACTTGCTCGATCGCGTGCTCAGACGAATCGACGATGCCTCCACCCCGTGAATCTGCAGGCACGGGTCCGGTCCGTCGCGAAGGACCAGCACGGTCTGACAGAGCGCGTTGCCTTCCGGCGATCCTGTCCCGCGGAGCCGGCGCACGATGGTCTCGAAGGGTGCATCCTGGTGCTCGTACGCTTCGCAGAGGCGGCGATGCGTTCTTTGGACCAGGGTTCGGAAGCTCTCACGTCCGTCGATGTCCACCCGGATCGGAAGCAGGTTCAGGAAAAACCCCGCCGTCTCCTCGAAGTCTGCCGATGATCGCTGCGTCACCGGCGTCCCGATGATGAAGCGCTCCTGGCGGCAGTACTTCCACAGGAGCACGCTCCAGGCCGCCAGCAGCGTGGGGAAAAGGGTCGTCCCGCACTCGCGGCCGATCGCCCTCAGGTGGCCAGCAGTTTCAGGCGGCAGAACATCGCGAATCTCATCACCGCGCCACGACGCCGTGGGCGCCGGCGTCCGGCGGATCGGAAGGCTCAACTCGCCCGGCGCATCGCCCAGGTGCTCCCGCCAGTAGGCCATGTCCTCCTCGCAGCGGCCCCCCGCGGTGTATTGCTGCTGCTGCATCGCGAACCGCGCGTACGCGGGCGGGGGCAGCTCCGCGTCAGTCCCACCTCGCTCATACAGGGCGCTCCACTCCCGCAGAAGAAGCTGCACGGTCCATTCATCGCAGATGATGTGATGCAGCACCAGGAGCAGAACGTGCTCTGCGTCGGACACGCGGAACAACACCACTCGACACAGCGGCGCCGCCGCCAGGTCAAACGGTCGCATCGCCTCCGCCTCAAGCCGGCATTGCAGATCCCGCTCGCGCACCCCGGCGGATCCCCCCGCGACTTCCTCCACCCGGATCCGCAGCCTGCCCGTGTCGTCCACCCGCCGCACCGGCTGGCCCTGCACCTCGTGGTAGGACGTTCGCAGAATCTCATGCCTGCGCGCAAGCTGATCGAGCCCGCCCTGCAGGCGTGCCAGGTCCAGCGGCCCTTTCAGGCGCGACGCAAACGGCTCGTTGTAGGCGGGGCTCTCCGGCCACCGCTGCTGCTCGAACCAGAGCCGCTTCTCGCCGGATGACAGAGGCGCATGAGGCAGTTCCGCGATCTCACGCTGTATCGCCTGGCTGGCTGGTTGCTCCCTGGCGTGAAAAGGGGCTTGATCCTTCTGTGCGAAGCCCTCGGCACGGGGGACGGACGGGATCGCCGCGGGCAGATCGTGCACGTCGCGCCCCTGCTCCCGGTATCGGGCATCGAGCACGCCCGCCAGGCCGGCGCACGTCGGATGTTCAAACAGGTCGCGAAGTGTGATCGGAATCCCCAGGGCCTTCCGGACCCGTCCGATCACAATGGCGGCCTTCAGGCTGTGCCCACCCAGGTCAAAGAAATCATCGGAAGGCCCGATCCCTGTCCTTCCCAGCACCTGCTGCCACGTCGCCGCGAGCCAGGCCGCCAGAGCGCTGACGGGCTCGGGTGGTTCCTCTTTCTCAAACCTCTGTGCGGCATCGGTCGACTGTCGATTCGGCCATTGCGTCATGGAAGCAGATCGCCGTTGGTGTAGGTTCTGGCCGGAAGAGGGAAAGGCCGCACCGGGCCGCCATGTCAGAATGGGGCCGGACGATGTTCTCCGCCGGCAGGGCGGCCGCTGCCTGAAAGGGGCCGTCGGTTGCGCCGTCTTCGAACGGCTCACGCGCGAAGCCCGTCAACTCTCCCCGATCCGGATACCCGCTGGCGCGATCGTGACCGCTCGCACATCCCGGCCGTGCCGGGAGTGCCGGGACGGCTCCGGTCCCGCGAAGGCGGCCCATCGACCGCCTCCACCAGCTGGTCTGCCCGCACGACATGTGGGCATGTCCGCCATTATACCTCCGGGGCCGCGCGATGATACGAGACCCACCACCGACCACCCGCGCACAGGCCCATAACTGCGAAGTGAGGTGGACCGGCACCTATCTCTTCCGATAGGGGGGTGACCCAGCCGGCCGTTGGGCAGGCGACCCTCCGCGGCAACATGGAACAGCCCGGATTCCGATCGCCTGAGGCCCCGGCCGCGTCTCCCGCCCGGAGCGCCCGCCTTGTTTATCCCATGATGAGGCCCGCCCGCATCATCCACCTCGCCCACAGGTTGCAGCGGCCGACAAACCCGCCGCGCAGCGAAGCTCCCCGGCCGCCAGCGTTGTTCAGCCGCACTGCATCCGCAGGGGCACACGAGCGAACCCGCCCCCAATACGCTCCCATCCGGCACCGCATTCCCGAACACCGCGATTTTTCCCTGCCCCGCCCGCTTCCCCGCCTCGAAACCCAGCCCCAAGCCGGCCCCTGCATGCCCGCCCTCGGCCGCGGCCACGCGCCAGCGCAAATCGAAGCCAAAAACCGGCTCTCAGCCCCATCGCGCCTCCCGCCAGCGGGGTGCGAGTGCAAATCGAAGCCAAACCCCTTCCCCTGCCGCCACCGAGGCCTGCCGCTGCCACCTGCCAGCGCAAAACGAACCCAATCGGTCACTGGGTATACTCATATAACTCATTGTTGTGTAAAATCTTGCGGCAGGACCCTGAACACGCCCAGGCCGGACCCCACACTCCGGCCCGACCACCGTCTCCAACCCCTTTGCAGGCACTGCCGGAACTCCGTCAGGCCGCGCAGTCCTCCCCACGAAGCCTTGCCGCTATAATGCCACCGCGTCTCCGAGGATATGTCGAGATGTTGCAGGAGTTTTCACTCCAGGGTCGATCCGCGCTGGTCACCGGCGGCAGCAAGGGGCTGGGCTACGCGATGAGCAGTGCCCTGGCCCGGGCCGGCGCCGTCGTGGCTGTTACCGGCCGCCAGCGCGAGACCATCACCGCCGCCGCGGATCGCCTCGCCGCCGAGACCGGCCGCCGGATCATTCCCCTCGTCGCCGACGTGACCCGATCCGACCAGGTCGAGCGCATGGTCGCCGATGCGATCCGAGCCCTCGGCCAGCTCGACATCCTTGTCAACAATGCCGGCATCAACATCCGCCAGAGGGTGACCGACCAGCCCGAGGCCGATTTTCGCAAGGTTATGGACACCAACCTCCTCGGCACCTTCCTGGTCTCTCAGCAGGCAGGGCGGCACATGGTCGAGCGCCGCCGCGGCTCGGTGATCAACGTGGGCAGCATGCTCGCGTTTGTCGGCCTGCCCGAGCGGCCCAGCTATACCGCCAGCAAGGGCGCCGTCGTGCAACTCACCCGGACCATGGCCCTCGAATGGGCTTCACTGGGAGTTAGAGTGAATGCACTCTGTCCGGGTCCGATCGTCACCGAGATCAATACGCCGGTGCTCGCGAATCCGGCGGCCAGCGAGTTCTTCGTGAGCCGAATCCCCCTCGGACGCTGGGGCCGGCCCGAGGAAGTCGGGCCCGCCGTCGTCTTTCTCGCCAGCGACGCCTCGAGCTTCATGACCGGCGCCACGCTGGTCATCGACGGCGGCTGGACCGCGCAATGAGGAATTGCCGACATGAAGAACAAGAGCAGCCTGCTCGCCGGGCTGATCGTTCTGGTGATCGTGGGCGGACTGGTGGTTCACCGGTTGCGCGAAGACGAACCGTCGCCCGAGAACACCGGCACAAACCTCGCCCCGCAGGTCGTCACCACGACCCTCGACGGTCAGACGTGGCGGCTCGCGGACCAGCGCGGTAAAGTGGTCCTCATTGACTTCTGGGCGACCTGGTGCGGTCCCTGCATCATGGCGATGCCGCACATGCGGCAGGTCTATGAGCGGTTCAGGTCCAACCCGGACTTTCTCATGGTCGGCGTCTCCCTCGATGACCGGCCCGAGGACGTGCGGGCGTTCCTGCAGCGTCAGGAGCTCCCCTGGATCCAGCTCTACGACCCGGCCCAGCCGTTCGCCCGGGCGTTCAGGGTGAGCGCCATCCCGTCGGTGTGGGTCATCGGGCGCGATGGCCGGATCGCCGGCGGCTACCTCGACGGACCCGCCATCGAAAGCACGGTGGCGGCGGAGCTGGCCCGCAAATAGCCGCCCGCGCAGGCGGATAGAGCCCGAAGCGCCAGCGAGGGGTTCGTGCGACGGCGCCCGATACGGACAGAGCCCGAAGCGCCAGCGAGGGGTTCGTGCGACGGCGCCCGATACGGACAGAGC
>CAZQEN010000224.1:5106-12669 GCA_964591605.1 uncultured Planctomycetales bacterium
CCGAAGCGCCAGCGAGGGGTTCGTGCGACGGCGCCCGATACGGATAGAGCCCGAAGCGCCAGCGAGGGGTTCTCGCGACAACCTCCCCGGCAGGGTGAACGCCTTGCCCGGCATGCCGGCGTTCGGCTTGCTGCCGGAATCACGATACGCAACCGGTGGTCGACCCATATGCTCGCGGCTTACCTGACGATTCTCATGGCAGTGTGGGCGACGGCCGTCGCGTGGAACCGCTGGTCCGTGCGCCGACACGACGGCGCCGGCGACCCGCGCCAGGGAGTGGTCATCTTCGTCGAGCCCGTCCGCTGGCTGTTCGTCATCTGGGGTTTCCGCAGTTTCTGCGAGGGTCTGCGGCGGGGGGGGTATCGCGGCCAGATCCGCCTCTTCCGCTGGAGCACCACCGCCGGAGCCCTCCTTGTGGTTCCTGACGCGGTTCGCCGCAGCCGGCTCATCCGCCGTGCCACCCGCCTCGCCGAGCGCATCGAGCGCATGGCCGCACCGGATCCCGCCTGCCCGATTCATCTCTGCGGCTATTCCAGCGGCTGCTACATCGTCCTGGAGGCGCTGCGGCGCTTGGAGCGGGCCCGCATCCGCAACACCATCCTGCTGGCCGGCACGATCTCGCCGCGGTATCCGCTTGAATCCCTCGACGCCCGCACCGACCGCCTCCTGCACGTGTATTCGCCCATCGATATCATCAACCTGCTCGGCCCCATGCTCATCGGCACCAACGATCGCCACTGGATGCCGGCATGCGGAAGTGTCGGCTTTGCCGCCCGCCCGCCCGCCGTCCGGCAGCGCCGCTGGCGCCTCGGCGACCTGCGCTCGTGGTACCTGGGCGACCACTTCACCGTCGTCTCACCCCGCTTCGTCAGCATGCTCCTGGCCCCGCTCGTCCGTGAAGCGCCGCCCGCCCGCAGTTCCCTTCCCTGGTCTGCAGAGATGGCCACATGAGCACCGCGGCGACCCAACCGGCCTGGGCTCCTGCCATCCCCGACTTCGACGGCGCCCGCATCGACCGGTTTCCCCGGCTGTTCCTGTCCGCCCCGGAGATCGAGCGGGCCGCCCGCCGCATCCAGTCTGAGCCGTGGGCGGCCGCCGTCCTCGAGCGCCTCCGCCGGCAGGCCGACGAGGCGTTCACGCTCGACGCGCAGCCGCTCGATGAGAGCTGGTGGAACTCGGCTCAGTCCCGGCCATGGGAAGAGACCTATCCCCTGGTCTTTCAGCACACGTTCCTCGCTCCCGCCCGATACGCCCGCACCGCCGCCGCCTGCGCCCTGGTCTGGACGCTGACCCGCGAAACGCGCTACGCCGACCGCGCCTGCGATCTCCTGCTCCTGCTGGCCCCCTGCAGCTTCTCCGCCGAGCATTACGACGTCGGCATGAACTACGCCGCCTGGGCCGCGGAACTGCTCCTGGTCTACGACCTGCTGGGCACGCGCCTGGCCCCCGCGGAACGCCGCCAGGTCGACGCCTTCATGACCCGCCTGGCCCGCGCCGTGCTCAGGAACGACGTCTACTGGATCACCAACAACATCGGCGGCGGGCTGAACAACCATCTCGCCTGGCACAAGATGATGCTCGGGCTGCTCGGCCTGTTCTACGACCGGCCCGAGCTCGTCCAGTTCTGTGTGGAGGGAACACGTGGCATGCTTCCGCTGCTCGGCGAGGGCCTGCTCGACCACGGCCTCTGGTGCGAAAGCAGCCTCAACTATCACTTCACCGCCATCGTGCCCATGATCCGTTTCGCCGACGCCCAGCGCCGCCTTGCCGGCCGGTCGGAGCTGCTCGCGGCGCAGGCGGTCAACGGCCGCACGCTCAAGCAGCCCTTCGACGCCATGTTCGACGTGCTCTTCCCCGACGGATCGATCCCCCCGGTCGGCGACGCTTACGCCCACCGGGCCAGGCTCTTCAACCAGCCCATCTACGAGCATGCCTGGGCCGCCTGGGGCGATCCGCGCTACGCCTGGCTGCTGGGCCAGTGCCGGGAGCGCTCCCGGGAGGCCCTGTTCACCCCCGACCTCCCCGCGCAGGTGGAAGCGCCGACGGTCGCCTCGATCCTCCTGCCCGAGCACGGCTACGTCTTCCTGCGCGAGCAGCGCGGCGGCAGGTACTGGAACACGCCCGCCCGATGCGTCTTCCTCACCTACGATCGCGCCGGCGTGCATTCCAATGCGGATCGCCTCAGCCTCATGCTCTTCGGCGAAGGCAGGCTCCTCCTCGCTGACCGTGAGGCCCGCGCGAGCGTCCCGCACGCGTTCAGCAGCCAGGTCCAGCGCGAGCTCAACCGCGGCACGATCTGCCACAACACCGTGATGATCGACGGCCAGGATCAGCGGGGCACCGCCCAGGTGCTGCGCCTCCTCGAATACCACGTCACCCCCGCCGAGCAGCGGGCCACGGTGTGCGACCCCGACGGCCTGCTCTACCCCGGCGTACGGCAGATGAGAACGGTGATCCTATGCCCTGAGTACGTGCTCGACGTGTTCCAGGTCGACGGCGGCGACACACCGCACCAGATTGACTGGATCGCCCATCCTTTCGAGGAGTCGGCTACGCTCCCGACTGCGACGAACCCCGTCGCGAGCCGGGCGAAACCCTTCCCGCTGCCCGACAGCCTCCCGTGGAAATGGCTGCGCACGCCCCGGACGACCGCCGTCTCCCCGCCGCTGACTCTGCAGTGGGAGTCCGCCGGGACGAAGCTGCGGCTCGCCCTCCACAGCGAGCCGGACGCCTCGTTGATCCTCTGCGCGTTCCCGCTCACCGACGACCTGGCCGGCGAAACCCGCGAGGTCATGATCCTCCGCCGCCAGGCGAAGCGCACGACCGTCGCCGCCGCCTGGACCAGCGGTCCGGACCCTCTGGAGGTACGGGTTCTCACCGAGTCGCTCCCCGACCTGCGGTACCGCATCACCTGGAACGCCGGCTCGCGGCAGCATATCATCCCCCGTCTCTCCGGCGTCTGAGGGGACGCCTCGGAAACGGGGGAAATCACGAGGAAATCGGCCCGGACGCCGTTTTCGGCATGAGGGTTTCGCTCTGCAGGCGCCAGGCCGCTTTCGGTATGAGAGTTTCGTGCTGGGTGCGCTAGGCCCGGCATTCATGCCGGGTCACCGGGCGGCATCGAATTGCCAATGCCGGTTCACCGGCATTCTCGTCCTGGCTTGAGCCACCGGCGGCGCTAAAGCAGGAAGAGAAGCCCGCTGGAAGCGGGCTCGAGGCCGACGGGACGCCCCGAACCCGGCCTGAAGGCCGGGCCAAGCGCAGACAACCGAAACCGTGTCACCGAAAAGGGAGCCAGGCCCGGCATGCATGCTGGGTTAAGGTTTTCTTTAGAGGTTCTGGAAGGTGTGATGTGCCGACTCGTGCGCGACCGGCGGGCTCCCCGGCGCGGTCGGCTGCGTCTGCAGCTCCACCATCTCCCGGTAGCGCGTGCTCCGCGCCATCAGCTCTTCATGCCGGCCCTGTTCGATGATCCGGCCGTCTTCGAGGACCACGATCGCGTCCGCGTGCGTGATCGTGCTGAGCCGATGGGCGATCACGAAGCTCGTCCGACCGGCCATGAGCGTCTGCAGGCTCGCCTGGATGAGTCGTTCGCTCTGCGTGTCAAGGTTGCTGGTCGCCTCATCGAGGATCAGGATCTTCGGATCCGCCAGGATCGCCCGCGCGATGGTGATGCGCTGCCGCTGGCCGCCGCTCAGCTTGACCCCGCGCTCGCCGATGACCGTCCCGTAGCCGTCCGCGAGCTCCCGGATGAACTCGTCCGCGTTGGCCAGGCGGGCCGCTTCGACGATCTCCTCGTGCGTGGCATCGCGCCGTCCGTATCCGATGTTCTCGGCGATCGTCCCGTCGAACAGGAACGTGTCCTGCTCGACGATCCCCAGCAGCCGGCGGTAGCTGTCCACGTCGATGTCCCGCAGATCACGCCCATCGAGCTCGATGTGCCCCTCCACCGGGTCGTAGAACCGGGCGATCAGGTTGCACAGCGTGGTCTTGCCCGCGCCGCTCGGCCCCACGAACGCCACGCACTGGCCGGGCTGAACGTCAAGGTCGATCGCCTCGAGCACATCCCGCCCGGTGCCCGGATAGCGGAAGGTCACGCCCCGCAGCGTGATCCGACCGGCCACCTGTTCGCGCCGGACATGCGCCGCTCCGGGCGACGCGCGCATCTCCGCCGGCTCCGCGAGCAGGTCGAGCACGCGGTCGAGCGCGGCGAGATTGTTCTGGAACGTCGTCGCGCTGTTGGCCAGCGTCTCGAGCGGCGAGAGCAGGGCGATCAGGTAGCTCATGAACATGACCAGATCACCGACGGTGAGCGCCTGCTCGGGAGCGAGCAGGCCGGCCGCCACCAGTTCACGATCCGTGAGGATCCGCGTGCCGCCATACCAGAGCAGCAGGGCGGAAGCGGCCGGGATCAGGATCGACCAGGCGATGTCCACGCCGCGCATCCACCACCACGCGTGGATCTCCTGCCGGACCATGTAGTCGTTGTCACCCGTGAAGTGGGCCGTCTCACTGCGCTGACGCCCGAAGCTGCGCACCACCCGGATGCCCCCGAACGTCTCGGTCGCGTGAGCGTCGATCCGCTGGCGGCTCGCCCGGATGTCGCGGAAGAGCGGGCGGATGCGGCTGATCCACGTCCGGTGCGTCACGTACACGAGCGGAAGCAGCGCAAGCGAGCCCAGCAGGAGCCGCCAGTCGGTCCAGGCGAGGATGGCCAGGCTGCCCAGGAGCTGGATGATCGCCCGCCAGGGGTTGTAGATCAGCGAGAAGACCAGTTCCGCGATGCCACCGGCGTCTTCGCGCAGGAGGCTCGCGGCCCCGCCGGATCTCAGGGCATAGATGCGATGCAGCGGCAGCCGCACCGCGTGTTCGAACGTCCGTTTCCGCGCGTCGATCTGGACCCGCTTCGTGATGCGCGTGGCGTGCCAGCGCCCCCACATGCTCAACGCGATGGAGACCGCCGTCAGCGCGACCATCGCCGCCGCGACGGTTCCCAGCAGCGTGCGCCGGCTGCCCGGCAACGGCATCCATGAGGGCAGACCCGTCCCGATCGGTTGATCCCCCAGGATGCTGTCGAAGACGATCTTGGGCGCGTACAGGGGCACGAGGGCGACCAGCGTCGAGACGGTCAACGTCCCCAGAGCCAGGATCATCACCGGCCGGTGGGGGCCCAGCAGACCCCAGAACGCCCGGAAGAGCTGCAGGAACGTGCGGCTGCGCCGCCTCTGGTTCAGTGGGCGGCTCTTCAACTCCCTGCGGTAGGCTCTGAATCGACTGCGGCTTGGCGGACGCTTCCCTGCCATCCCACCATCTTAACCGCTGCCCCGGCACATGGCCCCACGCTCCATACGCCGCCCTGCGGGCCCTGGCTTGCCTCGGGGCATGCCGTCTGCACGTCATTTCATGGGCGCGAGTAGAGCCTATGATGCGCTCTCGTCGGTGTTTACAGCAGGAGGGCGCTGCGCGACTTCAGACATCGTGAAAGGCTTCTTGATGTTCCGCCGCTGGTGACATACACTCCCCCGGACGCTCGCACGGGCTCGAGAGTGACTCGACGGAAACGCCAATGCCGATACTCGCCACGCATCCTTACGCCCCGGTTCTGGTGCTGATCCTGGTGATCATGGCGATGGCCGCCCTGATTCTGGCCCTCTCGCATGTCGTCGGTCCCCGCCGTCGCGGACAGGTCAAGGAAAGCACCTATGAGTCGGGCATGCCCCTGTTCACCGATGCCCGCCGCCGCTTTCATGTGAAGTTCTACATCGTGGCGATGCTCTTCCTCCTGTTCGACGTGGAAATCGTGTTCCTCTGGCCCTGGGCGCCGCTGTTCCACCAGGCGTCGGTCTCGCCGGAGCGGAGCTTCGTCGCGGCGGCCGGTTTCGGCAAGACGTTTCTGCTCGTCGAAATGGTGGTGTTCCTGGCGATCCTGATGGTTGGCTACATTTATGCCTGGCGCAAGGGTGTGTTCCGGTGGAGCTGAGTCGATGGTGACCGCTGATCACGACATGCTGAGCCAGACCCCTGAAAAATACACGTACGCGCCGCATACGATGAGCAAGGACGATGTGCTCACGACGCGGCTCGATTCGCTCGTGAACTTTTTTCGCCGGTACGGCGTGAACTGGTGCCGCAAGAACTCGCTCTGGCCGCTGCCGTTCGCGACGGCCTGCTGCGGCATCGAAGTGATGGCCACCGGGGCGAGCCGATACGACATCGGGCGCTTCGGCGCCGAGGCCATGCGCTTCAGCCCGCGCCAGGCGGACCTGCTGATTGTGGCCGGCCGCGTCGGCATCAAAATGATGCCCGTGCTGCAGCGGATCTACATGCAGATGTGCGAGCCCAAGTGGGTCATCAGCATGGGCGCCTGCGCGTGCACCGGCGGCGTGTTCGACACTTACGCCACCGTGCAGGGCGTCGATCAGTTCATGCCGGTCGATGTGTATGTGCCGGGGTGCCCGCCGCGTCCCGAAACGCTCATCGAGGGCGTGATGGCGATTCAGCGCATGGTGGAGGCGGACGGCATCCGCACGAGTTCCGACCGGGGCAAGGGCTACCGCCTGGTGCTGGAGCCCACGTACACGATCGGCTCGCCCGTGGACGCTGCGGGACCGCGGAAAGGCAGCGAGGCCAAAGGCTAGTTGTTCGTACCTGGTCGCCCGGAGAGTTCACGACCAGGGACAGCTCACATTGAACGGCTGACAACGGAAGGACACACAACTCGTATCATGGCCATTCGGGACGTCATCAATGCTCTGACCGCCCGCTTTCCGGATCTGGCGATCGATCCGAAGCCGCTGCTGTCCCGCGCCGACGGCAGCACGCCGGGCCAGATGTACATCAGCGTTCCACCCGTCCGCCTGCTGGAGGTCATGGGATTTCTCCGCGATCACGAGCAGACGCGGTTCGAGCAGCTCATCGACATCACCTGCGTGGACTATCTGGCCTTTCCCCGGCCGCCGGGCCACGATCGATTCGGCTTGACCTATTCGCTCCTGTCGCTCTCGCGGGAGCACCGGCTCTGGGTCAAGTGCTTCGTGAGCGACCCGGACCCGGAGGTCCCCAGTGTAACCTCCATATGGAAGGGCGCGGACTGGATGGAGCGAGAGGTGTACGACATGTTCGGCATCCGCTTTTCCGGCCATCCGGACCTGCGCCGGATCCTCACCTGGGAGGGATTTCCTGCCTGGCCACTCCGAAAAGATTATCCCCTCCGCGGGCGCGGCGAACGGGAGAACTACCCGGTCATCACCCGCGAGAGTGCCTGAGTCACCGGCCCGGACCCGTCAGGTCGGATCGAGATCCGTCGGCGAGCGATGTGCGTGGCGCCTCTGCCGCGACGCCCGCCCGCCGAGTGCTCGGAAATAGAGGGGCGTGTCTCGCGGGTGGCATGGGCAGCGTACTCGCTGCCCGTGTGAGCCTCCCCGCGGGTCCCGGCGCGCCGGGACATTCCTATCTGCGAATGCATGCCACCCCGCCGGTTCTGTCGCGGGCCCAGCGCGTTCGTATCTTCGTCTGGCTGCTGGGCGCACGTCCGGCGGGTGTTATGATGGTCGATCCAATGAA
>CAZQEN010000225.1:0-12660 GCA_964591605.1 uncultured Planctomycetales bacterium
CTTCGAGGGCTCGGCGGCGCCCCGTTTGCGGCCAGCCGTTGCAGTCGAGATCGGGCTCACACTCGTCGGGCCGCAGATTGGCGTTACAGTCGAGGCTGACGAGGTTCGCGATATCCGTGGTGTCGAGAACGCCATTGCCGTTGCAGTCGTTTTGCGATTCGTAGGCTCCCATGTCGGCGATGGGAGCGGACCCTGCCCCCGTGTCGGGAACGCTGGGTTCATTGATGCGGCGGGGGCGGCCATCGAGGTCGATCGCTATCGAGGCGATGGCCGTGTTGTTCGCGGCATCGATACCGGGGGATGAGATGAGCAGCCGGAGGTTATCGTCAGCGGTGCCCACGAGGTTGTCGGCGCCATCCGGATCCACGAACCGCGGGTCCAGTCCGATGTTATGCGTGCCGCCGAGCGAGCCGTTCCAGCCTTCGACGCAAGTGTAGTTCACGGTCGGCGCGGGTGCGCCTGACATGACGTGGATCTGGCTGCTTTGGCCGTAGCCATCGGGGTCGCTGTTGCGCCAGAATATGCAGTTGTCGATCAGGACGCTGGCTGGAGTGCCGGTGCCCTCGATGGTGAGGCCGCCGCCCCGGCCGCTGGTGCTGGCCGCGGCGGTGGCAGCCGCATTGCCGTAGAAGGTGCAGTTGACCAGCCGGTTCGGCTGCGTCGACTTCGTGCATGTGGTGTAATCGACGTCCAGGTGGATCGCGCCGCCGTCACGGCCGGCCCGGTTTCCGCTGAAGAGGCAATTCCGGTAGGTGACCGAGCTGGCCATGGAGAAAACCGCTCCCCCGCCGTAGTTGGCGTAGGGCTGCGAGGATGCATTTCCCACGAATGCGCAGTTGTCGACGGTGCCAATCATGCCGCAGCCGATGGCCAGCGCGCCGCCGCCGGCCGATGAAACATTCCCGATGAACCGGCAGCGGGCGATCTGGAAGCCGGTTCCGCTGGCGATGTGCACGGCGCCGCCGTGCTCAACGACACTGCCGGATCCGATGAAGCCGACGTTGGAGATGAACTCGCAATCCAGGATCTGCAGCGACGAACTTCCCTGTCCCTGGAGGGCAACGCCTCCCACCGCCGTATTGCCCTCGAATCGACAGAAGCGGACGATGCTGGAGGAATTCTCCAGGATCACAGCGCCGGTGCTGGACGCGCTGTTCCCGTTCCCGATGAAATCGCAATACTCGATCAGCGGACTGCCTTGCTTCACGTATGCCGCGCTCGCTCCGCCGAAGCCGAGGTTGGCGCCGAGGTTGGTCACGAAGCGGCAGCGGCGAAGCGTGGGACTGCCGGACGAGACGAAAATGCCCCCGCCCTGCCCGCGGTCGTAGTAGCCGTAGGCGAAGTAGGCCCGGCCGCCGGTGACCGTAAAGCCGTCGAGCACGGCGCTGCTGCCGACGCCGCTGCCGGTCACCACATGATAGCTGTTATCGGAGCCGTTGCTGAAATTCGGACCGTCATTGCCCAGGAGGTCGCCCGACAGGATGGTCTCGTGTGCCGCCGGATCGCGCTGGCCGGCGTCCGTTTCTGTTCCGGCAAACCCGCCGAGGATGGCGACGCCGGTTCTCAACTGGAACGTCTGATTGCGATCGGTGCCGGTCGTGGGTTTATACGTTCCCTGTGCGGCCCAGATCTGGTCGCCCGCTGAGGCCGCCGCCAAGGCCGACTGCAGGCTCACGAACGCGTCCTGCCAGGTCGAGCCATCGTTGGAGCCGTTGGCGTCTGCCTTGACCCGCCACACCGCGCCGGAGAGCAGTGGGCAGAAGGCCCACGTCACCACCAGCGCACACAGAAGAGGTTTTAGGTGTCGCATGGCTTCTTCCCACAATGTGATCCACCTCCACCGGCCCCGGGCTCCATCTTACCTGTACCGGCTTCTGAGGCCAACAGGTGATTCGCTCACCCTGACGCCACGTCACGGCCGGATCGATTGCGCCGGTCTTTCGCCCGGACATTCCCCTGCCGTTGCGAGGATAGGCAAGAGAGTACTGGTTACAACGCTCCGACTTGCGGAGAGCGGTCACGGGCTGCGGGGGAGGACTTCGGCGCGGGCGATGAGAAGGTAGATGATGGCGATGGCCGTCAGGGACAGGGCGGCGCCGACGCGGGACTGGGTGCGGCGGGCGGAGGCGCCCGTAGCGTCGCGGGGTTGTTTGCGGAGGTCCCAGAGGGTGAGCCCGGCGAAGGTCAGGGAAAAGATCGCGGCGTACAGCGTGGCCGTCACCCACACGTCGCCGAACAGGCGCCGGAAGAACACGATCGCCAGCGCCCCCGACAGGGAGGCCAGACCCAGCCACACGGAGAGGAGAGCGAGCATGCTGAAAGAGGGTCCCCCGTCAGGTGCCGGCGGTCGGCCGACCCTCCGGCCGCGTTGGCTTCACCGGGGTCTGCCGCCGTTCGGTGATTCGAGGGTCGAGTGATTGCTCAGCCATCGCTCCGCTCGCGCCGCAGGAGCGACTGAAGCTCGTCGCGCAGCCGGGCCGCGTCCTCGTAGCGCTCTTCGGCCACCGCCCGATTCAACTTTCGCCGGACAGTCGCCACCGGGTCCGCGGGCAGGTGCCGGCGGATCTCCTTGCGCAGCGCCCGCAGGATCTGCGACTCGCCGCTGTAGCGGTAGGCCCTCGGCTCGCCCATCCGCGAGAAGATCTCCTTGAGCGACTTGAGGCCGGTCTCGACGTGCGCCAGCGCCGTGCGGAACTGGCCCTTCTGCATGGCGGAGAGCGCCTTGCTCCGCACGTTCATCATCACGATGTACGGACGATACTGTTCGAGGGCGTAGCGGTCGTCGTCGCTCCCCGAGTACTTGGCGCACAGGTCCAGGGCCTCCAGGTTGCGCTTCGTATCGCGAACCACGGCCTCGTACTCTTCCAGCACGAAGTTGGCCAGATATCGCTGGTAATACTGCAGGGCTTCCTCCCGGATCTCGCGGCATTCCTCGCCGTCCAGGACAAAGCCCAGGTCCGTCCCGTTGCGCCGCTGGTGCGCCTCCACCCGCTTGAGCTGATATTCGAGGAAAGATTCGTGGTCGTAGGGCCGGCGTCCGTCGGGGCGGCCCTCTACTTCCATCTGCAGCACCCCGAGGTCCACGCGCATCTGGATTTTGATCCGGTTGTCGAGCCCCTTGATCTTGCGAACGTTGATCTGCCCTGGCTCATACGGCCAGTCGTCGGTAATGATACGCAGATCTCTGGATGGCATGGTTCTCTCCGGTCAGCCGTTAGTGGTTCTGCCCGTGGGGAATGGGATGAACCTCCTGCGGCTCTGCTCTATCTGGATGATAGGGTCTCGCACCCCTCATTCCAACATAATAGTCGCATACAACGCCGCGAAACCTTGCCGGACGACCGGGCGTTACCTAAGCTATCGGACGCAGCCAGGGGTCTGGCCGCAGTCCCGTTCTCAGGTATACGTCCCGGACAGCGGGGCGGGGGCACCGTCGCCGCGGGGTTGATTGCAGTAAAATTTTAATCGGAGGTTTCTGTCATGCGAACGCGCATTCTGGTGGGGCTCGCTCTGGCGGGTCTGATCAGCGCCGGGTTCTATTTCCGTACGCCGGTCGCCCGCGCCGCCAACGAAGGCGATGCGGCGGCGGCCAAGGCCGCCCTGGGGGAAGCCGCCCCTGACTTCACGCTCAAGAACGAGTTCGGCAAGGAGTTCAAACTCTCGGAATTCAAGGGCAAGGTCGTCGTCCTCGAGTGGCTGAACCCCGACTGCCCGGTCAGCAAGGACCATCACGTCCGCAAGACGATGCAGGACACCTACAAGAAATACGCGAAGGACGTGGTCTGGCTGGGCATCGACAGCACCAGCGGCGTCCAGGCCGAGAAAGAGCGTGTCTACGCCGCGGAGATGGGCATGGCCTATCCCATCCTGCTGGACGGCGACGGCAAGGTCGGGCACTCCTACGGTGCGACGAACACCCCGCACATGTTCGTGATCGACAAGCAGGGCAAGCTGGTCTACATGGGTGCGATCGACGACAAGGGCAGCACGAACTACGTGTCTGACGCCGTGCAGGCTCTGCAGAAGGGTGAAACCATCGCGAAGCCCAAGACCAAGGCCTACGGCTGCAGCGTCAAATACGCTTCACGATAACCGTCCGCTGGTGCCGCCTCGGCAGACCGACCCGGCATCGCACCCAACGCTCGCGCGTGGGACTCTGCCACGCGCGACGTGGATGTGACAGGTGCCCCGACCTCGACGCGCGCTGGTGAAATCCTTCACCAGCGTCGTATCTTCCCGACGAACCCGCCATCGCGGCGTCGCGCACCTCCGCCCCCCTGCGGCCAGGTCGGTGACCCCGGCGTCGCCCTTTGCCTCGTGGTCCTCGGACCGCGGCCTTCGGCCCGGGTGACGATGATCCGTCATGCTTCGTCCGGAAAAGCTTCATAACTTCACGCGTGGCTGTGAGTTTTGACGAATCCACGATCATCTTTGACCTCGCCGTCAGTTTTCACTATACTGATGGATGAGGCGTAACCCTAGCTTTGGGAGAGAGAAGCGGCGATCGACTCCAATCGGTCGCCGCGTTTTTTACGGCCCTGTGCGCGGCAGGCAAGCGCGACTGCCCGGATAGATCGTCTGACGCGCCGCTGAACAGGTTGCCGTGACACTGTGATCTGATTCACAGGCCCGGACGCAGTCCCCTCGATACCACTTTGCCGGTGCGAACGGCTCACCTTTACGGGCGACTGCCGCGAGGTTCAGATTCCACAAGACATCGTGAACACGACCGATCAGGACCTGCCCTATGCGGTCGGCGACTGGGCGTTTCCCGGGGTAGCTGAGTGCCTGTGCCGTCAGGCGGCCCGCGAGCCGTCAGCGCGGGTTCGTTGTCCGTACCAGCTACGAGACTTCCAATCCACGCCCCGGATTCCCGGATCGACGTCCTACCCCAAGGGTCATGCTTCGTGGGCCTCGGATTCGGGTCTCCGTCTGGGTGGCGGGAGTCCGACTGCGGCCTGGAGTGTGCCGATGGTAAGGATGGGCCTTTGCTGCGCTTGCGGGGCCTCGATGCCCGTCGTAAATTGGCACACCTGCTGAAAGGCGCGGTCATGCAGGAAAACACAACGCGGAACATCTACAACGTCTGGTCCTATTTCTATGACGTGTTCTGGCCGAGCATCGTCCATCGCCGGACCACGCGCGCGATCGAACGCATGTACATCCGGCCCGGGGAGCGCGTGCTGGACATCGGCGTGGGGACGGGGCTGGCCCTGGCGTCCTATCCCTCTCATGCCAGCGTCACCGGTATCGATCTGAGCGAGGGGATGTTGCGCCGTGCCCGGCGCCGCGTGCAGCAGAGCCACATGCACTGGGTCAAGCTCGTGCTGGGCAACGCGTTGGAGCTGCCGTTCGAGAACCAGACCTTCGACCATGTTCTGCTCAGCCACGTGATCACGGTGGTGAGCGATCCGGTCAAACTGGTCGAAGAAACCCGCCGGGTGACCAAGCCCGGCGGACAGATCGTGATCATCAACCACTTCCGGTCGAGCAACCGTGTGATTGCCGCGATCGAGAAATGGCTCTGCCCGCTCTGCCAGCATCTGGGCTGGCGAAGCGATCTGTGCCTGCAGGAGCTGCTCGACGAGACCGGGCTCGAGGTGGATTTCCGCTACAAGCTCGATCAGGTGGACCTGTTCCAGACGGTGTTCATCACGAATCAGCCCGCACCGCGGCCGCAGAGCGCCTTTGCTGCCGCTTGACTGCGTCGGCGGCCCGTTCAAGGGCTGTGCAGCGCCCGCCGGCTCCGACGGCTGTCCATTCAGGGATCGAACCGCGTCGACTCAGGCACCGGGAACTGCTCCCGCTTGACATTTCCCGCCCCCGCGCTATCTTCACGTCGCAATCGGTGATCCCACGTAAGCCTGCCGGGCGGGGGTTCCTGTATCGCCATGAGTCAGGGGCGTACGATACGCCGCGCTCGCCGTGACCGCCTTCGGACGAGAGCATTCGGACTGACGCTGTCTGTCCTGGCGGCGGCCGCCGGCTGCAGCGACTATCGCTGGACGAGCGAGTACGAGGAGGCGGAAAGCCGCGCGCGCCGGCAGGACAAGCACCTGTTCATCTTCTACAAATCGTGGCTGAGCAACGATTCGAACCGGATGCACGGGGACGTGCTGTCCGACCCTTCGGTGGCGACGCACCTTCAGGACACAGTGAATGTCCTGCTGGAGAAGGACTCGTCGCCTGAGTACGGCCGCTACATGCTCAAGTATGGGGTGACCTCTCCGCCCGCGTTTGTGATCGTCGCCCCGGACGGAGCCTATCAGGTGCGGACGGGCTTCATCCCGCGGGACCGCTTCGTCGAGTTCATCGATTCGGCCAAGGCGCCCCGGCCGCCGCGCCCGATCCGCCCGCCGGCGGCGGCCGCCGCCCGTCCTCCTCCCAGGCGCGTGCCCTGACTCGATCGGGCAGGTCTCCACGGACGCCGGAACGCTTCATTGCGCGTTTGCGAGTTCTCGGACCTGCAGCGCGCCGGCTCTTCGCGCAAACTCACAAGCCGGTCGCACACGATGCAGTTTCCTGTCGTAAAAGCGATTGGCGCAGCAATCGCGCTTGACTTATAATCCGGCCGTCGTCGCCATCCGTTTTCAGAGGACCTGCCATGCAGCGTGATACGCGCTTTCGCCGCCCGCGACTCGATATCGTTGAACCGCTCGGTAAACGCGTTCTCATCCGCAAGGATGAGGATAAAAAAACCACCCGTGGAGGGATCGCCCTCCCTGATAATCTGGAAATCCCCGTCATCACCGGGCGCGTGGTGACGGTCTCGGCTCAGCTCTCCAACGAAGAGGACTTTCCCATCCGCCAGTACGACAAGGTCCTCTTCAACCCGAAGAACTCGGTTCCCGTCGACTTTGAGGTGGGCAATCAGCTCTTCGTGGTCCCGATCGACGACGTGGTGGCTGTTTTCCGCCACCGACGTTGAGCACTCTCGTTTCTGATCGTTGATGGTGACGCCTGTCCGGCCGGTTCGACACGGCCGGTCAGCCATCAGGCTGCGCCCGCCCGGGGCAGCGTGAGTGTTCGGTCTCGGGTGCTGCGCCTCACGCCGGCTGCGGAGTCGCCTCCGGCGGAGGTTGATTCTTGACGGGTATTCCGGGTCGGCTGGAGCGCAGCGGCATGCGCAGGAGGATCAGCCACCACACCACGCCGCCCGCCGCGATCAGGACGCTCACGCCCTGCGAGACGGTGAGCCCGAACGTGTCGAGCGGGTTGTCCGTTCGGACCATCTCCTCGATGAATCGCTCGATGGCGTAGAGGATCATGGCCAGCGCCATGACCATGCCGTGCCGCTGCCGGCGATAGAACCAGGCGCTGAGCAGCCAGGCGAGCAGGAGCGGCCCGATGGCGGAGTACACCTGAACGGGGTGGACCGGCGCGGATCGGAACTCCGGGCGGGCGGCCAGGGCTTTGAGCTGCGGCATGGTGGTCTGAAACCGGTCGAGGTGCGCGAAGACGGCTTCCAGCGCCAGTTTCGTCGACATGGCTTTGCCGAGCTTGAGCTGATTGTTGCTGTCGCGTGCCTTCTGGATCTCCTGGTCGATACCCGCGAGCCGGGTCCGCATGCGATCCATTTCCGCGTCGCTGAGCTTGAGGATCTGGTTCGGAATGGGCAGACCCAGCCCGCTGTCCGGCTCGATGATGATCAGATCGGCCGGGAGGGTGACGATGCGGTCGGCCCACTGTTGTTCCTGGGGCGAACTGAGAGCGGGAAAGCGCACGGCCCACGGCAGGCTCTCCGGGCACTGGGCGCCCCAGCAGCAGCCGACGAGGAAACAGCCGATCCGCCCCACGCCCATCCCGAACAGGAGCGAGGGGGCGGTCAGGTCAGCGTACAGTCGAACCGGCAGACGCCGGATGAGCAGATAGAGGATGGAGAACACCGAGGCGCTCAGCACGCCCCCGTAGACCTCGAAACCGCCCGAGGTCAGGTTCAGCACCTGCCACGGCTGATGGGCAAATTGCGTTTTCCAGTAGTGGATCACATAGAACGTTCGACCGCCGACCCACCCGAAGACCAGTGCGATCAACGCCAGGCTCAGAACGACGTCCGGGTCGCACTTCACCTTGCTGGCCCGCCGGGTCATCCACCACGTCCCGACCAGGAACGCGATGACCACCATGGCCCCGTAAGAGGGAACCATGAAACTCGTGCCGGGCAATCGGAACAACTCTGGCCGCATCGTCTGTCCTTCACGCGAGGTTGTACAAAGCCGGAAGGCTAACGCGCACGTCCGATAGCGTCCAATCGACCCCGTCGGAAGCGATAGACTCATCCGGCAATGGCATCATGAGTTGCGTGGGCGGTCCAGCCTGCCGGGGCGGACCGGTCATGGAGGCATGCCCGTGCGGTCGAGGTTCCGTCCCGGAGCGGCATGTCGGCGCTTGCACGACCGTGGCCCATCGCGCAGCGGTGGGGGACTCGAAGAGGGGGGCGGTGGAATCGTTCGGGCACCATGGAACGCCGGCGGGAGCTTTTCGTCTGTGATCTTCGCGTTCCCCGCCAGCCGGACGGGCCACGCCTGGCGAGCAGGAACGAACAGGCACGCCACGACTGGCGGAGAATTGACACCTCTGCCGCGCTCAACTATCGTGAGCGGGGTCTAAACCGAGGGCGTGCGGTCGCTTTCTTCCGGGACGATACTCACACGTGACATCTGTTCTCGACTCCATCCTGGTCACCGTCTTTCTGGTCGCCACGAGCGTGCTGGCGCTGTACGGGCTGCATTTCTACGTTCTGGTGTTGCTGTTCCAGCGCCGGCACCGGTCGGTGCGGGCCGCGCAGCGCGAGTATCTCGACCGTTACCTGGCGACCACGCCCGATGACGCGTGGCTGGGCGTCACCACGCAGATCCCGATCTACAACGAGGCGGACGTGGCCACGCGGGTGATCCATGCCGTGGCCGCGATGGATTATCCCCGAGGCAAGCATAGCATCCAGGTTCTGGATGACAGTACCGATGAGACCCGGTTCCTGGTGGACCGCACGGTGCGTCGTCTGCGCGAGCAGGGGATCGACATCGCGGTGATCCGCCGGGAGAGCCGTGAGGGGTTCAAGGCGGGCGCGCTGCGCAACGGGCTGCGGCTGAGCCGGCATCCGCTGGTGGCCATCTTCGATGCCGATTTCGTGCCGCCGGTGGACTTCCTGCGTCGCGCGACGCCGCTGCTGGCCCGGAATGAGCGCATTGCGTGCGTTCAAACGCGCTGGGGACATCTGAACGTGAACGAGTCGTGGCTCACGCGTCCGCAGGCCGTCGGGCTCGACGGGCACTTCGCGCTGGAGCAGGGCGCCCGTGCGTGGAACGGGCTGATGATGAACTTCAACGGGACGGCGGGCATCTGGCGCAAAGCGGCCATCGAGGATCCGGCGGTGGGTGGCTGGTCGGCGGACACGCTCACCGAGGATTTGGACCTGTCGTACCGGACTCAACTGGCCGGCTGGAAGATGGACTTCTGCCTGGACATCGTGTGCCCGGCCGAACTGCCCAACACGATCAACGCGTTCAAGGCGCAGCAGCGCCGCTGGGCGACCGGTTCGATGCAGACGGCCGTCAAGCTGCTGCCGCGGATCTGGCGATCCCCGCTGTCGCTCGGGGAGAAGCTGGAGGCGACGGTTCACCTCACCCATCACTCGGCCGCGCTGTGGATGGTGTTTCTGGTGCTGCTGGCCCGGCCGATGCTGGTGCTCGTGGATCCGATTCCGTACTTCTGGTGCTTCTTCTCGGGCTGGACGATGATCGTGCTGGGCTCGCTGGCGCCGCCGGTGGCCTATGGTTATGCGCGGCACGTGCTGGGCATGGGAAGCTGGTCGGGGGTGCGAACGGTGCCGGCGCTGATTCTGCTGGGCACGGGCATCTCGATCAGCAACGCGCTGGCAGTGCTCAGGGGCCTGTTCACGCGGGGCGGCGAGTTTGTCCGCACGCCCAAGTCGGGCAGCACGCAGTCGTCACAGCAGGCGAGCCGGTACAAACCGCGCCGGCACCAGAGCCTGTGGTTTGTGGAGATGCTGGTAGGCGCTTACTCCGCGGCCAACTGGGCGATCTACATGACCACCGGCCGGTGGGGCTTCAGCATCTTCCTGATGGTGTATGCGGCCGCGTTCCTGACCATCGGCTGGATCTCGCGGCCCGAGGCATCGACTCGCCGCCGCCTGGTGTGGGTGGAAGAGCCCGAACCGGCGTCAGCGGCGGCCGGCCCCTCGCTCGCGCCGGCGACCTCCGCCGTGCATGCCGGGTGAAGGCGGACTTGGCGAAAGTTGGCAATGGGCCGGGCATCGCGGTATGGTGATGCCGTCACCGCCGGCGCGCCGTGGCGCACCGCCGCATCTTAGGGCCATTCCGGAAGAACCGCCCGACAACGGAAGTGTACGACCATGAAAGTGCTTCTCGTTTCACCGGCCACACCTGATACGTTCTGGAGTTTCCGGCACGCGCTGCCGTTCGTCTCGAAGCGCTCGGCGTTTCCGCCGCTCGGACTGCTGACGGTGGCGGCGATGCTGCCGCGCGAGTGGGAGCTGCGCGTCAAGGACCTGGACGTGACGACGCTCAATGACAACGATCTGCGCTGGGCGGACTATGTGTTCATCTCGGCGATGCTGGTCCATACGGCTTCGGCACATCAGGTGGCCAGCCGCTGCGCGCAGCTCGGCAAGCCGGTGGTGGCGGGCGGGCCGCTGTTCACCATGAGCCACGAGCTCTTCCCGGAGATTCCGCACTTTGTGCTCGGCGAGTGCGAAGAGATCATGCCGCAGCTCATCGCGGACATGCAGGCGGGGAGCGTCAAGCCGCTTTACTCGGCCGTCGGGCGGCCCGAGCTTCACCAGACGCCGATCCCCCGCTGGGATCTGATCGACCCGGACGTGTACGTGACGATGCCCGTGCAGTTCTCGCGCGGCTGCCCGTTCGACTGCGAGTTCTGCGACATTATCGTGATGAACGGGCGGAAGCCGCGGTGCAAGTCGCCCGAGCAGATGATCGCGGAGCTCGAGGCGCTGCTGGACATCGGCTGGACGGCCAACATCTTCATCGTCGATGACAACTTCATCGGCCACAAGGTGAAGGTGAAGGAACTCCTGCGGGCGATCGTCGACTGGCGGGAGCGGCGGGGGGCGCGCGTGACGTTCCTGACCGAGGCCTCGTTTAACATTGCCGACGACCAGGAGCTGCTGGATCTGATGGGCCGCGCGGGCTTCCGCCGCATCTTCATCGGCGTCGAGACGCCCGAGGAAGAGAGCCTGCTGGAGTGCGGCAAGGTGCAGAACACGAAGCGCAATCTGCTCGACAGCATCCACAAGATCCAGGCGGCGGGAATGGAGGTCATGGGCGGGTTTATCGTCGGTTTCGACGGCGACAAGCCCAACATCTTCGAGCGCCAGTTCGAGTTCATCCAGCAGTCCGGCATCGTGACCGCGATGGTCGGGCTGCTCACAGCGCTGCCGGGGACCAAGCTGTTCAACCGGCTCCAAAAGGAAGGCCGGCTCCTGGCTCACAGCACCGGCAACAACCTCGACGGCATCCTCAACTACGTGCCGCGCCTCGACCGCGACGTGCTGGTCAACGGGTACCGGTCGCTGGTGGCGAACCTGTACTCGCCCAAGGTGTACTACCAGCGGATCCGCAAGTTCCTGCGTCACTACCGCCCGCTCAAGCCGAGCCCGCCGATCCAGCGCGAGGACGTGCTGGCGTTCTTCCGGTCGGTCTGGGTGCTGGGCATCCGGACGAAGGGCCGGCGGGCCTACTGGCGGCTGATGATCGGGACACTGCTCTCCAAGCCGCGCGCGTTCGCGGAGGCCGTCAACCTCGCCATCTGCGGCTACCACTTCCGCCGCATCGCCGCGAGCATCCGGCCGGCGTAAGGTCACCATGAGGCTCAGCCGTGAACACAACAACCCTGTCTCCTCTGGGGAAGCTGCAGATCCTGGAAGTCTATGAGTTCTACGACCGGCCGGTCCTTTTTGCCTGCCGGAATCAGTCAGGCAGTCTCTTTCTGGCGATCTGGGTCGCTGAGCATGATGGCGAGGAGCGCTGGCTCTACGCCCCTGTGTCCCGGTCGCGACTCGATGCTGTCCGATCCGGCCAGATTGATCTCCGCGAGGCGTTTGCATCGACCGAAGACGGGATGCTCTTTCTGGTTCGCGTTTCGGAGGCAGGGCTCCAGCCGGAAGTTGAAGTTCTGTCGGAGGTTGAGGATGACTTCCTGCCGCAACCAGGTGAGCGACTGTGTCTGAATGAGCTTCTTCCCACACCCGAGGATTCGACCGGGAATGCCGGCGTTCCAGGAGCGAATTGCGGGACGCTGCAGTTGGGGGGTACGAGCGGTGATGCCCGCCTGGTGTCCTGGGTCCGGCTGCGTCCATCACCTTCGCAGGCGAGCGCCAAGCGCGCGTGGTTTGACGCGGACCGCCTGTGGATCGAACTTGCGGATGGCCGACAGCTCTCGGTCCCGCTCACGCACTTCCCGAGACTGCTCAGGGCCAATGCCCAGCAGAGGGAACGCTTCCAGTTGAGCGGCGGCGGCAGCGCTCTGCACTGGGAGGAACTCGATGAGGACATCAGCGTCCAAAGCTTGCTGGACGGATATGGTGACCGGAGACGAACCGGGTAGCAGCTTCAATCGACACGAGCCTCCATGAATCCACTGGACAGAATGGTCCGGCAT
>CAZQEN010000226.1:0-8643 GCA_964591605.1 uncultured Planctomycetales bacterium
GGTGCGCGTCTGCAGCATGTAGACGACGCCGTTCTCGATGGTGAATTCGATGTCCTGCATTTCCCGGAAATGCTTCTCCAGCTTGTCGCGGATCGCGTGGAGCTGCTTGTAGGTCTTGGGGAAGGCCTTCTCGAGGCTGGGCTCGTGATTGCCCTCGGGACGCGTGGCCTCATTGAGCGGGCTGGGCGTGCGGGTGCCCGCGACCACGTCCTCGCCCTGAGCGTTGACCAGCCACTCGCCGTAGAACTTGCCCTCGCCGGTGGCGGGGTTGCGGGTGAAGGCCACGCCGGTGGCGCTGCTCTCGCCCATGTTGCCGAAGACCATGGCCTGGACGTTGACGGCGGTGCCCCATGCATCGGGGAGGCCTTCAATGCGGCGATAGGAGATGGCCCGCTTGCCGTTCCAGCTCTGGAAGACGGCGCGGATGCCGCCCAGAAGCTGCTCCATCGCGTCGTCAGGGAACGATTTGCCGAGCACACGCTGGATCACCGCCTTGTAGGTCTCGCAGAGACCCTGCAGGTCTTCGACGGTGAGCTCGGTGTCGAGCTTGTAGCCCTTCTCGTGCTTGAGCTTCTCGAGTTCGCGTTCGAGCTGTTTGCGGACGCCCATGTCTTCTTCGGGCTCGATGCCTTCGGCCTTTTCCATGACCACGTCGGCATACATGCCCATGAGACGGCGGTAGGAATCCCACACGAAGCGCGGGTTGTTCGACTTGGCAATCAGGCCGGGGATGGTCGCGCTCGTGAGGCCGATGTTGAGCACCGTTTCCATCATGCCGGGCATGGACTGGCGGGCGCCCGAGCGGCACGAGACGAGCAGCGGGTTCTTCGGGTCGCCGAACTTCTTACCCATGGCCCGCTCGACCTTGACCATGGCGTCCTTGACCTGCTTGATCAGGTCGGGCCAGAGCTTGCGGCCCTTGGTGTTGTAGTACTCGACGCAGGCCTCGGTCGTGATGGTGAAGCCGGCCGGCACGGGCAGGCCGAGCAGGGCCATCTCGGCCAGGTTCGCGCCCTTGCCGCCCAAAAGCTCTTTCTGGTTACCTTTGCCCTCGGCCTTACCCTGGCCGAACGAATACACCCACTTGGCTGCCATGGTTCAGTCATCTCCCGGGCCATCCTGGCCCTTTCATGCGTTGTCGTACGGGTAGTCACTGCGGCGGTTGAAGTTACGATGTTGCCAGGCGTGACCGTCGACGTTGTCTTGCACCCGAAAGCGCTCGGCTGGACCGACAGCCGACGGACCTCGGAACGAGGAAGCATAGAAGCTGGCTTCCCGGGTGTCAATTGGAGAGCGGCCTCGGGGAGCTGCTTTGCCTGTTCGGGCCGGATACGGGTACAATTCCCGCGTGACAACGACCTCATTCCGGGCACATGTGATGGCCGTCGAGCGCGTGGAGCGAAGGCTCAAGCAGGTCACAGCCGCCCTTGACGCTGCGGGGATTGCCTACGCAGTGGTCGGGGGCAACGCGGTTGCGGCCTGGGTCGGTCGGGCGGACCCGGCCGCGACTCGGGCCACGAAAGACGTGGATCTTCTGGTTCGTTCGGAGGACTTGGAGCGGGTGACGGAGGTCATGGGCGAACTGGGATTCCTCCGCGAGGATCTTCGTCGCCTTGTGCTGTTCATAGACCCGGATGAACCGAGCCGGCGCTCGGGGGTTCATCTGGTCTGGGCTGAGCAGCTGGTTCGGCCCTCGTATGTGTGTCCGGCCCCGTCCGTGCAGGAGGTTGTTCGCGACCCGGGGGGCTTCTGGGTGCTCGACCTGCCAGCCCTCGTCCGGATGAAACTGACCTCCAACCGCGACATCGACCGGGCGCACGTCGCTGACATGCTGAACGTCGGGTTGATCGATGAAGCGGTTCGCGCGAGCCTGCCACGAGTGCTCCAGGAGCGGCTGGAGGCGATCCAGCAGTTCCTGGATGAGGACGATCGGGACTGAACCATCCGAGAATGCGCCCTCGGGGTCACTTCTTCGCGCGGGCGAAGCGATCGGCGACGGCCGTCCAGTTCACCACGTTCCACCATGCGGCCAAGTAGTCCGCGCGGCGGTTCTGGTACTTGAGGTAGTAGGCGTGCTCCCAGACATCGACGGCCAGGAGCGGCTTGTAGCCCTTACAGATGGGGCTGTCCTGATTGGCGAATGACTCGAGCACGAGCTTGCCGGACCCGTCGAGGCTCAGCCAAGCCCAGCCGGAGCCGAAGCGCTTCATGGCTGCGTCGTTCATCTTGTCCTTGAGCGTCTTGACATCGCCGAAGGTGCTCTTGATCGCCTGAGCGATCTCGCCAGACGGCTCGCCGCCACCGCCCTTCCCCGCCGGAGCCATGATGGTCCAGAAAATGGAGTGATTCGAGTGCCCACCGCCGTTGTTGTTGACGGCCGGCCGAATCGACTCGGGCACCTGACTGATTTTCGCCAGCAGATCCTCGATGCTCAGTTTGGCCAGGTCATCATGACCCTGGAGTGCGTTATTCAGGTTGGTGACATACGCACCGTGGTGCTTGTCGTGATGAATGCGCATCGTCTGCTCATCGATATGGGGTTCGAGAGCGTTGTAGTCGTACGGCAGGTCGGGAACGGTATAAGCCATGGTCAGATCTCCTTTTGTGATCAGCGCCGGCCGCGCCAATCGTCACGCTGGCCCGGATTGTGGGTTCAAGAACGCCACCGTACGCAAAGCCTGACGGGCCGTCAAGCATCCCTGGATCGTAGGCTGGCTGCTTGGATTTGAGGAGCGCTTCCCTGCGAAACCTGCAGCGCTCGCCGACGGCGGGCGGCTGGCGGTCGGATGGTCCCGCGGTGTGAATTGGGTTCGTTTTGTCGGCGGCGCTTGCCAGCGCCTGGGCGCTCCTCCGCATAAAGGGACCGCGTACCTCGTTCCTGAGGAGAACACAGCCGACGCTCCGGATGGACGGCGGAGAACGGAGCGAGGTCCTGACGTATGCGGCTCGGCGGCCGTGAGGGGTCAAAGCGCTTGATCGTCATTCGGCCGTCCATGGAAGGCGGTGTTTGAAGTGCCGGTAGTAGAGACCGACGATGCGGCTGACGACGAGCAGTGCGTAGATGCCCAGGGCTGTGCCCGCCAGGCCCAGGACGATGGCGCCGGGGATGCCCGGGATCGGTGATCGCAGCGGGTAATAGTCGGGCAGAATCAGGATCGCGCCGGCCAGGGCAACCCCGGTGCACACTGTGAGATACGCCATTGGCGCGGCGAACGCGGTGCGCACCACGATGTCGGGGCGCGCGGCGTTGATCGTGCCGCCGATGGCAATCGCCAGTACGGTCGCCGGCCACAGCAGCAGGCCCGCTGCACCCGCCATGTACAGTGCCCAGACGGGCACCGCGACGCCTCCGAGGTTGTCGAGCATCATCAGAACAATCAGCGGGGACAGGACGATGAGCCACGACCCGATGAATTGCACGACGGGGAGCAGCAGATCTTCCCACACGTTTTGAAGCCCGACCTGGGGAAAGTCGTTTTCGCCCGAGGCAGCGTGGGCAATGGTGTCCAGGCTGAGCGCGGCCAGATATGCCGACAGCAGCGGACTGATCCAGATACGGGCAAATGGAATCCAGTTGATGATTTCCACGGCCAGGGTCAGCGAGACGACGATGGCCCAGTTCCCGCGGACCAGAGGCAGGAGGAAGGACCACGCCAGATCAGCGCTGAATCGCTCCGGCGGCTGGTCCTGGAGGGCCTCGCCACCGATGCCCGGGGCAGCGGGAGGTGGAGCGTAGGCGAGCGGCTGCGGCGGATACGCCTCCTCCTGCGGCCAGGGAACCGTAAAGACCGACCCGCAACCCCGGCAGCGGGCGCGTCGTCCGGCCGTCCCGGTGGGAAGGACGATCTTCTGGCCGCAGGAGCAGGCGTAGCCGATGGGCATGCCGGGGTCTCCTGAAAAACGCTGGAGGCCAGATTAGAGGCGTGTCGGAGGGGTTGCCATTATAAAATGCGGCGATCTTTTCAATACCCGCGGGCGCGTTACGGACAAAGCGTCCGGTGTGCCGGGAAGGCAACACGGCCTTTGGCAGCCAGAACGTCGGCGCTGTTGATGGTGCCGCCGCTCAGATCGAGATCGAAGCGCGGCGCATCAGCGGCGCTGGCGCCCGCCAGGGCTTTGTGCCTGGTGAGGATCGCATCGCTGAGCGTGACGATGCCGTCGCCGGTGGTGTCACCATAGAGGGATCGCAGTTTGACCTCGGTGTCGCCTATCGTGGGCTCCTCAATGAAGTTCGGGCCGAGTGTGATCGTGTAGCAGGCGTTGTCCGGAAGCTGGCCGGGGTCGAAGTAGAGTGAAATGAACGGGCCGCCGTGGCCGGCCGAGCTGTGGAAATACTGTACCGGGGTTTGCGGCGAACCGTTCAGCGTCGTCTGCCCGATCACGGTCACTCCGCCGAACAGATCCACCGGGGTCACGGGCCGGTCGAACTCGATCTGCAATTCCCGGATGCCGCCGGCGCGTGATTCGACAGTCGGTCCGGCCAGGCCGTCGCCGGTCGCGTCAGCGTCAAGGTCGATCCCAGGGTTGGCGAAACTGCTGTCCAGGCGCAGGCTGCGCCACACGAGCACCTCGCGCGTGCAGGGCGGCTCGGGACAGGTGAACGCCGAGAACGACCAGTCGATGATCTCGTGCTGCGCGACCGCCCCGCCCGTGCCGGCGGTGAAACCGATCCACGCACAGCCGCCGGGGTCGAGGATATTCCAGCCGAAGACACCCTGCAGGTCGAGATTCACGGTGAGGTACTCGACGTCGTCGAGCCAGACACGGAACTGGGGCTGTGCGCCCGTTGCGTAGTGGATGCGGACGGTATGCGGCCCGTTGTTGGTGATCGCGGGCAGGAGAGCCTGGCTCAGCGAGGCGTCATCCATCGCCGAGTTCTCGTTGATACCGTTGGTCTGCAGACTCACGTGCGGGGCGGTGAATTCATCCGGCGGACCGAAGCTGAAGATGTCAAACTCGATGGCCACGCTGCGGGTGATGCCGGGCGCCCCGTTATCGCCATAGCCCAGGCCCGAGCCCCCTCCGCCCAGGGCGAGGTCGCTCTCGTCCTGGATGACAAACGCGAATCCATCGCCCGCTCCGGTGATTTCGAAGGAGAACGTCGTGTCGAAGCCGTTGGCCAGATGGGCCTTGGAGGCGTACCAAGCTGCGCCGGCCTGGCCGCTCTGGGCTGGCGTGAGCACCAGGCGGTTGTTTGCATCCACCAGTGCGCTGCCGGCGACGGAGAGGGGGTTCGAGCCGAAATCGGTGAGTTCGAACTGCCGGGCGCAGGACGGGCCGAGGGTCCAGTTCAGGATGTCCTGATCGGCGGTCGCCGCTCCGGTGCCGCCGGTGAAGCCCAGCCAGGCGCATCCGCCGGCGTCGAGAATGCTGTCGCCACTGATGTCCTGGAAATCGAGGAAGTAGTTGATGTACTCGACGCCATCGAGCAGGACCCTGAGGTTGCCCGGGCTGTAGACGACCCTGGCGATGTGAGGCTGCCCGTCGTCGATGGGCGGCACAGCGACGGCGGTCAGCGAGAAGGTGTCACCGGCGTCATTCTGGCCTGTACCGTTGGTCTGGACGCTGACGTGGGGCGCATCGTACTCGCCGCAGCAGCCGAAGGTATCGAATTCGATCGCCACGCTGCGGGTGATGCCGGGGAGAAAGTTCGACTGCGAGTCGAAGCCGGGCCCGTACCCGATGGCCGAGCCGCCGCCGCCCCGGGCCGCATTGCTCTCGTCCTGAATCACGAATGCGAAGCCATCGGCGGTGCCGTTTGAGATGCGAAACGTGAAGCTGGTGTCGAAGCCGGGGGCCACATCGACTTTGTCACCGTACCAGGCGGCCCCCGTCTGGCCCTGAAGCGCCGGCGTGACGCGCAAGACACCACCGGTGATGGAGGCGTCACCGGCCGACAGGACGTTGGTCGAGCCATCGAAGCTGGAGATGTCGAAGGATACGGTACAGGGCGGGTCCACGCCGGCGTGGGTCCGTGAGGGAGCAGTCGTTGACGCAACACTGAAGATCAGCGCAGGGAGGGTGATGTGCTTCATATACAGCATCCGTTGAATCCTGCCGGCTGTGTTGGCACGCCGGCACGAGACGTGCCCTGGATGGGGTGGGCGGCCACGATGAGCGGTGCACTTCTTACCCCCCCAATGCTCCCACATGCTACCAAAGCGAGTGGTGTTCGGCAAGCGAAAACTCGGCGCGGTACGCCCGGTCACCCTGCGGAGCGGAGAGGGCAGGAAGAGCCTGAGGGGGGGTGTCCACTCGGCTCATTCGAGGGGATTAATGACCAGGCCGGTAGCCAGTTTCGGATAGAAATAAGTGCTCTTCTGCGGCATGAGATCGCCGGCTTCGCTGACGGCGCGGAGTTCGGCCATCGTGCAGGCCTTGGTCAGGATCGTGATTCCGTTCGTGGCCTTCGCGTCGGCGATCGCATCGACGGCGGCCTTGATGTAGTGAATGGTGGGAGGGGTGCCGGCGAGCGTCTGTTTCGTGATCAGTTCGTCGATGAGATAGCGGTGCAGGTACGCCAGATCGAGTCGGCGCCAGGGCACGGTGCGCTCCGGGGCGATCTGATCGAGCACCGAGCGGTTGGTGAACGTGCCTGCGTAGAGCGTGTTCTCGAAGGCGGCGTAGACGGCGATGTCGTGGCCGCTCAGGAGCGTATCCACATCGTCGGTGGCGGCGGGCTGCAGGGCGACGCCGCTGCGCAGCGCCGCGAGCACCTGCTGGGGGGGGAGCGAGCCGAAGCCGCACAGGGCGCGGTGCGTTGGCAGGATGATTGCGCCGGCGTCCTCCATCGCGCAGAAGCCGACCAGGACGTAATTGGCCGGATGATCCGACGCGAGCGGGCCACGAGTGGCCGTCAGCCACTCGCGATAGGTGAGCGCTGTGCCGTAGCGATGGTGGCCGTCGGCGATGTAGATCGGCTTCTTGCGCAGGAGCTCGGAGACGCCGTCGGTGACCCGTACATCGCTGACCACCCAGAGCCGGTTGAGAACGCCTTCCATCTCCGCGACCACGTCCGGCTCGCGGGCCTCAACCGGCAGCAGGCGCGACACGCCGCCGGCCGGGTCACTGTACAGGCCGAAGACTGCGGACAACTGACATCGGGTGGCCTGCATGAGCTTGAGGCGGTCTTCCTTGGGCCCGCCGAAGGTCTGCTCATGGGGGAAGACCCCGCCGGCCCCGAACGCTTCGAGCCGCATGCGGGCGAAAAACATCCTGCGCGTGCAGGACCGGCCCGCCCAAGTGTAGGTCTGATGATAGGCGTAGAGCGCGGGGGCCCGGTCGAGCTCCATCGTGCCGTCCTGCGTCCAGCGCGCGAGGGTCGCCGCGGCCCGGGCATACACCTCGTCCGGCCCGGCCGATTTGGGCGGGACAAACGGCAGATCGACCGCGACAATGTTGCGGTCGCTGCGGGCCAGAAGCTTCGCCTTGTCCTGCTCGTCGAGAACGTCATAGGGGGGCGCGACGAGGTTCGACCAGTCCTTCCCGACACGCTGCGGGCTGTATCGAAGCCCGCGAAATGGCACGATTTCCGGCACGAATCACATCCTTGCCCGGGCGGGTCTTGTCGGCCGCTCCGGCCGTCTGCTGTCCGGACGGACAGCATCCGCGCTGTCTCGCTCGAACGAGGGCAAGGCTACTGAAGCCACCTCCAATGATCAAGCCGCTGATTCGTGGCGATATGGAGGAGCCATCTGCTATGGTGGGGCCATGGAACCGAGCCCGCAGGCAGGTGATGAACGGCAACGCTTTGATGCGGCGCTGCGCACGGCGCTTGCCGCGATGGGCTGTGTGATCTCGGAAACTGAGTCCGAGGTCATGTTCCGCCACTATCAGCTTGTCGTCGAGGCGAACCAGCGGTTCAACCTCACCCGCATCACGTCGCCCGAGGAGGCCGCGGTCAAGCACTACGCCGACTCGCTCTCGCTCCTGACGATCGAAGGGATTGACCGCGCGGAGACGCTGGCGGTGCTGGATATCGGGACGGGTGCGGGCTTCCCGGCCGTCCCGCTGGCCATTGCATGCCGGGCGTGGTCCGTGCATGCCATTGACGGGACCGGCAAGAAGGTCGCCTTTGTGGCGGACACCGCCCGCAGGCTGGGGCTGGGCAATCTCCGCGCGACGCAGGCCCGGGCGGAGACGATGAAGCGCGAGGCCCGGCATGAGTATGACCTGGTGCTGATGCGGGCGGTGACGGATGCGGCGCGGGGGATCAGCCTGGCGGCTGATTTCATCGTCGAGGGTGGGCTGCTGGTCCTCTATAAGACCGCTCACCTGACCGTGCAGGAGCAGCGAGCCGCGGAGCAGACGGCGCGTCGTCTGCGTCTGCAGCCGCTGCCGGCCGTCCCGGTGACACTGTCAGACGGCTTGGAGACGTTTAAGAGGCTCTTACTGGTTTACCAGGGACCGGAGTGAAGCGCGGGGCGCGGCCGAAGGACCGCACCCGCGGGTTGTTCGCAGGGAGCCGGTGACCGAATCGGCGGGACGACACGGGCCCGGCGCGCCGGGACCCGTGGGGAAGCTCGCACGGGCAGCGTCGGCTTCGCTGCGCGAAGCCGACGCTGCCCATGCCACCCCGCCCGAAAAACCACCGACCCCCCGCCTGAGCGGCGGAGGTGGCCGGGTGGCGCTAACAATGCGGTC
>CAZQEN010000226.1:8653-12645 GCA_964591605.1 uncultured Planctomycetales bacterium
CTGCCCATGCCACCCCGCGCGAAGTGTCACGCACCCGTTCACAGGGGGTCGTGGTCGCCGCGCCGGGCGTCGGTGCGGGCGACGACGGCCGCATAGACCGCGGCCGCCCCGCCGCTACGGAGCACGCGGGTGACTTCGCGGATCGTCGAGCCGGTCGTGCTGACGTCGTCGACGATGCAGACACGAGCGTCCTCGATGCGGGACCGCCGCCGGAGCCGGAACACGCCGCGGACGTTCCGCGCCCGCTCGGATTCGGGTAATCCAACCTGGCGACGCCGCTTGCCCTTCAGGCCGAGCACGGACCGGACCGGAATGCCCAGACGCCGCGAGACCTGCAGGGCCAGGAGCTGCACCGGCCAGCATCGATAGCGGAAGCGCCCCGACCAGTCGGTCGGTACCGGCACCAGCACGTCGATGCAATCCGGCCAGCCGCGTCCCTGGATCGCGTCGGCCAGCAGGCCGGCCAGGCAGCGGTCCAGGCGGTGCTCACGGTTGAACTTGAAGCGGCGCAGCGTCTGACCGACCAGATCGTGATACGTTCCGACGCGGACGAAGCCGTCTGGCCAACTGCCCTCCTGTCGGCAGGCCGGGCAGCCGCTGGCGTCGAAGAGGAACTCCCCCACCGCCGCCCCGCACCGCTGGCAGTAGGTCGCCGCGGCGGACTCGAGCAGTCGGCTCGCGCACGGCATGCACCAGTCGCCGTCGTCGCAGGAGATGGTGCGCCCGCACCCCGCGCAGGCCGGCGGGAAAACGAGCTCCAGGAAGCCGCGCCCGACCGCTGTGAGCGCGGGCTGGATCCAGAATGGCCGGGTGGCAGCCATGGGAAGCATGATATCGCATGCCGTGCGGTTTCTTGACTGGTGCGGGGGCGGTTCTACA
The DNA here is from genome assembly GCA_964591605.1 of uncultured Planctomycetales bacterium. Classification (GTDB taxonomy): domain Bacteria; phylum Planctomycetota; class Phycisphaerae; order UBA1845; family PWPN01; genus CAYLLT01. Next base: position 9,533 of record CAZQEN010000226.1, read on the forward strand.
ATCGGCGGCCATGACAGCTTCATCGACCGCACGGATGCTGCGTCTGGGGGTTCTCGGGCTGATGGCCGCTGCCGGGTGCCGGAGCCCGCGGGGACCCGAATATGTCCCGAGCGAGCCCGAGAAGGTCGAGATGCTGTCGCTGATGGTCCCCGACCGTCTCAAGATCGAGCCTTTCACGAAGATCACCAGCTTCAACGAAGATCAGATTCCTGACGGAATCCTGGCGGTGGTCCGTCCGCTGGATCGTCTTGGGGATCCGGTGAAGGCCGCCGGTCTGCTCTATTTCGAATTGTGGACATTCGTCAATGCGTCTGGAGAGCGAAAGGGTGAACGGCTGGCGTTCTGGGACCGGACCATCGCCACCGCGGACGACATGAAGACGCACTGGACGCGGGCGCAGATGTACGAGTTCCAACTCGCCTGGACGCAGGGCGGTGAAGTCGTTCAGCCCGGGCAGCGTTACGTACTGACCGCGACCTACCGCACGCCATGGGACACGACCATCCAGGATGAATATGTCCTGGAGTTCCAGGCCGCACCGGCCTTCCTGGCCGAGACGGCCCCGGCCCAGTGATTGCTGCCACGTTCCCTCCGACTGACTTTTCGCCATTGCTGGAAATCGGGGAGAGTTGCCGATAGAATTGAGGAGACTGGATCTGCGCGGGTGATACCGGCAGAGCGGCCAGTCGGACGAACAGGGGAAACCTTCAGTCCGCGGAAGGTGCCGGCGGGCTTCGTCGGGGCAGCCGATTGTCAGGTTGCTTGCTTCGACGAAGCCGTCGGTCAGACGCGCGGAGCTCAGCGAGCAGCGGTCCGCAATTCTCTTGCGACCGAGCATGCTCGCTGTTTTTTTTGTCAGTAGTCAGTGGTCCATTGTCCGTTGTTGATGTGATACGCGGCAGACAACATCTCTCCAGAGGCTTTTACTTCCTATCACTCCTTGAAGCCCCCGGTCTCGGCCGATTGCCCTCCGCGGGCATTTCGGCGCGGATCTGATCAGCAAGCTTCGTGAGGCGTTCCACGACGTCGGGGTGGGCGGCGGCGACGTTGTGCTGTTCGGTGGGGTCCTTGTCGATGTTGAAGAGGCCGATCTTTTCCACCGGGTCGCCGGTGAGGATGCCGGGGTAGTCAACGGGGGTGTACTGCTCGCAGGGAGCGAGGATGGTGACGCCGTCGGTGGTGTTCGGGTCCTTCCAGGCTTTGGCGGGGTCCCACCTCTCGTCGACGCGCTGCGGGGCGGCGACCAGGCTCCAGGGACCACTGCGCACGCGTTGAAGTTGGTGGCCGGCCATGGCGTAGATGGCTTCGTGCGGTGAGGGTTTGTCGGCGGTGAGCATGGGCATGATGTCTTTGCCGTCGATCGGGCGGTCGGAGGGCGGCTGGAGGCCGGCGGCGATGAGGGAGGTGGCGAAGATGTCCATGGTGACGGCCAGGCCGTTGTGACGGTGGCCGGCGGGGATGCGGCCGGGCCAGACGGCGATGAGCGGGACGCGGGTGCCGCCCTCGAAGCCGGCCCGGCCCTTCATGCCGCGCAGGCCGCCTGTGCTGCCGCCGTACCAGGGGCCGTTGTCGCTGGTGAACCAGATGAGCGTGCGGTCGGCGGCGCCGGAGCGCTGCACCGCCTCGACGAGCTGCCCGACGCTCCAGTCGATTTCCATGATCACGTCACCGTAAAGCCCCTGGCCGCTCTTTCCGTAGAATTCCTCAGAGGGGGCGAGCGGCTTGTGCGGCATGGCGTGGGCGAGTTCGAGGAAATACCCCTTCTCGGCATTTGCCTCGATGAACTCCACGGCCCGCTGCGTGTAACGCTTCGTGAGCGTCGTCTGGACGATGGGGTATTCGACCATCTTCTCGTTGTCGTAGAGCTCGACGGGGCGCATGTCGTTGCTGTAGAGGATGCCGTAATACTCGTCGTAGCCGTGGCGGGTCGGGTAGAAATGCGGTTTGTGGCCCAGGTGCCACTTGCCGATCAGGCAGGTGCGGTGGCCGGCTTTCTGGAAGAGCTGACCGATGGTGATTTCGGTGTCGGGAATGCCGATGTCGTCGGCGCCGGGGTGGCGCGGGAAGGGATTGCCCACGAGTCCGGTCCGGAAGGGATAGCGGCCGGTCTGGAGCGAGATGCGCGTGGGGGCGCAGAAGGCGAAGGGCGTGTGGAAGTGAGCGAGGCGGGCGCCGGCGTCGGCGAGTTTGTCGATGTTGGGCGTCTTGAACTTGTTGTTGCCGTAGGCGCCGATGTCGCCGAAGCCCAGGTCGTCGCAGAGGATGACGATGACGTTGAGCCTCGGGGCGGCGAGGGCGGCAGATGCGAAGAGGCACACGGCGGCGAGCGAAACCAGCACCACGGCGATCACCCGGTTCATGTTCACATGTCACCTCTCAATTCTCGTTCCCACCACGAAGGCGCGAAGACTCGAAGAACAACAGGCAGGACTACGGCGTAAGCCCTCCTTTTCGCTTCGTGTCTTCGTGCCTTCGTGTTTAACAACGGCCTTTCGATTGCTCTCGCTCACGCGGAGGATCCGGTTGCAGGTTTATCGATCCAGCGACTGAGGATCGGCCCGTAGGCGTCGATGCGCCGGTCGCGGAGGAAGGGCCAGTGTTGACGCGTGGTTTCGATGAGTCGGCGGTCGACCCGGGCGACGAGGACCTTGGAGCCGCCGGCGCCGGCGTCGGCGATGATGCGGCCGAAGGGGTCGGCGATGAACGAGCGGCCGAAGAACTCGATGCCGTCGGTGCCGGGCTCGGTTTCCAGGCCGACGCGGTTGGGGGCAGCGACGTAGACGCCGTTGGCGATGGCGTGGGCCCGCTGGGCCGTGCGCCAGGCGTCGGCCTGGGCCTCGCCGTAGGCTTCCTTTTCCTTCGGGTGCCAGCCGATGGCCGTCGGATAGAAGAGCACCTCCGCCCCCATCAGGCTGGTGATGCGGGCAGCCTCGGGGTACCACTGGTCCCAGCAGATGAGCACGCCGATGCGGGCGAACTTGGTGTCGAAGACCCTGAAACCCGTTTCGAGTTTCGAGTGTCGAGTTTCGAGCGGAGGCTGGGCAGCGGCGGTCGACGACCTGAAACCCGAAACCGGCAACTCGAGACTCCCCGCCTCGCCCGGCGTGAAGTAG
>CAZQEN010000227.1:0-12621 GCA_964591605.1 uncultured Planctomycetales bacterium
TTCGGCTACGAGCATTCGAACATGTACTACTTCTATGCGGCAGGCGGCGGGCAGACCCGCTTCAGAAACAACGATGCGGTCGCCAACGGATTCACCCCGACGTGGGGTGCCTCCGCGTCGACCGACACCCGTCGGATCAGCCTCTACGCGATCATGTCCGGCGACGACTACTCCATCGACTGGCAGAACTGATGTCCTGGCCGCACTCTACGCGGTGTGATGTCCCGTGGACGCAAGAGCAGCAGGTCAGGCGCCACCTCAAAGCGCGGCGCGGAATGCCCGCTCATCGAGGCGATGCCGCGCGTGCTCCCGTCCGTTGATGTGCACCACGGGGATGTCGTTGGTGTACAACTCGCGCCACCGGTCCTGCCCGGCCGCGTCGATGTCGATGACTTCGAGCTCCAGAGGTGTCTCCATCGCCACACGCGCGATCACGTACTGCACGGCACGGCACAGATGGCAGTCCACCCGGGTGAAGAGCGTCACGCGGGGTGGCTGGAACTCGTCGCCCATTCCGGAGGTCTCCGCTCACGCAGTGGCATCTTCGACGCCGGGCGTCAGTTATCCCCTACGCCCCGTCTGGACATCAAGGCCCGCCCGAAGCGTCACGCTCCCCGCGCCGTCGGCCCGGGCCGCGCGAGCTTGATTGCGGCGGGGCGGGCGGCTAGATTATCGCGACTCTTGGGAATGGCCTGCCAGCAGTCTTCAGGCTCTAATCTCATTCGCTACAGGTAGTTACATGAGCAACGTCGAATCACGGGTTATCGAACTGGGCAAGCGGGTCGTCCGCATGACGACCATCGCCGGGTCCGGGCACCCTTCCAGTGCCCTCTCATTGGCACACATCGTGGCCGAGCTGATGTTCGAGCAGATGCGCTGGGACCCGGACAACCCGTGGAACCCCGGCAACGACCGCCTCGTGCTCAGCGAGGGGCACGCGGTGCCGATCATCTACGCCGCCTACGCCGACCTGGGTGGTGCCGTCGGCCGATCGCCGGCCGAGAAACGCCCGCTCAAGGTCGAGGAGCTCGACACCCTGCGCGAGTGGAACAGCGTGCTGGATGGCCATCCGAACCCGGCAGAGGGATTCCCTTTCTTCGACGCCGCAACCGGTTCGCTCGGACAGGGACTCTCGGTGGCCGCGGGCCTGGCCCTGGCCGCCCGCGAGAACAAGGTGGATAAGAGAATCTACTGCATCATCGGCGACGGAGAGTCGCGCGAGGGCCAGATCTGGGAGGCCGCCGACTTCATCATCGATCACAAGCTCACCAGTGTCATCGCGATTTTCAACTGCAACGGCCAGGGCCAGGCAGACTATGTCTCGCACCAGCAATCGGCGGAGGTGCTCGCCGCCAAGCTGAAGGCCTACGGCTACGACGTCCAGGAGATCGACGGCCACAACGTCGCCCAGATCAAGGCCGCCTTCTCGCGGGTCGGCCGGAGCGACAAGCCCGTCGCCGTCGTCGCGAAAACGCAGAAGGGCTGGGGCGTGCCCATCCTGCAGGACAAGTCGAACCACGGCAAGCCGCTCTCCGCCAAGGATCTGGAGACAGCCCGCACCAGTCTCGATGAGACGGCCCGCAAGCTCAACCTGCCGGCCGGCGCCTCGGCCCCGCGCCCCGCCGCACCGGTGGCTGCACCCGCCTATAAGACCGGCGAGATTCAGGTTGAGCCGTTCGAGGACGCCATGAAGCGCGCCGGCCTGAGCGAGGCGGTTGCCAGGAACAAGCTGTCGACCCGCCGCGCGTACGGCGCTGCGCTGCTGGCCCTTGGCCACGCCGATGAACGCATCGTCGCCCTCGACGGCGACGTCAGCAACTCGACCTTCGCCAACATCTTCGCCAGGGCGTTTCCTCACCGCTTCTTCGAGTGCAAAATCGCCGAGCAGAACATGATCTCCGCCGCGGCGGGCCTGGCGGCGGGGGGGATGATCCCCTTCGCCAGCACGTTCGCCAAGTTCCTCGCCCGCGCGTACGACCAGATCGAGATGGCCGCGATCACCCGCGCGAATCTCAATCTGGTGGGCTCGCACTCGGGCGTTTCGCTCGGCGCCGACGGGCCGAGTCAGATGAGCCTGCCCGACCTGGCCTATTTCCGCGCCTATACAGGCGCCGATGACGGCCGGGGCCGACCGGCCGCTCACGTGTTCCATCCGGCCGACGCCGTCGCGGCGTACCGGCTCACCGAACTTGCCGCCAACACGCCCAATATCTGCTACGTCCGCACGCACCGGCCCGACGTGGCCCTGCTTTATAAGCCCGACACGAAGTTCGTCCTCGGCGGCTCGCACCAGCTTGCCGAAGGCGACAAGCTCACGATCGTTTCGAGTGGGTACATGGTCACCGTCGCCCTCGCCGCCGTACGTGAGCTCGAAAAGCAGGACATCAAGGTCAACCTCTTCGATGCCTATACCCTGCCGCTCAACCCGGAGCCGATCTTCGCCGCGGCCCGGAAAGCAGGGGGGACGATTCTCACCGTGGAGGACAACTTCATCGGCGGGATCAACAGCGCCCTCTCGGATGCCGCCGCCCAGAACTGCGAGGTGCGGGTGCACGCCATGACCGCCCCCCGCATTCCCAAATCCGGCAAAGAGGCGGAAGACATCCTCGAACACCTGGGCCTCTCCGCCGGGCACGTCGTAAGCCGTGCGAAAGCGCTGCTGGCATAAACCAGGCTTCAGTACGCAGGCTCGGAGTCGGCTGCGCGTCCGCGTCCCCGCTCACCGCCGAAGCCGCGTCCGTTCCCCGCTCCGGCGCGCGTGAATAGAACACCCGAATGTGGAACAATCAACGCAGGCCTGACCCGCGGAGCAGTGGGGACGGTCACCGCATGATCGCGGGCGGGTCGAGGTCGCTTCCCGTGCCCGAAAAGAGGCTGTTGGTTCCAGCGCCGGTCCTGGGGACGGAGCCGTCGGACTGGATCACGTAACCGAGTTGCTCAGGCGTGCGCCGTTCCATGTGAGCGTCGCAGAACGAGACGTTCGAGCGGCCCTGATGCCGGGGGTCGGGTGCCGAGCGCGCCTGGCCCCTGAACGCGTCGTCGCAGGAATCACTCGCCGGCGTCAGGCGTGGCGGGTCCAGCGACCAGGCATGATTGCCCAGCCGCGGCAGGTCCGCCGCGCTCGTCAGTGTCCCGGTGGGGTCGTAAGGCAGGCGGTCAGCGGTCGGGAAGCTGGACGCCGTGCCGAGGGCATCCGCGGCCATGACCGTCCGGGCAGTGGCCCGGATCTGGGCCGTTTTCACCGGCCAGCGAATGTAGTCGGTGTCGCTGAGTTTGTTCGTTTTGAGCCGGCTGTTGCCCAGGAACTGGAAGTTGTACCCGAACGGGTAATTCCGGCCGTTCACTCGCTCCGGTACCGTCGGATCGAGGAACACCGCGCCATCCACCCGCTGCGTGTTGTCATCCGCTGACCTTTCGCTGGGCTTCTTGAACGCGAAGAGATTCACCTGTGCCCCAAGCATGGCGTACCACCGGGGCCGCCACTTGTACCCGTTGCCCACGTAATAAAGATTCACTCGCGAATTAAAAGGGTCAGTGAATTTCGGCATGCGGCCTGCAACAATTGCATCCCGGTGCTGCTCGGCATACATGCTCCAGCCGAGGCTGATCTGTCGCAGATTGTTGGCGCAGACGGTGGTCTTCGCGTCGTCACGGGCCCGGGCCAGGGAGGGCAGCAGGATGGCCGCCAAAAGCGCCATTACTGCAACGACGACAACCAGTTCGATCAACGTGAACGCACGCGCAGCACGCATGAACTTGCCCCCGGGCGCTCCCTTCGCGCATAAGTACCGCTGTTCCGGCCCCGACGCAAATCCACAAAGAAGAGTTGCCGTCGCTGGGACTAAAGGCTTAAATGGGCCCACACGCAAAGCCAGATTCGGAGCCCTGCTCAAAGCAGGTGACCTCAGTCGGTGGGGGCTTGACAGCGCGGACGAATCCGGCCATGGGGGGGACACCCCGTTGCGGCAAACCTCGGGCGAAAACGCAAATACTTGCATAATCCGTCGCGTTTTCGTAACCTGAGGGGCCTCTTCGATGTCTAATCTCATGGCGGGTGGTCCGCTACTTCGACCGTAGTCCCACTTTAAGGCTATCGATAAAAACCTCGTTTCCAGGGGCAAGAAACTGGAATAAAAATAGCACCGGAATGGTACTATATCCTAGAACAACGTCTCTTATGGGGCGTAAGATGAATAGCATGAGGCCCAAGATGACCAAGACCCGCAGTCCACAGCCCACGACGGTCCAGGTGGATCCGGCGCAGTTGTGGTACGTCTCGGATGCCCGAATCCGGACGAAGGCGGCCAGTGACGAAGCCGAGCGCGTCGTCCGCTGGATTGAAGGCCGCCGGGATCCGCAGGAGGAGCCGGACGAGCAGCATCTGTTCGCTGCGATGCACACCGCGGCCTACCGGGCCGCGCGCAAGAGCCGGACCCAGCGAATCTCCCCTCGCGAGCGTGAGATCTGGACTGCGCGCTGGCAGACGCTCCGCTCGTACCTGGTGGAGAAGAACCTGGGCCTGGTCTACTCAATGATCAGCCGATTCGCCTCGAGCAATATCGACGAGGACGATCTGCTGAGCGATGCGATGTACGGCCTGGCCCGGGCGGTCGACCGGTTCGACCCGTGGCGGGGATTCCGGTTCAGCACGTACGCGTGCAACGTCATCGCCCGGGCGCTCATGCGTCGGGGCCGGCAGGAGTCCAATTACCGCCGCCTGTTCCCGATTCAGCATGACGCGACCTTCGAGCGGCCCACCGAGCTGCCGGATGCGCAGACCGAGCTGTACGTCGAGCGCCTGCACCGGGCGCTCAACGAGAACCTCGGCGACCTGACGGAACTGGAGTCCAGGATCCTGGCCCAGCGCTTCCCGACCGACCGGGAGTCGCGGCTGACCTTCAAGGAGATCGGCGACACCATCGGTCTCTCGAAGGAGCGGGTCCGCCAGATCCAGAACATCGCCCTGAGCAAGCTGCGCGAGGTCCTCTCTGAGGATCCGGTGCTCCAGTAAGTCGTTGGCACCCGGCGGCCGCTACTCAGCCTGACCACAACACAAGGCCCGCGATCGGCAACGGTCGCGGGCCTTTTTCCTGTCGTTGGCTCTGCGAAGCGGCCCTCGCGGGCGGTCACTTCGCCAAAAGAACGGGCAGATCCTGCGGTTCAACCAGTTCGTCCGCTCGCCCCGCCACGCAGCGCGAAATCCACTGGCCGTTCTCGAAGACACGGATGACGTCGCTCGTGAATGCGGCGAAGTTCACCCAGGAATCGGTACCGATCATGTCCACGGGCGCCTTGCAGGCCTTGAACGCCCGGACCCTGGCCGCGTCGAAACTGCCCGCCACGACGAGCTTCGTCGCGCGAGCGCCCAGCGAATCCAGAAGGTCCCGGATGCTGAAGGTGGCTTCGATGGTCACGCCCGGCCCGAAGCCATATTGTTCCAGACCCGCCTGGGCGGCGGCACGATCGGGGGCTTGAGAGAGGATCCGCATTTCCAGAGCCCGATGCGATGTGGCGTGTCCGCCCTGATGGACGCGGTTGACCGGTGTTTCCAGCCGGACCGCGTGGAGTGATGAACCGAACCGCTCGACCGCCTCGGCGCATACGTCGCGCTCGCGGCCCTCAAAGTCGATGGGGACGGTCAGCGGCTCGTCGGGAAACTTCGCATGATAGGCGGCCGCCGACTGGATGCTGCCGGCTTCGTAGACAGCGCTGAGCGCGTGAGGAATCCCGCCGTAAAGGGCGAAGGTCCGGGTCATTCCGGTGCCGATCTGGATCCGTCCATCGCCGGGCGTGCCGAAACGCTCGTGAACGCCCTGATGGCCGATGGGCGTGCTGGTGCCGGCCGCACCGCCCACGGCCGCGGCCACCGCGACGTATTCGCAGATCTCCGGCGGATAACGCCGCGCCGCGAGGTCCACGACATCCATGTCGCCCGCCGCGTCGACGATCGCGGACATGTGGGCCGCCGCCGCGGAGAGGGCGAGCATCCCGAGGTATTCGGTCTCGAGCCCGACCAGTTGTCCGAAGGGCCCTTCCAACGTCATGACTACTTCGCCGCCGGAAAACCGATAGCCGTCCAGACGCGACCGAATGGTCAGCGGCCCGTCGCAACGCTGATTGACGAGCCCCAGCACGTCCGTGACCCCGCACAGCAGCCCCGGAGCCGGACAGCAGACGGCATAGCACACCGGAGTGCTCTCCAGGGGCGTCCCTGCCGCGATCTCGTACGATCGATTGAAGTGCTCGTCCGCTCGCTCCGACCTGGCCATGGGGGCTCCTGCAAATCAACGACGACAACGGCGTCTCACCATATCATCTCTGCGGCCGTCTGACACGGGGTCTGCGTTTCGGTCCTGCCTTGACCTGCCCAGATCCCGCCGGTAGGTTCGCGCGTGCCTGCCGAGACCCTCTCGGTCCGCCGCGTATCTCGAATTGCATCGAGGGGTATGATGCTCCGATCACTGCGAATTGTCCTGATCGTCGTACCCGGCCTGGCCGGGCTCATGGGTTGCCGGACGTCGTCACCGCCGCCATCCAGCCCCATCGTGCGGATGTGGGAGGAGCCGGCCGCCGCCGGTGCCCGGCCGGCGACGCCGTCTCCGAGCGGCTCGCCGGGTTCCGCGGGCCCGACGGCCAGCGGCCCTGCGCCGAATGCCTCAGCCAGCCCCCGGCCTGAAGAGGTCCTCGCCTATGTCAACGGCACGCCGATCACCCGGGCGTTCGCCGGGGAGGAACTCGTCCGAACCCACGGACTGAGCCTCCTCCAGCAGATGGTCCTGCTGGTCGCGGCCCGCCAGCGGTCGCAGCAGATGGGCCTCACTGTGACGCCGGCCGACGTCCAGGCTGAGCACGACGAGGCACTCCGCCGCATCGCCACGCCGCTGGGCGGCCAGGACAACCTGCCGCTGGACCGACTCGTCGCGGAACGCCTGCTGACGGAGTTTCTGCTCGCCAAGAACATCGCCCGAGCCGAATGGCAGCGGCGCATGGAGCAGCAGGCCTATCTCCGCAAGATCGCCACGGCCGAGCTGGAGAAGACGACCCTCACCGAGCAGATGCTCCGCGAGGAATACGCCCTGGAATACGGAGAGCGCGTCCAGATCCGCCACATCCAGGTGAGCAACCTCCAGGCAGAGAGACGGGCGCGGGACATGCTGGCGACCCGGAACGATTTCGATCTGGCGGCCCGGCAGCTCAGCGAGAATCCGGTCACCGCCGCCCGCGGGGGTCTCATGCCCCCCTTCACCCGCAACGATCCTTCGGTGACGCCCCTGATCCGGGAGGCCGCTTTCAAGATGAAAGTGGGTGAAACCTCGCCCGCCGTTCACGAGGACAACTGGTACCACATCATCCGCGTGGAACGCCGATTCCCCGCGAGCAGCGTCGGGTTCGAGCACGTCGACCGCAAGGCCCTTGAGGCCAGGCTCAAGAAGCGCCTCATCGCGCAGCGCATGGTCGAACTCGAGCCGGAGTTGTTCAATCAGGCGCGGGTGGACATCCGCGACCGCGAACTGAGCGAGCAGTTCAACCGCCGCCGCCAGGCCGCCCGGTAGCCGGCCACCCCTGGAGTGCCGATACGCCGGGCAACGAGGCTGTGCGGGGCGGATTTCAGACGTGGATCGGGGCCGGCCAGCCCAGCGCCCGAATCAGGTCGCTCACCGTGATGATGCCGACCAGATCACCCTCACGGGAGGTGACCGGGACGGCGGTCAGCTTTTCGAGGCGAAATACCTCGGCGGCACAGACGAGCGTGTCTCGCGGCCGCAGCGTCTGTACCTGCGTCGTCACGTAGTCGGACACCGGGCGGTCCATCCACCGCCCTCCGGCGTTTTCCCCGATCGCCAGGCGGATGTCCCAATCTGAGATCATTCCGACGAGCTGGATCCCCTCCGTCACCAGAAGGTGACGGATCTTGCCTCCACTGAGCCGGCTGCAGGCCGTCGCCAGCGAGTCGTTTGGGCGGACCGTCTTGAGGATCCGCGAGCAGTAGTGAACGATGAACTCGCCATGCGGCGTGAAACTCTCGAGGGCGCATGAGCCCGCGAAGAGCTGCAGGAGGTCATAGTCCGTGACCACCCCCAGCACCTGATCCCCATCCACGACGGGCAGCGCCGACCGGCGCTCGTGGACCAGCCGATGCCCGGCATCTGTCACCGGATCGTCCGGCCGTACGCACGAGCAGCGCGTATCCATCACATCCGCCACGATCAGCTCTTCGTTGGAGACGCTGGTGCCGATCTGGAGCCGTTCGCTGCGCAGGAGCATGCCCACGCTCTCCAGCAGGTCGGCGTCGGTGACCACCCCCACGAGCCCCTGCCGGTCGGTGACCAGCAGGCACCGCGTGTCATGCTCCCACATCAGGTCGATGGCATCGTCGGTGGACTGGAACGGTGAAATCGTGACCGGGTAGCCCAGGCTCAACTCGCGGATCAGCACAGGCGCGCACCTCACGTGTGAGTTCTCCCCCAGGGGATCGGTCAAATCGCCCGGTCAATTCAGGTAGGACGAGGAGGCAGGAATTCCGATCAGGATCTCGTAACCCTTTGTCCGATAAGGGCTCTCAGAGGGCCGGCGGGGCTTTGAATACGCTCCGGCATACTGTATGCTAATCTGTCGGGCTGATTCCCGTCGGCGGATGACCAGCGGTGTAACGTCCGATTGGGCCTGTGAGGCATGGGTCCGGCTTGGTGCCTGCATCGTCTCCCCGGTCCGGGCGTATACTGGGTTCCGTGAAACGGGCGCGGCAAGTGTCCAATCTCAGTCCGGTACTAGAATCATCCGGTGCGGGCGGCGTCTCCGAGGGTCGGGACGCGAGCACCGACGTCCTTGTGGAGGGCGCATAGGTCGATTCCCGCCACCGCCTCTTGCATCGCGACGGGTCTCGACCGCGACGACTTCAGTGGTATCGCTACAAGAAGCAACGAAACCGCGTAAGGCGGTTCAGGAACTGGAAGGCGCGACGATCAGGTTTGCAGGGGACTCCGGCGACGGAATGCAGCTCGCCGGCACGCAGTTCACCACCTCATCCGCCATTTTCGGCAACGACATCAGCACTTTGCCGGATTTTCCGGCCGAGATCCGGGCTCCTGCCGGCACCCTGTTCGGGGTCAGCGGGTTCCAGATCAACTTCAGCAGCCGGGAGATCCATACGCCCGGCGACCGCGTTCACGCGCTGATCGCCATGAACCCGGCCGCCCTCAAGACGAATCTGCCCGATGTCGTCCCCGGCGGACTGGTGATCGTCAACTCCGACGCTTTCATCAAGAACGACCTGAGCAAGGCGAACTATGAGCGCAACCCGCTCGAGGACAACTCGATGGACGGGTATCGCCTGGTCTCGGTCCCCATCTCACGGCTCAACCAGGAGGCTCTGGCCGACCTGGGGCTGGGCTCCAAGGATGTCGACCGCTGCAAGAACTTCTTTGCCCTGGGGGTGGTGTACTGGCTGTATGACCGCCCGCTCGAGCCCACGCTCAACTGGATCAAGGACAAGTTCGGCAAGAAGCCGGCCATCGCCGAGGCGAACGCCCGGGCCCTCAAGGCAGGCTTCAACTTCGGCGACACCACCGACCTCTTCACCGTCAGCTACCGGGTGCCCAAGGCGGCCATCCCGCCGGGCAAATACCGCAGCATCACCGGGAACGAGGCCGTCGCCATCGGGCTGATCACCGCCGCCGAAAAGGCCGGCCGCCAGCTCTACTACGCGAGCTATCCGATCACCCCGGCCAGCGACATCCTTCACCAGCTCTCACGGCACAAGAACTTCAATGTGCTCACGTTCCAGGCCGAGGACGAAATTGCCGCCATGACGGCCGCGATCGGCGCTGCCTACGGCGGCGTCATCGGCGTGACCGGAACGAGCGGACCGGGCCTGGCCCTCAAGTCCGAGGGTGTCGGCCTGGCCGTCATGACCGAGCTGCCCGTGATCATCGTCAACGTGCAGCGGGGCGGACCCAGCACGGGCCTGCCGACCAAGACCGAGCAGGCGGATCTCCTGCAGGCCGTCGTCGGACGCAACGGCGAATGCCCCGTCGCCGTCCTCGCCGCCCGCAGCCCGGCCGACTGCTTCAACACCGCCATCGAGGCCGTCCGCATCGCCACGCGTTATATGACCCCCGTCATCCTGCTCAGCGACGGGTACATCGCCAACGGCTCGGAGCCGTGGCTGATTCCCGACCCGGCCGGCATTCCGGCCATCGAGATCCCTCCGCCAGCCCCCAACGGCGACATGTTCCGCCCGTATCTGCGGGATGCGGAGCTGGCCCGCCCCTGGGTGCCGCCGGGAACGCCCGGCTTCGAACACCGCATCGGCGGACTCGAGAAACAGGACGTGACGGGCAACGTCAGCTACGACGCCCGGAACCACCACCACATGGTGGTCACGCGTGCCCGCAAAGTGGCGAACATCGTGCACATGATCCCCCCCACGCAGATCAGCGGGCCGGCCTCCGGCGATCTCCTGGTGGTGGGATGGGGCGGCACCTACGGTGCGATCACCGCGGCCTGCAACCGCGTCCGCGCCGCCGGCCGGCAGGTCTCGAACATTCACCTTCGCCACATGAACCCGTTCCCGGGCGACCTGGGCGACATTCTCAAGCGGTTCCGACGCGTGCTCGTTCCGGAGCTCAATCTCGGCCAGTTGCGTCTCCTGTTGCAGAGCCGCTACCAGGTCCCCGCGGAGGGACTCAACAAGGTGCAGGGTAAACCCTTCCTGATCTCGGAAATCGAAGATGCGATTGACCGCATCCTCGATGGCAAGGAGGCATTGGAGCTGACCGGGGTCCGGAGCAGTGGAGAGGAAGTCGAAGTCGGCGGCTGAACCGCCGCCTGGTAACGTGAGGTTTCACGAATGAGTTCGATCGGCAGTCTGCCTACATTGTCCCCGCGTGATTTCGTCAGCGACCAGGAACCGCGCTGGTGCCCGGGTTGCGGCGATTACTCGATTCTGGCCCAGGTCCGCAAGATTCTGCCTAAACTGGGTCTGCCCAAAGAGAAGCATGTGTTCGTGTCGGGCATCGGCTGCTCGAGCCGGTTCCCGTACTATCTGAGCACCTACGGCTTCCACGGCATCCACGGGCGCGCTCCCGGCATCGCGACGGGCCTCAAGATGGCCCGGCCCGACCTGCATGTCTGGGTCGTCACCGGCGACGGCGACGGCCTGAGCATCGGGGGCAATCACCTGATTCATGCCCTCCGCCGCAACATCGATCTGACGATCCTGCTCTTCAACAACCGCATTTACGGTCTGACCAAGGGGCAGTATTCGCCCACGTCCGAGCAGGGCAAGACGACCAAGTCGTCGCCCTTCGGCACCGTCGAGAAGCCGCTGAACCCGCTCTCGCTGGCGCTGGGCGCCGAGGCCACGTTCGTTGCCCGCTCGCTCGACGTCGACGTCAAGCACCTCTCCGACGTCATCGAGCGCGCCGCCCGGCATCGCGGCACGTCGTTCATCGAGATCTACCAGGACTGCAACGTCTTCAACCACATGGCCTTCGACTATGCGGCCGAGAAGGACCAGCGGCCCGACAACGTGCTCTACCTCGAACATGGCAAGCCCATGATCTTCGGCAGGAACCGTGACAAGGGAATTCGCCTGCGCGGCCTGGAGCTCGAAGTCGTCGAGCTCGGCAACGGCGTGAAGGAGGACGATCTGCTCTTCCACGACGAGAAGGCCGAAGAGCCGACGCTCGCGTATCTGCTCTCGCGGATGAGCCATCCCGAGTTCCCCGAGCCGATGGGCGTGCTGCGCTGCATCGAGCAGCCCACGTACGAGGACCTCGCGTGGCAGCAGCTCCGGAAGGCCACGCAGAAACCCGGCCGCCTCGAGGAGCTCTTCAACGAAGGCGACACGTGGGTCGTCCAGTGACCCTGCAGCAGCGCGGCGCCAGGTTGCCGCAGCTTTGAATGTGTGAGCCCCGTCAATGGAGCGGCCGCCCGCAAGGCGGCCGTTTCCGTTCAGTCCGCCCGTCTGTCAACTTCGCTACGGCGCCCCCACCGTGATGGTGAGCGGCTCGTTGCGCAGCGTGACCCAGTCGCCGGACTCGGTCATCGAGGTTCCGGGCACGAGGCGGAAGCGGTACGTTCCCGCCTTCGGTGCGATGCCGAGCGTGAACGTGGCAACCACGTGCTGGCCGGCCTCAAGGAGTGGCACTGGCGTCTCGCCGGTGAGGGTTGCTGTCATCGGACCGTCTGTGCACCACAGCTCACCGCGGCGGCTGTTGATCCAGCCGTCCACTTCGACGACGCCTGAGAGCTCCCCATCAAGCGGTGCCCACTGCATACCCTCGAAGCGTACCACGTTGGGCTCGTTGAGCGTGAGCCAGCCATAGAAGTCCATCAGCGGCTCGGGCGCGCTCACTACGACGTTGACCTGGATCGTCCCCCCTCCGGGCGGAAGCGTGATCGTGTCGTTGCCGGTCGCGCTCTCGACCATCGCGGCCGAGTAGTCCAGCACCGGGTCGCCTTCGGTTTGAGCCATCAGGCTCTCGCCACCGGCCATCAAGCCCTCGCCGCCCGTATCGCAGGCATCGCCGATCCCGTCTTCGTCGGCGTCCTGCTGCAGCGGATTGAACGCCGTCGGGCAGTTGTCGCACGCGTCCCCGACGTAATCGCTGTCCGAAT
>CAZQEN010000228.1:0-12591 GCA_964591605.1 uncultured Planctomycetales bacterium
GCTTCGTGGATGAGCGCCTCGGAAGAACGGGCCCGGGTGGTTCGAAGGCTGGCTACGCCGATGCTCAGCGTGGGGGAGATGCCCGGATAGTGGCGGTGGACTTCGCGCTCAAGGGCCTGCGTGACGCGTTCCGCCAGATTCGACGCGCTCGACGCCGCCGTCTGCGGCAACAGCAGGATGAACTCGTCGCCGCCGAAGCGGGCGGCCACGTCCGAGCCGCGCAGCTCCCCCGCGATCGCGGTGGCCAGCGCCATCAGGATCGCATCGCCGGTGCGATGCCCGAACTGGTCGTTGATGGTCTTGAAGTGGTCGACGTCGAACATGAGGCAGGTCAGATCGTCGCCGTACCGCTCGGCGGCGGCGAACTCCCGGGTGATGACCTCGCCGAAGTGGCGGCGGTTATACAGGCCGGTGAGCGGATCGCGCGAGGCGAGCTCCGCCAGTTCCTGCGTGCGCTGTCTGACCCGCTCCTCGAGCTCGGCATTGAGTTTCAGCAGCTCGAGCTGCGATTCGGTCACCCGCTCGGCCATCTGATTGAACGAACGGGCCAGCTCGCCGATCTCGTCCGACGACGACACTTTCGCCCGGGCATCCATCGAGCCCGACGCGATGGCCCGGGCGGCGCGGGCCAGCTCGCGGACCGGCGCCAGAACGCGGTTTGTCAGCACCAGTGAAATGGGCACCAGCAGCAGCAGGAGCACCAGACCGGCCTGGATGTACTGCCTCGAAATGATGGCGAGGCTTTGCCGGGTGTCCGACACATTCACTCCGAACCGCAGATACCCCAGGAGGCGCGACGGGCTCTCCTGCGATGAGGTGTGGGCCGTCTCGAGCGGCACGCAGATGTCGGCGTAGGTCAGGCCGGGGATGCCCTCTTCCTGCAGGGTGGGCAGGTTCACCGGCGAGATCTGCAGCCGTCGGTCCGGCTGAGAATGCCGCTGAAGGATGCCCGGAATGGCTTCGGCGGATGCGAGGATCTCTCCGTCGGACGCGGCGAACGCGACGTAAACGCCCCGGTGCGAGTCGATCAGGTCTCTGGCCACCTGGGCCAGCGCCTGACGGTCTCCCCGGGCCAGCTCATCGATGTTGCCGCGTGAGATGAAGGTCGACCAGTCCGCGATGCGGGCCAGCTCCTTGCCGTACATGGCCCGACTGGTCTCCCGGAGGCTGACCGTGGTGCCCAGGCACGTGACCAGGACGACGATCAGCGTCACCAGCACGGAAGCTTTCAACCGGATGCTGTGTACGCAGGGTCGAGCCATCGCGATTCTGTCGTGGTCTGGCGGGAAGCGCCATGTTGGGGCCGCGCCACACCGGCCTCCGGGGTCAATAACCCAACGAAACAACCGTACGATTCGCTGTGCGTCGCCGACAAAAGGCCTTGGGTCGAATTTTGTGCCCGCCGTCCGCGCGGGTACCTACTGCCATATCGGAACTGCGAAGGGGGGTCTGAATAAGCAGGTATGTGCGAAAGGTGTCCGATTAGACCTCTGCTGCAGTGGTGCTTCAACGCCGGGACGATTGGGTCCGTGTGAGGCACCGCAGAAGCGGGGTGGGGCCCATGGGGAGAGGCGGCGGTTCGGCGCGGCGAGCTAACGGCCCTTTTTGCGGCGTTTGCGCTTATCGGCCCTTGTTTCACGCCGTTTCTTGACCGTCCCGCCCAGCTTGATGCGCGGCATGATGCCTCCGGCGGCCATCTTCGCGAACTGTGTGGCCGAGCGCATCCGGTCGAGCATCGACATTCCGCTCATCGCTTTCATCATGTCGCGCATGAGGCCGAAGTTCTTGACCAGGCCCGAGACGTCCTTGGGGTCGGTACCGCTCCCCCGGGCAATCCGGCGCCGGCGGGAGGCCTCGATGAGGTCCGGATTCTTGCGCTCGCGCGGGGTCATGGAGTGGATGATGGCCTCGAACCGCTTGAGCTCGTCCTCGTCGACCTCCATGCCCTGCATCTGCGAGCCCAGGCCGGGCACCATTTTCATGAGGTCCTTCATCGACCCCATGCTCTTGACCTTCTTCATCTGCTGCAGAAAGTCCTCGAGGTCCATGCCCTTGGACATCTTCTTCTGCAGTTTGGCGGCCTCCTCGGCGTCGTATTGCTGCTGGGCCTTCTCGACCAGCGTGACGACGTCGCCCATCCCGAGGATGCGCCCGGCGATGCGGTCCGGGTGGAACGGTTCGAGGTTGTCGAGCTTCTCGCCGATGCCCACGAATTTGATCGGCTTGCCGGTGATGGTTTTGGCCGAAAGGGCGGCCCCGCCGCGGGTGTCGGAGTCGAACTTGGTCAGGATCAGTCCATCGAGTTCGAGCCGCTCGTTGAAGTGCTTGGCCGTGTTGACTGCGTCCTGGCCGGTCATGGCATCGATGACCAGGTAGACCTGGTGGGGCTGCGTGGCCTGCTCGACCTGGGCGATCTCGGCCATCAGTTCTTCGTCGATGGCCAGACGGCCGGCGGTGTCGAGGATCACCACGTCGCGGTCGCGTTTGCGGGCCTCGATCACGCCGTTGCGGCAGACTTTGACCGGGTTCTGGTGACCACGCTCGGCGTAGACGGGGACGCCGACCTGCTCGCCGATGACTTCGAGCTGCTCGATGGCCGCCGGGCGTTTGAGGTCAGCCGCCACCAGCAGCGGTCGATGGCCGCGGGCGATGATGTGTTTGGCGAGTTTGCCGCAGGTGGTCGTCTTGCCCGAACCCTGGAGGCCGGCCATCAGGATGACGGTCGGGCCGGGCGTCACGAACGGAATGCGCGGGTCGACCGGGCCCATGAGCGAGACAAGCTTGTCGTGGACGATTTTGACGAGGACCTGGTCGGGATGCAGCGTGTCGATCACCTTGGCGCCGAGGGCCTTGGCCATCACGTCATCGATGAACTTCTTGACGACCTGGATGTGGACGTCGGCCTCGAGCAGGGCGGTCCGCACGTCGGCCAGGGCCTCGGCGACGTTGGCCTCCGTGATTTTCCCCCGCCCGCGGACCTTGCGGAACACGGCCCCAAAACGTTCGGAAAGAGCTTCAAACACGGTTCGTTCCTGTCCGGATCGCCTGCCGGTGCGCGATCCTGTTCATCCGAGTGGAACAGCGTCCCCGTTCGCCCGGCGCGCTCAAGATGATAGAGGGAGACGAGTCGTATACAAAATGGCATCCTGGCAGGTCGGCAGACGGGGCGGGAGTCCGCTCGCAACAGTGCTGGATGGCGGCTGCATCCCGACACGGCGGGCGCGTCAGGGCTGCGGCATGCGGACCAGGGAACTGAGGCTCAGCGACAGGGCCAGCATGCCCGTGCAGATCATGCAGAGGAAGGCGATGGTGGCCAGGGCGATGCCGCGCCCGCGTTTGCCGGGATGGACGGCGACCCGAATGCTCAGGATGAGGCCGGCGAGGCTGCAGACCATGGCACAGACTGCCGCCACCACAGTGATCGGGGAGATGGGGACGGCGCCTCTCTGGAACAACTCGATCGCCTTGCGCTGGTACTCGATCTGGAGTCGGCTCAGTTCTTCGGGGCTGTCCGCCCTGGTGGGCGGATCACCCAGCTTTTCATAGACGACCGGCGCGCTCGTCGCGATCCAGGTGAACACCGTGACGATCGTGAATCCGAGGCAGGCCAGCGTCATGGCCAGCGCCCAGGCGGTGGCCATCGGGCTCGACACCCGCCCGGGTGGACGCACCGGGGACGGGGGTGAGGGCGGCAGGTCTCCGCGGGCCGGAGAAGCGACCGGGATCTGCTGATCCGCGGCCCAAGTGGTGCTGCGCGGGGCCGTCACGACGCGGTTGCAGTAGGGGCAGGCGACCGACTGGCCGCCCCACTGGTCATCGATCTCCAGCGGCTGCTGACACGAAGCGCAGATGAATCGGATCGGCATCGGGGACACCTGGGCGACGCACGGCCTTGCCGGGCAGTGCGGAATGCCGGGGATGATAGGGCTGGCGTCCCGGCGCTACAAGAATGCTCCGCCGACGAGATGGGACGGGGCCCCCCGCGACGCTGGGCCCCACCGCCGATGAGCTTTGGGCCGCGGCACGGGCCCGGTACAATCCCCCTCTGTCGACAGGGGAGAACGGCCCGTTCCGAGTGCCCGGGTCCAATAAAAGCGGGTGGCGTGTTTATGAGATTGAGGCAAAGCGCGCGGGGCCGAGACACGGCTCCGGCAGGCGGCGGAGCAGGGGCCGGGCCAGAATTGCGAAAGGTTTTGACGCGAAGTGGTCGATAACAGCAACCAAGCTTCAAGCAGCGGCTCCGTGCTCGGCTCGCGCCCGGTGACCAGGACGGTATACTGGGTCGGCGGGCTGGACGGCTGGATCGAGATGATCGACCAGACGCTGCTCCCGGCGGAACTCAAGCTGATCCGGATCCGCGACGTGGAGACGTTGTGGGAGGCGATCAAACAGTTGCGGGTTCGAGGGGCGCCCGCCATCGGCGTTGCGGCGGCGATGGGCGTGGTACTGGGAGTCCGCGACGCAGACAGCCGCGAATTGTTCTTTGAGAAATTGGCCAGTACCTGCGATGATCTCGCGCGCAGCCGTCCCACGGCGGTGAACCTCTTCTGGGCGCTGGATCGCATGAAACGCGTGGTGCAGGCCGTCCCAGAGCGGCCGCTCCCCGAGCTCAAGGCGGCGATGCTCCGCGAAGCTCAGGCCATCCGCGATGAGGATGCGGCCACGTGCCGGGCGATCGGCCAGGCCGGCCAGCGGCTCATCCCCGAGGGGGGGCGGATCCTGACGCACTGCAATGCCGGGGGTTTGGCGACCTCGGAGTACGGAACTGCTTTGGCACCAATGTTTTACGCTCACGAGCGAGGCAGGCGGTTCCAGGTGTTTGCCGATGAGACCCGGCCCCTGCTGCAGGGGTCTCGGCTGACGGCCTGGGAATTAGCTCAGGCGGGTATTGACGTAACGGTGATCTGCGATAACATGGCAGCCAGTCTGATGCGGGATCACGCGGTCGATCTCGTTCTGACTGGCGCGGACCGCATCGCTGGAAACGGCGATACGGCGAACAAAATTGGCACGTACGGATTAGCGGTGCTGGCTGCGGCTCATGGCGTTCCCTTCTACGTGGCGGCACCGGGGTCGACGTTTGACCTCTCGATTCCTGATGGATCGGCGATCCCGATCGAGGAGCGCAGCCCTGAGGAGATCCGCAGGGGCTTTGGCGTGTTGACGGCTCCCGAGAACGTGCCGTGTTACTGCCCGGCGTTCGATGTGACCCCGGCCCGGTTGGTCCGGGGGATCGTCACAGAGAAAGGGATCATCGAGCCGGTCAGTGCGGATCGCATTCGTGAATTTTTTTGCGAATGAGACTTGCAAAGAGCGAGAAAGACTGTAAGATCCTCCCCCTTAATGGTTGGCGGCGCGGCCAATCGAGGTTGGGGGCGATGCCGTTTGTGGGTCGAGGAGCATCTCGGCCCGCCGGCCTGGCGCGGCTTGGCGGACGGCTGACTCAGTGTTTTTCTGAAAAGGTTGTGCGGCTACGTAGGCCGTCACTCAAAGCTTCGGTGGCCTCCAAGTGTGAGGCCGGCTTGTTTCCTTCTAAAGGAGGCTCACGATGTCCAAGTGGACCAAAGTCAAAGCCGCAATGTTAGCAGCCACGACCGTGGTGGCGGCATTGCAGTTTGGCGGATGCCTTGGGGGTGCGTTCAACCTCAACCGCATCTTCCAGTTGGTCGCAATCGGCAGCATCTTCGATTGAGGTGCCGGGTTTGTGATTGAATGACGCCACCGCTGCAAACGTCTCATCGGTATGGGACGGCCAGGCGGGTGGAAGTGGATGGGGCCCGTTGCGGCGGGCTCGTTCCTACGAGGAGAACAAAGAATGTCCAAGAATAGCTGGATGAAGTGGGGCCTGCTCGTGGCGGGCTCGACCGTGGCAGCCTTGCAGCTCGGCAACTGCATCGCTCAAGCCCTCTTGCAGGCGTTTATTCTGAATGCGGTGAACTGAGTCAGGATGCGGCCGCCGGGCGCCCGAAGGCCGGCGGCTGGCTGGGGCACAGCCAGATTCGCATCTCTTTCCGAGACGCGAGGAAACGGTCAACCCCATAACGATTTGAGGAGAATGTCAAAATGTCCAAGCGTGCCAAAATGTGGGCGTTCGCGGCTGCTTTGGTGAGCAGCTCTCTCTACCATAGCTGCGGTTGGGGCGGTGGCGGCGGCATCTGGTCGTGGACCACGATCCTCGCCATTCTCCAGGAAGACCTGTTTGGTTGAGAGGGCTTGCTGCCCGTGTGACCCGCGGACCATCGCCCCTGAGGGGGTTGGGTGGCTGCGAGCCACGTGGCGGTGAACGAACGCGGTGTTACCGGGCTTGCTGGATGCGCTTCCGCAGCATGGACGCGTCGCGAGCAAGCGCTCAGACTAAAAAATGATGGAGGTCATGAAAATGACACGTTCGCTGAAGGTTTTGAAGGCGATTCTGATCACGGGCGCTGCGTCAGGCTACCTGATGCAGACCTGCACGTTCGCAGGCCACGGATTCAGCATTCTGCCGAACGTCGGCGGGACGCTCAATCTGGGCTTCCTGGGCCTGTGATGAGCTGACTGCTCAGTTGTGCCGCTGTGGGGTGACGCGAGAGCCGTTCAACACGACGACTCGCCTCGCAGCCGCGCCATGATTGTGAAACGGGTAAGGGCAGCTTGCCTCCTTGGAAGGCGTTGCCCTTTTTTTTGCGCGCACATCCCGCCCGTCGGGAGCCGCCGCGGTGATCAGGCCGCCGCGTGTGTGACACCATCTGCGGGCCCGGGCAATTGTGGTGGTCGCCGCGGCGTCTTGCCCACGGCGAATCTCTCCTTGGGCGGACCCGTGCAGCCGGGATTGGCCGCACGCGGGCACCACGATGAGCGGCTCCGCCGCCCGCCCAGGCTTTCACGCACGCCAGACCGGCGGGCGGCACATTCGCCGCTGACAGCGACACCGTTCCTGCTATAATGTGCCGCCTATGCCCACCTTGCAGCTTGAGCCCCGGATCGCAGAGCGGTTCTTCGATTGTGTTCACTGCGGGCTCTGCCTGGCCCAGTGCCCCACCTACTCAGAACTTGGCAATGAAAACGACTCGCCGAGAGGGCGGATCTATCTGATGCGCCGGCTCAGCGAGGGGCGGCTTGCCGCTTCGGACCGGGTGCTCTCACATCTGGGACTTTGCCTTGACTGCCGGGCCTGCGAAACGGCCTGTCCGTCGGGCGTGCGATACGGTTCGCTGATCGAGTCGATGCGCGGGCTGCTGGCTGGCGACCCGGCCCACGCCGATCGCAAGACCTGGGCCGACCGGGTCCTCGATCGGTTCATGTACCAGGTGTTCCCCCACCCGCAGAAGCTCCGCTGGTGGCTGTGGCTGGCCCGCCTGGGGCAATCGATCGGGCTCAACGACTTCCTGCGAACCAGCGGCCTGATCGATGCCATGCCCGTCTCACTGGCCAAGATGGAGGCGATGCTCCCCCCTGACATTGCGACTTGTGAGCCGCTGCCCGAGCATGCCCTGCCCGACGGGCCGGTGCGGGCCCGCGTGGCCATGTTCCGCGGCTGCGTGAGCGAGTCGATCTTCGGGCCGAGCAACCGGGCCATGCTCCGCGTCCTCCTGGCCAACGGGTGCGAGGTCTTCATCCCGGATGCCCAGGTCTGCTGCGGGGCGATCCATCATCACGGTGGCAAGCACCAGGAAGCAGAGGCCATGGCGCGCCGCAACATCGACACCTTCCTGGGCCTGGGCCCCATCGACGCGGTGGTGACCAACGTGGCGGGCTGCGGAACGATGCTCAAGGAATACACGGAGCTGCTGCACCACGACCCGGCCTGTGCCGAGCGGGCCCGCCAGTTCGTCTCGAAAATGATGGACATCAGCGAGTTCCTGGCCGACCTGCCCCTCGTGCCGCCGCCGCATGAGGTCCGGGCTCGCGTGACCTATCACGAGGCCTGCCACCTGTGCCACGGTCAGCAGATCCGCAACCAGCCCCGCAAGCTGCTCCGGAGCATCCCCGGGCTTGAGCTGGTCGAGATGCCCGAAAGCGACTGGTGCTGCGGAGCGGCGGGAACGTACAATCTGACGCAGCCCGAAATGTCGACCCGGCTGGCCGAGCGGAAGCTGGCCAACGCGGACAAGACGAAAGCGGAGATCATCGCGACCGGCAACGCCGGGTGCCTGATGCAACTGATGCAACACGTGCGAGCGACCGATCGGCCTTACCGTGTGATGCATCCCATCGACCTCCTCGATCGGGCATACTCCGGCCATGTGAATGGGGATTCGGTATGAAACGGACGATTGCGGCCCTGCTTTCCTGCGGAACGTGTTTCCTGGCGGCATGCAGCACCGACAAGGGCCAGCCGCCGCGGGCGGTGAAGGACGACAGCGCCATCGGGCTGATCCCGATCTCGATGTCGGGTCGCCACCTGGATGCGGGCCTGGTGGGTCCGGCGGCCAGTGCGGAGGAGCCGGCCAGACCGGCGGCGGCCGCACCCTCGGTGGCCGTGGATACCTCGACGCCCGAGGCGGCGGCCAGGAGCTACGTGGACCTCATCAACGCCGGTCAGCTCGTTCCGCTCGCGCAGATCCTGATGCCCGATCAGCAGCCGGCGGCGGCGCAGATCGCCCAGGTCCTCGCGCCGGTGGCGGAGGCGGCGGCGCAACTCCGCACCACGCTGAGCGGCAAGTTTGCCGATCATGCGTTCGTGCTGTCCCTGCAAAACGAAGCCATTCCGGCCGACTGGCTCAAGCATTGGACCGTCGTGAACGTCGAAGCGGATGCCACCAACCCGGACACGGCCACGGCCAACCTGAAAGTCGTGAACGGCGAGGAAACCGCCACGCGAACGCTCAAGAAAATGGACGACAAGTGGCACGTTCAGGAGGCACAGCTCCCGGCAGTCGAAGCGGTGACGGGTCAGGCCGCGGTGGTCGCGCCGCTCGCGGAGGCGCTGAGGGGGCTGGCGGGCCGGGTCGAGGCCGGACAGGTCGCCGACGCGGTGGCGGCCGAGCAGGAGATCATGACCGCGATCACCGGTGCGGCTGCCGCGGCGACCGCGGACACGGGCGGCCAGGCGACCCCGTCGCAGACGGCGCCCCCGCCCGCGCCGGCGAACAACACGACGGCCACCCCTGCGCCCGAGCGGAGCAAGAGCGAGCTCGAGCAGCAGATGGACGACGCTGCCGGCCGGGCCATGTACGGCGCGCCCTGAACGCCGTCACCCGACGGCCCCCGCATCCTCGCGACCGGGTGCATGTCCGCGCTTGCGGACACGCTGCCGGTGCCCCGGCGATTTGCCCCGCGCGGGGTGGTTGCGTAGACTGATCAGCCTCGACCCCAGGCAGGATGTGGACGTGAAACCGCTGATTCCCAATGACATCCAACACGATGAGGAGACCGCGTAGCGTCCACGCTCCAGCCGCGACTCTGCAGGAGGACCCCCGGGAGCGCAGGCTTTCCGGGGTTTTTTGTTTTGACCGACGAAGCCTGTCCACTGACCGAATCGCTTACCCCGCCGGACGCGGTGCGCCCGGTGAGCGACCTTCCCGCGGCGAGCTGGGGGGCTGACCTGGCCCTGCTGCTGCGCCTGGCCGGGCCGATCGTACTCACGACGGCCGCCGAGACGATGCTGAGTTTCGTTGACTTCGTGATCGCCTCGCAGGTTGGCCCCACCGCTCAGGCGGCCGTGCAGTCCGGGACGCTGGTCTTCATGGCCATCTACGGCGGCCTGCTGGGCGTGATGCTCTGCGTGACCACCGTCGTGAGTCAGTCGTTCGGGGCCGACCGTCCGCGTGACTGCTCGGCCTACGCCTGGCAGGGCGTCTGGCTGAGCCTGATTTACGGAGGGCTGGCGCTGCTGGCCTGGCCGGCGATTCCGGCGTTGTACGGGTTCCTCGATCACGAGCCCCTCGTGCAGGCGATGGAGGTGGATTACACGCGGGTCCGCCTGCTGAGCCTGTGGGCCGCCGGGGCGAGTCTGGCGGTGGGCAACTACTTTGCCGGCATCCAGCAGCCCGGGCGGAACACGATCACGGTCGTGGGGGCGAATGTCGTCAACGGGGTGCTTTCGTGGGGGCTGGTGTTCGGCAGGTGGGGTCTGCCGGAGATGGGCGTCGTGGGCATCGCGTGGGGCAGCGCGATCGCGACGGTGCTGCGGCTGGCCTGGCTGCTGGGGCTCATGTGCCTGGGGCGCAGCACGCAGAGGTTCGCCCCGCGGGCGACGATCCGCTGGGACGCCGACAAGATGAGGCGGCTGCTGGCGATCGGGTGGGCCTCGGGGGTGACGCTGTGGCTCGACATCGCCGCGTGGGCGTTCTTTCTGACGTACATCATCGGGCAGTTCGGCACCGAGCATCTCGCGGCGTCGGCCACGTGCTGGCGGTTCACCGAGCTCTCGTTCATGCCGGCGCTGGGGATCGGCTTTGCGGTGTGCACGCTGGTGGGCAACTCGATTGGCGAGGGGCGGCCGGACCTGGCCCGGCGTCGGACGACGCTCGGGGCGCTGGTGGCGATGCTGTACATGGGCGGGCTCGGCGTGGTGTTCCTGGTGGCCGGGCGGCAGCTCATGTCGCTCTTCAGCGGGCACGAGGCGGTCATCGCGATCGGGGCGCAGCTCCTGGTGTTTGCGGCGTTGTTTCAGCTTTTCGACGCCGCCGCCCTGACCTACAGCAACGCCCTGCGCGGGGCGGGCGACACCGTCTGGCCGATGGTGGTGGGCGTGCTGCTCATCTGGACGGTGCTCGTCGGCGGGAGCACATGGGTGGTCCGGGCCCATCCGGAGTTCGGGTCGGCGGGGGCGTGGGCGTTCGCGGCGCTGTTCGTGATCTCGCTGGGCACGGCCCTGTGGTGGCGCTGGCGGGGCGGGCGTTGGGAGACGATCGACGTGATCGGGCGGGGTGCGCCAGCCGAGGCGGTTCGTGCGACGGCGATGGTGGATGCGGAAGTGGCGGTGATGGACCCGGCGGTGGCCGAGGGGGGCGCCATTGGCGGCCGGGATGGATAGCTCTTACCATCAGCGTTCGATGGGGGGTGGCCCATCCGAAGGTCGCAGACGCGGTGCGCCGGCGGGAAGGTGTGATCATTCGGACGGTTTGAACCGCGCTGATCTTCGGGTCCCCCACCGCTCCGCGGTGCGCCGCCCCGCGTGCAGGAGCAGACGATTGCATGTTCAAAGAGGTTCCGGCACAGTTTGATTTTCCCGCCGCCGAGCGTGAGGTGCTGGCGTTCTGGGAAGCCAACGATATCTACCGCAAGTCGCTCGAACGCCGGCGCGGCGCGCCGCAGTTCGTGTTTTACGAAGGTCCGCCGACGGCCAACGGCCTGCCGCACCCCGGGCACTGCCTGACCCGCACCATCAAGGACATCTTCCCGCGCTACCGGACGATGACCGGCTACTACTGCGAGCGCAAGGCCGGCTGGGACACGCACGGGCTGCCGGTCGAGGCGGAGGTCTGCAGAGAGCTCGGCATCCACACCAAGCAGGACATCGAGCAGTATGGCGTCGAGAAGTTCATCCAGCTCTGCCAGAAGAGCGTGTTTCGCTACATGAAAGAGTGGGAGGACCTGACGCGGCGCATCGGGTTCTGGGTGGATCTGGGCCAGGCGTACGTCACGTATCACCAGTCGTATGTCGAGAGCGTGTGGTGGGCGCTGGCGGAGCTGTTTAAGCGCGGGCTGCTGTTTCAGGATTACAAGGTGGTGTGGTGGTGGCCGCAGGGCGGCACGGCGCTCTCCAGCGGCGAGGTGGGGCAGGGGTATCGGGAGGTGGATGATCCGTCGATCACCGTGCGATTCCGGCTCAAAGGCGATTCCGCAGCGGCCGCCCCCCGTGGCGGGCGTGACCCACGCAGTACAGGTCCCGCCCGGCAGGCGGGACCTGCCGAGGGCGGTGACGCACCGGTCAGCTTTCTCGCCTGGACGACGACGCCGTGGACGCTGCCCTCGAACGTGGGCCTGGCCGTGCATCCGGATGTCGATTATGTGCAGGTGGCCGTCGAAAACGAGGAGTTCATCCTCGCGAAAGACCTGGTCGCGTCGGTGTTCAAGGGTCTGCCCGTCAAACCGGAGGACATTCGCACCGTCCGTACGTACAAGGGCAGCGAGCTGGTGGGCTGGCAGTACGAGCCGCTGTTCAACTACGCGACGCCCGAGAACGGCCGTGCGTGGGAGGTGGTGGCGGCCGATTTCGTGACGCTCGACACGGGCACGGGCATCGTGCACATGGCCCCGGCGTTCGGCGAGGATGATTTTCGCATCTGTCGGGAGAAGGGTCTGGGTTTTCTGCAGCTCGTCGCGCCCGACGGCACGTTCGTGCCGGCGGTGACTGATTTTGCCGGGCGCAACTGCAAGGCGGCCGATCCCGACATCATCCGGCTGCTCAAGGACCGCGGGGCGCTGCTCAAGCGCGAGCAGTACCGGCACGAATACCCCTTTTGCTGGCGGGCGGAGGAGGATCCGCTCATCCAGTACGCGCGCAAGAGCTGGTTCATCAAGACCACCGCGTTCCGGGATGAGTTTCTCAGGAACAACGGCCAGATCAACTGGCTGCCCGAGCACATCAGGACGGGTCGGTTCGGCAATTTCCTCGAAAACAACGTCGACTGGGCCCTTTCGCGCGAGCGGTTCTGGGGAACG
>CAZQEN010000229.1:0-6643 GCA_964591605.1 uncultured Planctomycetales bacterium
GGGGTTGGCGGGGCTGGGGCGCCCCTTTACCGGTAATACCCGGCCGGGTGCCCGGGGGGGTGGGGGGACGGCGGAGCATGGGGGTGCGGGGACTGGGATTTCCCGCTTAAACCGATGGTGGTAATCTGGTTTGCCGTCCGCTCACCGGACGACCGTTGGTCTGATGGTGCACTGTTGCGAAGGGAGTCGCAGGTTGGCCCGATTCACTCCCCCAGATACGCCACTTCTTCCTTTCTCGTCGCTGCGGAACAGCGATCTGTTCTCGAATCACTGGCTGGAACACAGGCTGCAGCTCGAACCGGAGTGGCAGGAGCTGCGAGCGGAAGCACAAACGGCAATGCAACAAGCCGTGGCCCTGTGGCGGCAGCAGCGCGAGCGCGTTGCCCACTACGGTGACGAGCAGGGGATGGAGCAGGCCTTCGTTCAGCCTTTCCTCGCAATCCTGGGATGGAAGCTGAAGTACCAAAGCTGGGTCCAGGGGAGGAGGCCCGACTACGGGCTTTTCCTGACTGACGATGCCCTGGTTCGGGGCCTTCGCGCAGGCCGCAGATCGGCTGAATTCTGGGAGCACGCGACTGTCGTCGCCGATGCGAAGGCGTGGGAGCTCAACCTTGACCGACCGGCAAGGGTAGGCCAGCAGCGCGAGTACCCGCCCGAACAGATCGAATGGTATCTCAACCACACATTGTGCGATTACGGCATTCTCACGAATGGGCGACTCTGGAGGCTTATTCCGCGACGAATCGGCCCCGGCAAGGCTCGATTCGCGACTTATCTTGAATGCGATGTGGGTCGCCTGCTTGACGCGTGCCTTGGAGTGAACGGGCGTCAGTTCACTCTGCAGGAGGAACTCGACGATTTCCTCCGCTTCTACCTCTTCTTTGGCCCTCACGGCTTCAAATCGCGCGAGGGGCGCACGCCCCTGGTGGATCGGGCGCTGCGGGGCAGTTCTGAATACGCGCTTGCGGTCGGAGAGGACCTCAAAGAGAGGGTTTTCGAGGCGCTGAGATTGTCGATTGAGGGCTTCCTGTCGCACGCCCCCAATGCTTTGAGCCCTGGGCAGGATCTGGAGCGCTGCAGAGAGGAGAGTTTCGTCCTACTCTATCGGCTTCTGTTCATCATGTACGGTGAGGACCGTGGTTTGCTCCCCTACCGGCGAAACGACGTGTACACGAGGAACCGTTCACTCGCCCGGCACCGGGATGAGATTGCGGAAGCGCTGGATCGAATTGGGCAGGGACGCCAAGCGGACTACGACCGCACAACAACTGACATCTGGGCGGACCTGAACGGACTGTTCGACCTGATCGACCACGGGCATCAGCGATACGGCGTCCCGCGATACAACGGCGGCCTTTTTGACCCGGAACGACACGAGTTCCTGACGCAGAAAGAGATGCCGGACTGGTACCTGGCACGGGTGATCGACCAACTCGGCCGGGCTCCTGATCACCAGCACCCGGACCGCGGCCTGTTCCGGGTCGATTATCGTGATCTGGCAATTCAGCATCTGGGCAGCGTCTACGAAGGTCTCCTGGAGCTGCAACCGCGATTCGCAACCGAACCGATGATCGTTGTCAGAAATGGGGCCGAGGGGACGGAGGAGAGAATCGTCCCCACGTCCCAGCCCGTGCCCAGAGGTTATGAGGAGACTGGGATCAGGTACGAAACCGGCGCGGTTTATCTTCAGACGGACAAAGGCGAACGCCGCAGCTTCGGGAGCTACTACACCCCCGATCACATCGTCGCATACATCGTGCAGAACACGCTCGGCCCGCTCTGCCGGGAGATCGCAGACACCCTCACGAGTGAAATCCGGGAGACCGAGCTGCAGCACCGACGGGCACGGGGGGCCAACAAGGCCGCACTCGCCGAAAAGATCGAGAAGCTTAAAGGCGATTTTGATGATCGGCTTCTGCGTCTGCGCGTGCTCGACCCGGCCATGGGGTCCGGTCATTTTCTGGTCGGCGCGTGTCAGTATCTCGCGGAGGAAATCGCGACAAATCCATACACGGCCGACCCTGCGATGCAGGAAGGCGCGGGCGACGAGTCCATTCTCACGTACTGGAAGCGCCGTGTGGTGGAGTGGTGCATCTTCGGCGTGGACATCAACCCGATGGCCGTTGAACTGGCTAAACTCGCCCTTTGGCTGGAGACAGTTTCTGCCGATGCGCCACTCACTTTCCTCGATCACCATTTGCGTCCCGGTAACAGCCTGGCGGGGGCCAGCGTCGCCGAATTGGGCTGGCTCGCGGGCGCTATGCCCCTCCAGCAGAACGTCTTCAAGCAACAGGTCGAGCAGCGACTGCCCATCCTTCTCGAGCCACTCAAGCTGATCCGAAGCACTCCCTCGCAATCGGCCGAGCAGATCAAAGAGAAGGAGAGACTGTTTCGCCGCGCATTCGAACCGCTCTGTGCCACGTTCAAGGCCGTGGCCGACCTCTGGTGTTCATCTTTCTTCTCAGGAGCCGACAGAGTCACGCCCGAGCATTATGCCGAGGCGCTGCGAGCGATTCAGACAGCACAGGCATTCCGCCGACTGACGGCAGAGTCGTGGTTCAGGGCCGCAGCGAAGCACGTCCGCGCGCCGGGCGTGACGGCCTTTCACTGGGAGCTGGAGTTCCCGGAGGTCTTCTTCGATTTGACGGGACGTCGCGAAGGTGCGGGTTTTGACGCGATCATCGGCAACCCGCCGTATGACGTGCTTTCCGAGAAGGAAACAGGCCGAAAGCTGGAGGCCCTCAAGGCGTATATCCAACATGAGGATATCTACACGCCATCCCGGCGCGGCAAGAACAATCTGTACAAATTGTTCATCTGCCGGGCGCTCCATCTGCTGGCGCATGGAGGCAGGTTCGGATTCATCGTACCGATGCCGCTCCTTGGCGATGAACAGGCCGCTGGAGTCCGTCAGGCCATCCTGGATACAGGCGCGTTCACCGGGATCGAAGCCTTGCCGCAGAAAGACGACCCCAGACGGCGAGTCTTCCCGGAAGCCAAGCTGTCGACCACGGTCTTCACGATGCTCAAGACGACCGTACCCGAGGAACGTGCAAAGCCATTCAGAGTCCGGCAACATCCGGCTAATCTCATTGAGGAGAACTCGCCCGGCCTTTCGCTGACCACGGCAGAAATCCCTCTGTACGATCCTACCAACCGCAGCATCGTGAGCTGTTCGCAGGAGGACTGGGACGTGGCCGTTCGGATGATGCAGACGGGCCGGCTCATACGACTTGGCACCGTCTGTGTTTCATACCAAGGTGAGGTAAACGAAACGACGGATGGTCGGCGTGGCTGCATCTCCGAGAACGTAGCGGATGGGCCTGTCATTCTTCGGGGGGCGAACGTCTGCCTCTACACGATTCGGTCGGCTTCGCAGGGCGAGGACCGTTATCTGCGTCTGGACCGCTACATCGAGGAACACGCGGGCTCTGAAAAGGCACGACACGCGCGGCAGAACCGCGTGGGATTCCAGCGCAGTTCGCCGCAAAACAATTTCCGACGAATAATCTCGTCCATCATAGCGGCAGGAAGTCACTGTTTCGACACGGTTAGTTACGTGCCGGAGAGCAACTCCAGGTTGCCGCTCGAAGTCGTCGTGGCGCTCCTCAACTCCAAACTGCTCGACTGGTATTTCAGGTTGGGTAGCACGAACTCAAAGGTGAATGAGTACCAGTTTGACAATCTTCCGTGCCCGACATTTGCAGAACGAGAAAGTGTCGAAGACTCTGAGCTTCGCTCGCGTGCCGTGCGTCTGATCCAGAATGGCAACTTCGAGCAGGCATTCGAGGTTCTTGCCCCGGCCTTGGAGCAACCCCCGTTTCCGTTGGCCCTGCAGGGTGTCCTGGTCGCACTCGTCCGGCGGATCATCGAGATTGAACAAGCCCGGGGTGAGATTGTCCGCACCGAGCGCTCCGCTCTGGCCCCGGCCGCCCAGCCGTATCAGGACCTCATTGACCGGCTGCTTTACGTGGCGGCCGGCCTCAGTCCCGCCGAATCCGAGGGCCTAGAGCAACGTCTCGCCCGAATGCTCTAGCGAGACTACGTCCCCCCCCAGATTTGGCCCTAACTCCCCACGCGAGCAGGGCAATCCGAGGATCACAATGAAAATTTGATAGAGGCCACAAAAGTTTATTTTATCCCAACTCATTGTTAATTAAGATTTTAGATAAGTTCTAATCTCGGATGTTTTCAAACCCCATTGCCTCTTCTGCGGCTTCTGCTATAGTATCTGCACAAGCCGAAAGGAGGCAGCCAGTGTCAGAGCACTATCGGGCTAGCATCGAGGCCCTGCGGACGGAGTTGCAGCCGTTGGAGGAAAAAGTCCTTAGAACCAAGCAGCTT
The DNA here is from genome assembly GCA_964591605.1 of uncultured Planctomycetales bacterium. Classification (GTDB taxonomy): domain Bacteria; phylum Planctomycetota; class Phycisphaerae; order UBA1845; family PWPN01; genus CAYLLT01. The sequence continues at coordinate 4,345 of CAZQEN010000229.1, forward strand.
ATTAACCTGCTCTGTGAACGGGCAGGGGTTCCGCCTCTTTATCCCGAGGCCGAACGCGCCGAAGTTGCGTCCCCTGCACTCATGCGCGGGGACGAGTACTTCAACAAGCCGCTGAACACCTCGGTCCGGAAATGGCTCACTCGTCGCCACGCCGCGAAGCTCGGACCAGCTACGGCAGAAGAAATCTACCACGGGTTACTTGCGGGCGGATACGACAATTTTCCGGCCAACAAGGAGGATGCCCTCACCGGGCTTCGAATTTCGCTGGGCAAGAGCAGCCACACGTTCGTGCGGCTACCCAATGGTTCATACGGTCTTGCGGAGTGGTACGACATCAAGCGATCTAAGTCAGTAATTGCGAAGAGCAGAGGTGATGAGTCGAAGAATGGGAATTCCGCCCTTGCCGAGGAGGCATCGCTCCCATCAGAGGCTCAGGATGAGGCAGAGACGATCACGGATGATGAAAGCACAGAAGGCCGTTAGCTGAGCACCAACGGCCTTCTGCACAATCTGATGGGCCACCCGGGCGGCCTGATCGGCCGGGGCGAACCCGATACTAACGGCACGCATGAGTATCGGCGAAATCCCCCTGGAAAGCAAGCCCGGATTCGGGAGGATTGCCATTATGGCAGCCAATCGATCGGGGAACGCGCCGGATCGCGATGACTCGCAACCGGAACGTCCAAAGCGGATCTGGGACGGGAACTCCTACGTTGAGGCGATGACCATCCGTCGCAACCTTTTCGGTCAGTTCGTCCGGAAGCATGGAAGGGAGCCGCCTTCGCAACTTCTGCTCCCTTGGAGCTCGCGCAACTGAGGCGGATGCCGAGCCGGGAGGAGCCATAGATCTCCTCCCGGCTCCCTTCATGAACTTCTGTTCGGCTTTGCGCTTGTATTGTTTCGGCTGCGGGAGGTCGATGATAGGGCTGCACCTCCTGGCCCGACTCATGGGGCCTGGATGCCTCCGATGGAGCGGGCGCGGCCGGGGGCGGCGAATTCTTAGCGCCGTCCACACGTGATCTTCATACAACGGGCGTTATGATCGTGGCGGGGCCGGGGAGCGGACGGGGGCTGGGGCAGGGGGAGTGCCGGCGATGGGGGAATGATCCGGATGACCGCCACGAAATCGGTGCTCGTCGTTGAGGACGAAACAGATCTGGCCGAGCTGGTGCGCTACAACCTGCAGCGGGAGGGGTATGCTGCGCGGAGGGTGGCCGACGGGCGGCTGGCCCTGGCCGAGGTGCAGCGGCAGTGCCCCGACCTGGTGATCCTGGACCGGATGCTGCCGGGCTTCTCGGGCGACGAGGTGATCGCCCAGCTCAGGCGGCAGCCGCGCACGGCGGGCATCCCGATCATCATGCTCACCGCCAAGGCGGAGGAAACCGACGAGCTCGTGGGCTTTGCCCTGGGGGCCGACGACTACGTCACCAAGCCGTTCTCGATGAAGCTGCTGCTGGCGCGGGTGGCGGCGATCTTCCGCCGGGCGGAGTCGGCGGAGCCGCCGGCCGAGACGCTGGAAGCCGGGCCGGTTCGCCTGGACGTGTCGCGGCATGAGGTGCTCGTCGAGGGCCAGCCGGTCGTCCTCACGGCGACGGAGTTCCGCCTGCTGCGGACGCTCATCGCGGGGGGCGGACGCGTGCTGTCGCGGGGGCAGCTCATCGACAACGTGCTGGGCACCGGCGTGGCGGTCACCGATCGGACGATCGACGTTCACATCACGGCTCTGCGCAAGAAGCTCGGGGATGCGGCGGCGTGGGTGCAGACCATCCGCGGCGTCGGGTACACGTATCGCAGCCCGGGGTGACCGGGGCGTGCGACGGGTTGGTGCGCGCGAGCGCGGGATCGTGCATCGGCACGGAGGGTTGGCGCGGGGGCTGCCCGCAACCGGATTTGAGATTTGAGACACGCCTGGCCCCCGTGTACGGCAAACGCCCGGAATGTCGTTTTTATGACCAGATTGCCCCGGCCCGGCCCATGAACGCCGACCTGTGATGAGTGGTTCTCTGTCCGCTGACCGGTGTTCATCATCGGCGGTCGCTCCGATCGCCCGGGCGGTTGACCGGCCCTTTGAGCGGCGCAAGGTGGTAACCCGCGGCGCGAGCCGCGGAGGTACCGTCGCCCTCGTGAGTCGAGCGCCGGAAGAGGCGAAAGGAATTCGATGGTGGGCTTCTTACGCCCCTGCCGGGGCTGGACGTGAGCGGGGCGCCGTTACCCCACGGCTTGCGCCGTGGGCTACCTTCTTACGCCGCTCCGCGGCTGAACGGGTAACGCCGATCTGCGGCAGAATGGGCGATGCCGC
>CAZQEN010000229.1:6743-12547 GCA_964591605.1 uncultured Planctomycetales bacterium
CGCTCCGCGGCTGAACGGGTAACGCCGATCTGCGGCAGAATGGGCGATGCCGCTCCGCGGCTGAACGGGTAACGCCGATCTGCGGCAGAATGGGCGATGCCGCTCTGCGGCTCGTCGCCGGTCGGGGTTACGTTCTTGCGCCGCTCCAAGGCTGAGATTCACGGCGGTCGCTCGCCCACGGCTTGCGGCGTGGGCTACCTTCTATCGCCCCTGGCGGGGCTTTGTCGGGTTGCATGCCGGTCCCCGGGGGTGATGCCGTGGGCTGCCGTCTTACGCCCCTCCGGGGCTGAGATGCATGGTGACCGCTCTCCCACGGCTTGCGCCGTGGGCTGCCGTCTTACGCCCCTCCGGGGCTGAGATGCATGGTGACCGCTCTCCCACGGCTTGCGCCGTGGGCTACCTTCTTACGCCGCTCCGCGGCTGAGATGCACGGCGGTCGCTCGCCCACGGCTTGCGCGGTCGGTTATCTTCTGTCGCCCCTGGCGGGGCTTTGCGTGAGCTGTTCTTGGGGGGTTGGAGGTCACGGCCGTGGCGGGCTTTCGTTCTTTGGGGGTTTCGTGATAAAAAGCGGTCGAAGGCGTCTGGCACGAGCACGGGGAGGTGCGCGTTGGGCGTGCGAGGGTCAGCGCCGGCGGGGAGGCGGTCGTCGGGCCGTCGGGATGGGTCCCGGGGCGCGGTTGGCCGCCTGCGGTGATCGTTCATTGGCCCAGGTGATCCGCCCGTGATCGCGCCCGGCAAGCTATTCTGGCGGTTTTTTCTCGGCAACAGCCTGATCATCGCCGCCGTGCTGGCCACGTGCTTCTGGCTGACGATGGACAGCCTGGAGCGGGCCCGCTCGGACGAGGTCCGGCGGCGTCTGACGGCGGATGCCCACACGTTCCGGATTCTCCTGGGCGATCAGCTCCGTCCTCAGGACGCCGCACAGCTCAATCACACGGTGCGCGAACTCACGCGGGACTCGGCCGAGCACATCCGCATCACGGCGATCCTGGCCGACGGCTCGGTCCTGGCCGATTCCGAGAGCGACGCGCCCGCGATGGAGAACCACGCAAACCGCCGCGAAGTGCGCGATGCGCTGGCCAGCGGCTGGGGGGAGGACCTGCGTTTCTCGCACACCGTGCTGCGGCCGATGCGCTATGTGGCCGTGCGCATCGGCCCGCCTGAGCGGCCGGTCGGCGTGATCCGCGTGGCCATGTCGCAGGCCCTGCTCGACGAGCAGAACCGCCGGAGCCGGCGGCTGCTGTGGACCATCGCGGGGATCGGGCTGCTCGCGTCGCTGGCCCTGGCGCTGGGTCTGGCGCGGCTGTGGAGCCGCCCCATCAAGCTGATCACGCGGACGGCCCGCAACATCTCCCGCGGCGACCTCTCGGCCCGCGTGCCGGTGTCGGGCAACGATGAGCTGGCCCTGCTGGCCCGCTCGCTCAACGAGATGCGCGATCACCTGGCGGCGCAGCTCGAAACGATCGACGGGCAGCGGCGCACGCTGCAGTCGCTGCTCTCGCAGTTGCACGAGGGGGTGGCGGTTGCCGACGCGGGCGGGCGCATCGTGCTGCTCAACCCCGCTGCCCTCCGTCTGCTGGGCATTCCCCGCAGCGCCGGCCCCGCCCGGTCGCTGGAGGGCGTGTCCATCGACGACTGCATCACCAAGCCCGATCTGCGGGACATGCTCCGGGTGGAGGACCTCGCCGCGCCCCACACGCACGAGGACGTGCGGGAGATCCGGGTGCAGAGCGAGCTGGACGGCGGTGAGATCTCGCTGCGGGCCCGGGCCTCCGACATCCTGCTGCCGGGCGCGGCGGTCGACCCCCACGCGGCGGGAACGGCCCCGCCGATCGCCGGACGCCTGCTGGTCCTGACCGACGTGACCGATCTGTCGCGGATGATCCAGATCAAGGCGGATTTCGCGGCCAATGCCTCCCATGAGCTCCGCACGCCGCTCTCGACCATCCGCGCGGCCGTCGAGACGCTCCTGCAGGTGGATCTGCGGAACGACGCGGAGTCCGCGCGCGAGTTCATCAACGTCGTGGACCGCCACAGCAGCCGCCTGGAGGCGATCGTCAGCGATCTGCTGAATCTGTCGCGACTCGAATCGTCCCCGTCGTTTTTCCAGCTCGGCCGGCTCGCCGTGGACGACCTGCTGGGCGACCTGCGGGCCCGCTTCGCCGAGCGGATGCACCTCAAGGGCCTGGCCTGGACCATCGACCATCCCCCCCGCCTCGCGACGATGTACGGGAACCTGCACCTGCTGCGGCTCATCCTCGACAACCTGCTCGACAACGCCATCAAGTTCACCGACAGCGGCGGGAGCATCCGCCTGGGCTTTCGGACGAGCGACGAGCCGGAGAAGCCCGCCGTGGTGATTGAGGTGGCGGATACCGGGTGCGGCATCCCGGAGGAGGATCAGCCGCGGGTCTTCGAGCGTTTCTATCAGGTGGAGCGATCCCGCTCCTCCAGCGCTGCCCGCGGCACGGGCCTGGGCCTGAGCATCGTGCGGCATGCGGTCGCCACGATGAAGGGCACCGTCGAGCTCCGCAGCCGCGTCGGCGAGGGAACGACGGTGACCGTCCGCATCCCCCAGCCCGCCGATGCTGATCGGCCCGGCCTCGCCGCGGAGACCGCCCCTGCTCCGCGCGGCCTGGCCCCATGAGCCGGTCCGGGCGCGTCTGTGGGCCGGCTTTCTGCTGCGCTGTCCCGGGCCGGCGGGCATGAAAAAAGCCCCGGTCGTGTTTTCGACCGGGGCTCGCAAGGTTTGAGCAGCGTTTAACTGGATCAGAACAGCGACGTCGGATCCAGGATGGTCGTCAGGGCGTTACCGGCACCACCCGCACCGCCCGGGCTCACCGCCGCTCCCGCCGCGACGTTACCACCGTCCCCACCGACATCGTCTCCGCCGCAGGCTCCGCCGCCGCCGCCACCCTGTCGCGGCGTGCCGTTGACGGCCGCTGCGCTGGTCCCGCCCGCCCCGCCGGCCACACTCAGCGTACCGCCACCGGCCGGTGAAATCGCCGGGCTCAGCAGGTTGATGATGCCGCCGCTGCCGCCGCCACCACCGCCCGCGTCGGTATCGCTCGCGCCCCCTGCGCCGCCGTTGGCGTTGATCGTACCGTTATTGGTGATGGTGCCGGGCGAAGCGAGGATGACGATGCCGCCGGCCCCGCCGCCGGCTCCCGTTCCTCCCGCCAGCCCGTTCGCATCAATGACGGCCCCTGCGGCATTGACGATGGCGGTCTGGGCCAAGACGGTCAGCGTCCCGCCGCCCCGGCCACCGAACCCACCCAGTTGATTGCCTGCACCACCGCCGCCCCCAAACGGTCCTGGATCGAGCATCCAGCGGGCCTGAAACGCGCTGAGCCCGCGCCCACCCCGTCCGCCCTGGCGGACGGCAGCGTTGCTGCCGAATTCCCCGGCCTCCGCCGCACGCAGCGAAATGCCCGGTTCCGCATCACCGAAGCCCGGGTATCCGGCCGGGTCAAACGCCACGTTGACGTCGATCGCGCCGCCCGAGGCACCCTGCAGAACATTGATCGTCCCGTTGTTGGTGAACGTTCCGGTACAGCGGATCACCGTGCCGCTCTCAACGGTGAGCGTGACGCCGGCGTTGATGGTGAAGTTGGTATACTGAAGGTTCGTGTCCGCCAATGCTTCCGCGGCGGCCACCGTTTTGGCTCCGGCCGACCCGTTACCGTAGATGCGAAGCTGGCCATCCTCACCCTGTGGTCCGGCCGGGCCCTGCGGGCCGGTGTCGCCCTGCGGCCCCTGCGGGCCGGTGTCGCCCTGCGCACCCTGGGGTCCCTGCGGGCCGGGGGGGCCCTGCGGACCCGGCTCGGGTCCGGGGCAGCCCTGCCCCATCGCCAACAGGATGGCCACGCCGAGGCAAGCCAATATCCATGGTTTCGTCTTCATTGCCGGCTCCTTAATTTGGAAGTATCTGCCTCCTCAGGCAAAGCGATCCGGCCACAGGGATCACAGGGAGGCCCGCGCCCAGTAAACCCTTATATCGGTGCGCCCGCGCGGGTTTCAACATAAACTCCGGCGAATCTTCCGAGGGCGTGCGAAAAACCTGCCGCGTCGCCGCCTCATCGGCTCAGTCCGACCGGCTGCCCCCAGCCGCTCGGAGCACACCCCTCTCCGCCTCGCGGGCCGACCCCGCGCCGCAATAGTGACAGAGCCGTTTTTGGCGTACACTGCTCCCTTTATTGGTGTTGGGGACGGCAGTTTTTTCCGGCAGGGCCACCGTTCGTGGTGCAGCCGAGACGGCTGCACCACAAGGCCGGCCTCGCTTCTCGAGCAAACTGCCAGATCCCTGGTGTTTCCGCGCGGGTGAAGCCGTGGCTCTCTACGATCAGCATCTGCACTCGAGACATTCCGTCGACTCCGAAGCCGATCCCCGGGCCAACGTGCTCCGCGCCATCGAGCTCGGCCTGGCCGGGCTCACGTTCACCGAGCACTACGACACGCATCCGACCGAATGGCCCATCTGCCGCTACAACTACGAGGCGATTGCCGAAACCGTTGATCAGCTCCGCCGGGAATTCGCGGGCCGCATCTTCATCGGGCATGGGATCGAGATCTGCTACCAGCCCGACCAGATGGAAAGCCGGATCCTGCCGCATCTCCAGTCGCACCGGTTCGACGTGGTGCTCTACAGCGTTCACTGGTTCCAGGGGCGTGCCCTTCATGTGCGTGAGCACTGGGACGGTCTGGACGTGGCTGCGGGCACCCGGCTCTACCTCGAGAGCGTGCTCGAGGCGGTGCGATACGCCGCCGAGTTGAAGCGCGCCGGCGACCGGCCGTTTGACATCCTCAGCCATCTGGACCTCGTCAAACGCTATACCCAGCGATACTTCGGAACCTTCGATGCTCGATCTCATGCCGGGCTGATCGACGAGATTCTGGCCGCATCGCTTGAAGCCGGGCTGATCCCCGAAGTGAACCTCAGCAGTCTGCGCCAGCAGCTCCCGGAGCCCATGCCGGCTGACTGGGTCGTGCGCCGCTACGCCGAACTGGGCGGGCAGGCGATGAGCCTGGGCAGCGACGCCCACCACAGCGAAGATATCGGGGCGGGGATTGCCGACGGCGCTCGGATGCTTCAGCGCTGCGGGATGGGGCGGCTGGCGATCTTTCGGAACCGCGAACGTCACGATGAGTTGTTGTAGTCGGACATGCGGCGTCTCACGGCAGCTTCCCGCGCGGCGCGCGGCCGTGTCGGCGTGCGCGTGGGCGGTGATCCTGGCGGCGGCCTATCCCGCCGTGAGCCGCGGCGCTCCGGACGGCTCGGCCACTCCGGCCAGCCGGCCTGTTGCGGCATCCGCTCCGGCGGTCGAGATCGATCCGGTTCCCCCGCCGCCCGCGATTTCGCGGGTGGACCAGACGTTTCTCACCCGGCTGGTCCGCCGGGCCCTGGCGGCCCGCCTGCGCGGAGAAGACTACGAGCCGCCCTACGCACCGCCTTCTCTTCAGAAGTTGGCCTGCCCGGCGGCCGTCACCTTCCGCCGCGAGGGCCGGCTCCTGGGCACGGGCGACGGCGGAGAGCTGCCCCTGATCACCGGCTGCCAGATGGCCGTCGAGAAGGCCCTCTTCGCCGCCCAGCGCCGCGCCAAACTCTCGATCGACGACCTGCGGGCCATCACCATCGAGATCGAGCTCGCCGGGCCGCGCGTGGAGGTGGGCGACGGCACCGTGATGACCGAAGAGCTGGCCGACCGGTATCACCCCGGGCTCGACGGAATCGCCGCGAGCGCCGGCAAACGCGAGATCCTCGTCCGCCCGTCGCAGCTCATCTCGATGGAGACGTTCTGCGTCTT
>CAZQEN010000230.1:0-12534 GCA_964591605.1 uncultured Planctomycetales bacterium
GGCTGCGGCGGTGGTGGGGGGGGCGTCATCATCCTGGCGTCGCTGTAGTCGATCACCAGTACCGCCGCCGGGGCCCTGATCGCCGCCGGGGGCGGCGCCGGCGGAGAGAGCAACGCCACGCGCGGGCCGGGCGGCGGCGGCGGTGGCGGCATCGTTCACCTGATCGCGCCGGAGATCAACGTGGGCGCCGTCGATGTCCAGGGAGGCCTGGGCGGCAATGTCGTGGGCGAGATCACCTCCAATCCCCATCAAGGGGGCGCGGGCGGGGGAGGCTCCTACGGCAACGGCGGTGACGGCGGCGGCGGCGTCCCGACGGTGCCGGCCGTTCCGGGCACCGCGCTGACCGCGGGCAGCGGTATTCTGCTGCAGACGCTGGCCGACCCCGCCACGCTGTTCTGACGAATGCCGGGCCTTGATCGCTGCGCAGCGCAGGCCGGTTGAGAGCGCGGCCGGACTCGGTCCGCACTCCACATCACGATTCGCTGCGCGGCCTGACGGTTCAGCCCGGTGCATCGCGCGATGCAGCGGGGATCGTCACCCCGTCCGGCAGCATCGTCCGCAGGATCTCGACAAACCGAACCGCACGGCGATAACTCTCCGCGGGTTCCCACTCCCGCGGATTCCACAGGAAGTCGGCAGCCGTGGCCAGGTAGACGAGCTCGCGCACGTCCAACCGGCTCAGGACGGCGTCCTCGGGCCCCGGCTGCCCCGCGTGAATCAGTCCCGGCGTGATCAATCCCGTGTTGAAGTGCACGCCCTCGAAGAGCCGGTTCAGTTCGCGCGGAAGAAGGTCGCCGGCGAACACCCGGCCGTCGGGCGTCCCGGGCACCGGCCGTGAAAACGACGACTGGACGTGAACCCCGACGCGATTGACCCAGAGGAACGGGCGTCGTCCGGCATCCTGCGTCCAGCGCTCCACGACTTCGACCGTCAGCGGTTCTTCGATCAGGGTCCTGGTACCCGTCCAGAGAGGCCAGATCTCCGCGGGCACGCGCGACAGCGTCTCCCTCAAGGCGTGTGTGGCCGGGCCCCGATAGGCCTCCCGGCCGGTCGCGGGTGGACAATACAGTACATACGCATCCGGACGGCGCTCCCGCACCGTCTTGAAGGCCAGATTGAGCACGTCCGCGATCGGCACCTCGCGGCTGCCCGGCCAGTCGTTGTAATCCACCTCGATACCGTGCGCCCCCTGGTCCATGATCCAGCGGAGATACGCGGCATAGGCCTTGCGGTCGGCATCGGATGACAAATCGTATGCACCCTTGAGGTGATCGCTCCCTCTGGGGCCTTCCCCGCGGAACGGACAGAAATACACGATGGATTCCAGCGTCCCGGCCCGACGAAACCGGCGGCAGAAGGTCTCGATGTTGGCGGTGAAGACAGGTCCGGGGTCTTTCGAATTCCGGCCGTGGTACTGCAGGCCGACCTGACTGATCTTGATCAGGGGGAGGCAGCCGGTCAACCGCTCGATGAAGGAATCTGGATAGGCGGCGCTGGTCTTGACCAGGCGGTGAGCGATCTCCGGAAAATCAAGCAGCTCGCCGGCCGGGACAAACAATTCCCCGGCATCATTGGCCTCCAGAATCTGAGCCAGCGAGACGAGTCCATAGAACAGGCCCCAATCGTCCGCCGCCTCGACCGTGACGCGGGGCCCAGACGAGGGCGAAGCCGCGACGATGAGACGATACGCCTGGCGGAGGCGGCTCGGTTCGAGCTTGAACCGCACCCCGTGACGCTGGAACGCGTCGGCCATCGCCTGTTGTCCGCAGTGGGCAAGGCGAACCGTCGCACTGTCGGGCGCCGCCAGGGTCAGTTCATGGCCCAGCGCGGCCACGCGCCGCCTGACGAGTTTCAGTCCTTCCGCCACCGGCCCCTCGCGCCCTTCCAAGGCGCTCACGCTGACCGACTCGGCTTTTCCGGCCAGCTTGACGGGCGTACCGCTGAGCTTCTCAATGACCGGACGCGGCAGAACCCCTGCGCCTCCTCGCGCAGAGGGCGCCCCCACAACGAACAAACCGTTACCGCACGTCAGAAAGAGAACGATGCATTTGATCAGGCGCACAGCAGTATCCTCGTCAGGTCCGAGTGCAGCATTCTCTTGAACTGTTGTTCGCCACGCAACCGATTCTGAAATGCACGCCCGACTGACGGAGCAGCGTCAGATTTGCACATCCTGACCGCCGATATCATACTTCCAGGCAGAGAGTCGGGGCGGCTCGTGCTCACATCGGGCAGCCGGATCAGTCCTGCGCCACCGCAGCATCGAGCACCGACTCCCGTGCCCCGGGTGAATCTCACCGCGGCCAGTCGCCGCAGGAGGAAAGGGGTGGGTTCCAGACTCACACAGATGCGGTCCGCCGCTCAGACCTGCGTCGTCTTCGCATCGGCAATGGTGCTGCCGGGTACGTTTTCAGCCTGCGGCCCCAACGATGGAGGCGGTGCACCGGACCCCTTCGTCGAGGTGTCGATCCAGAACTCGGCCATCCAACCCAGGGAGATCACGATCACCCGGGGCCAGACCGTGCGCTGGTCGAACGATGACCCGGTGTTTCACACTGTGACCAGCGGCAATCCGGGCGATCCCGATGCGGGCGCCCTGTTCGACTCGGACGACCTGCTCCCCTTCGACAACTTCACCTTCCAGTTCAACGACGTCGGCGAGTTCGTTTACCACTCGAGGCTCGACATCGGCCGCCCCGGCATGGTAGGCGCCAAGATCATCGTGACCGAGTAAGAGCAGACCGCACGGCTTATCCTGCGAAAACGCATTGACGGCGCGCACCCTTACGGCTAAGTATGAACGCAGAATGATTGACACTCTCGAACAGGGTGGCATGGGCAGCGTACTCGCTGCCCGTGTTTCCTGCGCACGGGCAATGAGTACATTGCCCATGCCACCCCGGATGAATCTTTCTGCGTTCCTGCTTAAGGTCTCTATGATTGTGTCCGAACGGGGACCCGCCTCTGCGCGGTCTGCGACGAGCTCATCTCAACACGGAGGACCCATCGTGCGAAAACTCGGAGTGTGGGCCACAGCCTGGTGCTGTGCGACCGTCAGCATCGTTTCGGCACAGACAGTTTCCAACCAGCCCAGTACAGCGCCGGCAGGCAATGGTAACTCAGTGATCATCCGCTGGCCCGACCTCAAGCCCGAAGGCAAGCCCGGCGCACCCGAAAAATTCACCGCCCGTTTCGCACCCGAATCACTGATCGGCTTTCTCCGCGCCAACACCGAGCGTCTTCCGCTGCCCATGCGCCCGCCCTCCGAGCAGGAGGCCACGGTGACCGCGCTCGAAAAGATCGACATGGGCGAACTGCTCGATGTGGTGAAGGAAGATCTGGCCAGGGTCCTCGCCGACCGGCTCAACCTGGAGCAGGGCAGCATCCTCCAGGCGGTTCCGCCGGAACGTCAGCTCAGGATCAGCCTCGACGAGATTAAGAACGAGCCTTACGTCGGACCGCAGTACCAGGTGACCGGTCTGCTCGTACAGAACGTCACCGAGGACGAATACGTCACCATCGCGCTCTATCTCATGGAGCGGGCGCGCCAGCTCATGCAGACCGGAGACCCGGTGTATGACCGCACGCATCCGGACCATCTCCGCGCCGTGGCCGAGAAGGCGGTCGCCCAGATCAAGGCGCAACACGAGAAAGACCTCCTCACCGAGAAGGAAAAGCAGGACGCCCGCAAACGCATCGGCGAGATGCTGGGCGGCTACAACGCCTCCACCGGCAAGTTTGACCACGACCCCCAGTGGGTCAAGGAATCGCGGCGCTTCTCGTACGTCGTGAACGCCAAGACCGGGCAGTTCATCGATCGCCTGAGGCCGGTGGTCGAGCGGATCAACCGCGAAATCGAACTGACCGGATTCCCCGGCCCTACCCCTCTGGACAAGCCCGGCATCCACTTCGATCCGAGTCTGGGCGATGTGGAGGTCGTGCTCCCCAAGCAGATGGTCAAGGACTTCCTCGCCGAGACGGACGCCCTCGAACAGCGCATGGCCGAGAAGCTCATGATCAGCATTGAGGCGGTGCGTCTGACCGACCGGGATATCGTCGACGGGGCCGTCGCCGCCCGGATGAATGCGGTGCTGCACGGCGTCCACAACGTGGACCGGGGCTACAGCGATCGCGGCATTCTGCGACGATACGGCATCAACGCCCTGACCGCGATTGCCAACCAGCAGCTCCAGATCAACCAGCTCAACAGCGTGGCCACCGGAGCATGGCCGTCCGCCACGCCTCTCGTCGGTCTCGAGCCCGTGCCCCTGCCGCCGCTGGAATACACCCGGAATTACACAGCCGTCGGGACCAACTTCTCCGTCGGTTCGGACCCCATCTTCTTTGATGGACGCGAGCAGACATTCGGCTTCACTTACGTCGATCCCAACGGGGTGAAGCACGTGATCGGCGTGGACATCGTCGACAGCCTGCGCAAGTACTGGAACCGCATCGAGCGCAACCTGATCGTCCACAAAATCAAGAAGGACCCGACCGTCCCGCCGACGAAGTTCACCGTCCCGGTCGGGCCGAGCGCCAACACCTTCGACGGGCTGGCGGCCCTCATCTCCCAGGAGGATCAGAATCTCATCGTCGCCACAGGGACCGGGGCGATCAGCCAGATCAGCGCCAAGGCGGGAACCTGGCTGGTCATTCAGGATTTTCAGATCACCCCCGTGCCCGGCTCCTCCACCTCGCTCAGCGAAGATGAGATCGACCATCTCCGGCACCAGACGATGCTGACGATGCTTCTGCGCGACCCCAGCACCAGTCTTGAGGACAAATGCGCACTGCTGGAATCGGGAACAATGGACAATCTCAAGAACCTTCTGGGCCAGCAGTTCGCCAGACGGATCAATCAACGCATCATCAACTCGCCGCATTCGCGGACTTACGGGGCGGCGTTTGACAGCCGTTTCACCGAAGTCCTCGAGAGCGCGGTGGTCAAGAAGAAGGAAGAGAACTCGGTCATCGCCCTGACCTTTTACTCGAGCCAGGGCAATATCATTCAGTCTCCGGGGGCCACCCAGCTCGGCTCGGCCAACGACCTGACCGCCCTGACCACAGAGCTTCGGCCCAACACGGTGACGCCGATCTCGTCCTTCGTGCTCAAGACGCTCGAGAACACCGAGAGCACATCCCCCCTGCTCGGCATCAACAAGGGCGAATCCTCCGACGAATCCAAGACGATGGCCCACCTCCTCGTGCGGACGCGGTTCCCCACGGCCGAGCGCGAGCGGCATGACCTCGAGGAGGGTCGTCAACTGGGCTATTTCAAGTTGCCTCTCGAACGGGACCCGCTCAGCTCAACCAGCCTGCCGTTCCTGTCGAGTTCCGAGCATCCGCTCGAGCGGCTCGCCTCATTCCGGGTGGGGGCGATGTTCGACTCCCTCCAGGCCGGCAAGATCCGGCGGATGCTCAGCCCCTTCCAGCCCAACGTGCTCAACGGCACCATCAGCGAAGGCACGTGGCGGACGGCCATGACCCGGCTTCTGCTGAATCTCAAGATGATCGGAGACTCTCCCACCAGCGATGTGACGCTCGCCCCGCGTTACCGCGAACGGTTCATCCTCGAGGTCCGCTCTCTCCTCGAATATGACCCCGATTTCTTCGATCAGCAGAACATCGCCCTGGTCAACATGGATCAGTGGAACGATGCCGACCGCATCGTCCTGGCCCTCAACAACAGCCCCTCGCGCTTCGCCCTCGATCGTCTCGTCAAGATGATCGATGAGCTGGGCGGCCTGCTCATCACGGATGAATACGTCAATGAGTATCTGGCCCGCGCCAGCTACCGCTTCATGAAGGGCCACCGCCTCGAGCCGCTCAGCGAAGAGGACGTCCGCAACATCCGCCGCGACGTGGCCAATCACTTCCTGCGGCAGGCGCAGGCCTACGGCGACGCTTTCCTGGAGGCCACGTCCATGATCTTCGGACTGGGCTCTTACCGGGCCACGAACGAGGCGGACCTCAACAAGGCCCCGCTCGGCTGCCTCAAGAACCTCGTGGTGTTCGACCGCAGCGCGTGGGCCGGCACTCATTCACCGGAAGCCCAGGCTGCCCACGAGCAGTTCATCGCCCTCAAGAACGGTGGAGTCAAGGGCGAGCTGTTCGAAAAGTCCCTGCTCGTGGTGCAGGACATGGACAGCGACTACCGCCAGTTTGTTGTCCGCGGTGATGACATCATTCCCTGACGACGGGTTATGTTCTTTGAAGTGAGTACCCGACAATCGGAAAGGATCGCACGATGATCATGATCATTCTCGACTTTCTCAGCTTCATCACGGTGGGCCTGCTGACCATCCCGGCCTGGCTGAACTTCCTTGCCGATTCGCTGGCCAGTCTGGGTCAGTGACGCCAGTGAGGCGGACGTGCAGTCGGCGGGCAACCAGAAGCCCGCCTGGGGCGGGGTGCGATCGCGATTGAAGAGCGGATCTTCGTGCGGCGGCATCGGGTCGCGGGGCTGTTCCCCGCGCCCGCGCTCTTCCTGATCAGCGGACTTGGGCTCGCTTGATGAAACCTGCAACGCTGGTCAACCGTGAATCACCCCGAGAATGGCCGCGAAAAGGCACAAGAATCGCAGGAGAATTCTCCTTTTGCGCCTTTTGTGCCTCTTCGCGGCAATTTCCCGTCGGCGTTGCAGTTGTCAGATGAGCCATACCCGTGCTGCAGGTCATAGATTCATCTGCATCCGGATGCCGTACACCAGCGAGCAGTCGGCCGAGTCGGTGCCGCCCGGATTCGCAATCACCTGGATATCCGGCGTGATGTGCAGCCACGGGGCAACCTCGATGTTGTAGTAGAGCTCCACGCCCTGCTCCGAATGCAGGAACGAGGGCAGGTCGTCGCTCAGGTTGATGTGGTAGTACCCGAGGCCGAACGTGTCGTTGTCGCGGCCGTTGATGATCCCCCGCCCGCCAATGCCGCCGCTGTAGAAGTACTCGATCGCATTCACGTCATCCCGGGCCCAGCCGAACCGGCCGAACAGCCCGACCCCCTGTTTCGGATCGCATTCCTCCTGGTAAAGATACTGGTCGAAGTTCGCATACAGCGCCACGTTGTCCGGGCTGTCATTCACGGGCAGCAGCGCCCCGACCTTCTTCATCAGGCGCGGCCCCAGCAGCCTCATCATCAGCGGCCCCGTCTCCCGGAACGGGCTCACCGGCTGCAGATGGTTGGATTCCTTGCTGCTCCAGACAAACCCGGCGCGGTAGTTGCCGTCGAGCCCGAACGGCTTGACCTTGACATCCCATTCGTGAATCACCGTGGTGTGCGTCGGTCCGTGGAAGGTGGTCTCAAAACCGGTGGTCTTTGCCCGTCCCTCCGAGTCGGCGACGGCCGTCACCACGCTCAGCCAGTCGGTCGGGTTCAGGACGAAGCCGGCCCCGAGGTTCGTGTACGGCAGGAACGCCGGGATGATCATGTTGTTGCGCAGCCCGGCGTTCATGAACTGCGTGCGTTCGTCGTTGGCAAAGACGTTGCGGTCGAACGCCCGCGAGCCGTCGAGTTTGCCAGCAATCAAAACAAGTTTATTCTCGAAAAGACTCTGGAAGAAAATCCACTCCGAGAGCGTCATCATGGCGCCTTCGCCCGCTCCCGGTTTGACGGCGTCGAGATTCACGGGCAGCAGCGAGCCCACGTAAGGATTCGCTCCGTCGCCCCACTTGGGTTCACCGTTGAGCAGCAGCATGCCCCCCGGCCAGAGGCCAAGCTTGCCCGTGTCGAGACGCAGCGTGATGTCACCCGATCCCGAATACTTGAAGGCATCATTCGTGGAATAGCCGCCGTGCGTGTTCTGCTGCACGATGTTGGTCACGTCGATGTCAATCGTGATGCCGCGCTCGGCCAGCTCGCTGCGCAGCCCGCCCCAGTCGCCGGTGGCCTTGGGCCAATGCAGCCAGTTGTCGCCGCACTGGAACGCATTGGAGGGAGCCGTCGTCCGGGCGGCGGGCGGGGCCGACCCCGATTCCGCAGGTTGCGAGGAAGCAGCGTCTTGTCCGAACAGCATGGTGGCAGTGAGAAGCCACGCGCAAGCGGCAGGAAGCCTTGACATGTTGTCACCTCAGAGTTGCTGACGTCAAAGTTGCGCGGACAGACAGGTGGCCGGCCGGCGCGCCGCCGGGCGGAGCCTGCCGCCAGGGAGTATACCACCCCGGCGCCACAATGGAAGCCCTTTGCCACCGAATTTGAGGTGACGGGGCCTGACACAGCCGGCCGGCCCTCATGGACTCGGGGTCCATGGACCCCCCCCGGCCCGCCGACCGGGTATCATGTCCCCCGCCGAACGGACCTCCCCGGTCGGTCACCACCGCAACCACGAGGATGACTCCATGCGTTCACATTTTGCGAGATTCCTGCCCCTTGGCATGCTTCTGCACTGCGTCGGCGTGGTCGCCGGGCAGACCGCCCCGTCGGCGCCGACCGATGCGCAGGTCCGGGCGATTCTCCAGGGCGAGCTGATGCGAAGCGCCCCCGACTACATCGTCTACGTCCCCCGCCACTGGGACAGCTCGACCCGCGATTCACACAACGAGCACCTGCTCGTCTTCGAGGGGCCCCGCGGATGGCTCATGGCCGTCTGGACTCAGGCTCAGACCCAGCCGGGACCCGACAACCGCATCGTCTTCTCCCGGTCGCGGGACGACGGCCGCACGTGGTGCGAGCCGATTCACCTCGCCGGACGCCGTATTCCCGGCGGCCAGGGGCACATGGCGAGTTGGGCCTTCCCCATGGTCTCAGAGTCGGGCCGCGTCTACGTGATCTACAACCAGCACCTGGGTGTGAGCGGCTGGATTCCCATGCACACCGGCACGATGGACGGCATCTTCAGCGACGACGACGGGCTCACCTGGTCCAGGCCGCAGACCATCCCGATGCCCCGGAGCCCCTACGACGATCCCACCGGTAAGACGCCGGCCGAGTGGATTGTCTGGCAGACGCCCCTGCGCGACCTGAAGGGCGGCTACTTTGTCGGCTACTCGCACTGGCTGAACCGGGCGGTCGCCACGCGCCAGAACGTCGAAAGCTGGACGCAGATCGAAAGCGTCGTCGAGTTCATGCGCTTCGAGAATGTCGACGATGATCCGCAGGTCAAGGACCTGAAAGTCACCTACTCCGCGTGGGGCGACCAGGCGCTGCGGGTGCCGCACTTTCTTGACCCCCTGCTCAGCATCGCCCAGGAACCGAGCATCGTGCGTCTGCCCGACCAGCGGCTGTTCTGCGTCATGCGGACCAATTCAGGCTGCATCTGGTACAGCGTCTCGCGGGACGACGGGGCGACCTGGTGCAATCCGCGGCCCTTGCTGCGGCGGGATCATGGCACGCCTATTCTGCAGCCGGTGTCCTGCTGCCCGATCTATCAGCTCGCCGACGGCCGATACGTCCTGCTGCATCACAACAACCGCGGCGACATCGAGACCAAGCCGGAATCCACGGCCGAGCCCCGCCGCCCGGCGTTCATCGCTCTGGGCGAGTTCCGTCCCCACGCCGACCAGCCCATCTGGTTCAGCGATTCCAGGCAGCTCATGGACAATGAGGGATTTGCACCCGACGGGCACAAGGTCAGCAAAGACCGGCCGGGCAACACGAATATCGGCGTCTACAGCAGCTTCACGACGCGCGGCGGCAACAACGTGCTCTGGCACCCGGACCGCAAGTGCTTCCTCGTGGGCAAGCGGATCACGCCGGAGTTCCTGGCGGATCTGAAAGTGCCGCAGCCATAGCGCGTTCCGTCGCCGGTGGCCGTTCGATGCGTCCGCCGATCGGCCGCATCCCCGCTCAATCGCACGCGATGTTGGCCACCAGCGCGTTACAGATCCGCTCCCAGTCCTCGCGGCGCATCCGGAGGCTCTCTTCATGCGTACCGGCGGGCGTTATCACGTAGTCATCGTTCTCGAGCCGCCGGTCGATGATCGTCCGCAGCCCGTACAGCGAACCGATCGCCGGCTCCGCCCCCAGCTCGCAATCCGGGAAGAGCTCGGCCATCTCCGATTCCATCGCCAGCCGGACGTCCGGATCCTCGAGCACCTCGGCCACCCGGCGCATGTCCAGATGCCGGGGCGCCGGAAGCACGCACATCGCGAATCCGCCGCGCCCCTTGACGATCACCGGCTTGGCCACCATCTCGCCCGGTACGTGCTCGACCTGGGCCAACTGCTGGGCTGTGTAGGTCGGAGGGTGAGAGTGGACCTCGTACGGAATGTCCCGTTCCCGCAGAATGGTCTCGAGTTGCATGACGCACACTCCTTTCGCGAGAGATATGAGCGAAAGCCGCCGCGGACGGCCCTGGAACTGCCCGAGAGGCCAGGGTGTCGCTCCATTTTAAGCCCGATCCGGCGTAAATGACACGGAGGTCGGCGAATAATTTCGCAGGGGGTGTGGCAATTGTTTGGGGCGGCTATAACCACTTTGCCCGGAGGGCATTCGAGCGTTGCCAGGGACTTTCAGTCCCTGGAACGGCGATTCCTGTTCTCCCTATTCTCTCGCCTCCTCTCCTCCGCCCTTCGGGCGGAGGAGAGGAGGCGAGAGGTCTGTGCTGGGCTTCCTTTCCAGGGACTCAAGTCCCTGGCAACCATCGTGCGCCCTGCCGGGCGAGGATCGGAGCTCGTCTTCACCCATATCCCGGAAGAATTGCCAGACCCTCCGCAGGGGGTCTGGCAATTCCTCCGGGCCTCGGTCGCCATTGGTGGTGCAGGCGCCCGCCCGAACCCCTCCCCAAACCGACGCCTCCGCCCGCGGTTAGGGCGACTGAGACGAGCTCGGCACACCCCGCGCAAAAAAGCGGCCACCCGAAGGTGGCCGCCGCATGTGCATTGAATGTCTTCTCTGTGCTCTCACCGCTTCCGTGATGAGCTCTCAACGGCTTTACAGCAACCCGCCCTTGCCGTGGATCGTCACACCGTCCTCATCGAGCGTCACTTCCCGCTTCGCCTTCAGCGCTGCGTTCGCCAGGTGCAGCGGCCGAACCGCCTTGTGACCGATCTCCACCGTCGCGTTCGGCTGCTTGCGGGTCTTGACGCACTCGAGGAAGTTGTTCGTGTGCGGCACCGTGTCCGTCACGCCGCCCGACAGGTTCTCCATCGCCGTCTTGAGCGGACCCTTCGCCCAGTTGTTCACGTCCGCGAACACGGCGTAGCCGTTCTCCGTCAGCCACAGCGACGCCTTGTCGCCCTGGAAGCAGATCGACCAGTCGTTGTGGAACGTGTTCGTGGTGTAGCAGAGCGTCCAGGTCGCCAGGAACTTGGGATACCGGAACGTGCAGCAGAATGTGTCGGGCGTCTCGGTCGGCTGGTTCTCGAACACCTCGCCGATCTGTACCGCCGACAACGGCTGGTCTTCGCCCATCATCCACTGAACGACGTCCATGAGGTGCGTGCCCTGGTCCGTCTCGTTGCCGCCCGAGAACGGCCAGAAATACCGCCAGTGCCGGTACTTGATCGGCTCGAACTTCTGCTTGCCCGCCGGCCCGCAGAAACGCTCCCAGTCCAGTTCACCGGGCAGCTTGGGATCGCGATTCACCCCCACCTTCCAGTACCACTCCGCCCGCACCAGATTCACCTTGCCCAGCACGCCCGCATCGAAGACCTTGGCTTTCATCTCGTGGATGATCGGCGAGCTGCGCCGCTGCATGCCGATCTGCACGATGCGGTCGCTCTTGCGCACCGCCTCGACCATCTGTGCCCCCTCTTTGATCGAGTGGCACATCGGCTTCTCGCAGTACGCATCCTTGCCCGCCGCGACCGTATCGATCAGGTGCTGGCAGTGCCAGTGCTCAGGCGAGGCGATCAGGACCGCATTGACGTCCTTGCGGTCGAGCAGCCGCTCATGTTCTTTGTATGCCTCGGCCTTGGCCCCTGCGATCTCCATGCCCTTGGCCCGGTTGGGCTCATACACGTCGCAGACCGCCGCCCACTGGACGCCGGCCGCCTTGAGCCGCTCCATGTGGTGCCGGCCCATGCCGCCCGAGCCGATGATCCCCATCACCACCCGTTCGTTGGCCCCCAGCACGCCCTGCCCGGCCGCACGAACCCGCGGCGCACCCGCCGCCACCACGCCCGCGGCCGCCGCCGCACTCAAAAACGACCGGCGACTGACCTGCCCGACCTGCTGCCGGCCGGTAACCATTTCCTGATCCTGACCCTTGCGAGGCATAAATCGTTTCTCCTTACACTCTGCGGAACCCAGTATGTGAATGCGGAAGCCTACCGCAGAATCCTCCCCCTGTCACGCCGCCAACCCCACCCCGCCCAGGGCGGGTGTGCCCATTTTTCCGGGGGACTGTAACTTCTTTGCCCGGAGTACATTCGAGCGTTGCCAGGGACTTGCAGTCCCTGAATACGGGTTGCTGCTATTGTTTTCTCCTCTCCCCTTCTCTTCTCCGCCCGCAGGGCAGAGAAGAGAAGGGGAGAGAAACTGCCTGAGCCCGTTTGTTCCCGGGACTGTAAGTCCCTGGCAACCATCGTGCGCCCTGCCGGGCGAGGATGTGAGTCTCCCGGCGCGCCGGGACACCCATCTCCCGGAAAAATGGGCACACCC
>CAZQEN010000231.1:0-12526 GCA_964591605.1 uncultured Planctomycetales bacterium
ACCTTGAGTGGGTGGGGGGAGTCAGCACGCGAAAAGGTCCTGCCCGGCAGGCAGGCCCTGCTTTCCATCCGGCTCGCATGAGTAGGTCCCGCCTGCCGGGCGGGACCTTGGCGGGCGGGGGGTCGATACGCGAAGAGGTCCTGTCCGGCAGACAGGACCTACTGTGGGTAGGTCCCTTCTGCCGGAAGGGACCTTGAGTGGGTGGGGGGAGTCAGCACGCGAAAAGGTCCTGCCCGGCAGGCAGGACCTACTGAATGTCGAGCGAAGGAGCAGATACATGGGTTTCATCCGGGCTTTTGCGGCGATCTGCGTGGGTGTGGCGTGTCTGGCGGCAGGGGGCGAGGAGCCCCGGCCGCGGCTCAATGTGCTGATGATCGCCATTGACGACCTGCGGCCGGAGGTCGGCTGCTACGGTGCGAGCTATGTGCACTCGCCCCACATCGACCGGCTGGCCAGAGACGGCGTCACCTTTACGCGGGCGTATTGCCAGCAGGCGGTGTGCAGCCCGTCGCGCACGTCGCTGCTCACCGGCTTGCGGCCGGACGCGACGCGGATCTACGACCTGAACACGCACTTCCGCAAGACCATTCCCGGCATCGTCACGCTTCCCGAGCATTTCAAGCAGCACGGCTACCACACGCAGGGGCTCAGCAAGATCTATCACGGCGACCTGGACGATCCGCAGTCCTGGAGCGTGCCGCACTGGCGGCCGCAGGCGCCGACGTATCACAACCCCGACTCGCTCGCCGCGCTCGAAGAGCACCGCCGCGCCGTCGGCCCGCGGCCTCAGGCCGACAAGGTGCTCGAGCGCGATCCGAAAACCGGCGTGCCGCTGCGCGTCCAGCGGGCCGGGCGGATCAACGGCCCATCCTGGGAGGCGGCGGACGTGCCCGACAACGCACTGATCGATGGCAAGACGGCCGATCGAGCCGTCGAGGTGCTGCGTGAGATCAAGGACCGGCCGTTCTTCCTGGCCGTCGGCTTCCTCAAGCCGCATCTGCCGTTTGTCGCCCCGCGCAAGTACTTCGAGCACTACCCGCTCGAATCGATCCAGACCGCTGGCAACCCCAATCCCCCGGAAGGCGCGCCTTCGCTGGCCATGACCGACTACAACGAGCTCCGTAGCTACTCCGACATCCCCAAGAAGGGCCCTGTCCCCGAGGCAAAAGCAAAGGAGCTCATCCGGGCCTACCGGGCCGCCACAAGCTTCACCGATGCGCAGATCGGCCGAGTCCTCGATGAGCTGGATCGGCTCGGCCTGCGCGAGCGCACGGTGGTCGTGCTGTGGGGTGACCACGGCTGGCAGCTCGGCGAGCACGGCCAGTGGTGCAAGCACACGAATTTCGAGCTGGCCACGCGATCGCCGCTGATCATCAGCGCCCCGGGGTTGGCCTCGCGCGGCCGGCAGTCTGCGGCCCTGTCCGAATTCGTGGACATCTATCCGACGCTCTGCGAACTCGCGGGCCTGCCGATCCCCCCGAAGCTCGAGGGCCTGAGCCTGGTGCCGGTGTTGAAAGATCCGGACCGGCCATGGAAGACGGCGGCGTTCAGTCAGTATCCGCGCCAGAAGGTCATGGGCTACACGATGCGCACCGATCGCTACCGCTACACCGAATGGGCCGAGCCGGGCCAGCCGCCCGTCGGCGTCGAGCTCTACGATCACCAGACCGATCCGGGCGAGAACGTCAGCCTGGCGGGCCGAGAGAAGTACAAGGAGCTGGCGGCGAAGTTGAGCGGGCAGCTTCACGCGGGCTGGCGGGAAGCGCGGCCTGCCGAGGGCTCCTCCCTGACTCGGTAGCGTCGTTTTGGTTTCCGACTTTCGTGTTTCGGGTGCCCCACCGCGTCGCGAAGCGCGGGATGGGGGATCGATCAGAGCCGCGCCGCTGAGGAAGCGGTCTGTGATCACGCAGAAGAACCCTCTCCCTGACGGTCGGGGCTCTGCGGGATTGACCGCTTCTCGCGCACGCTCTCAGGTCGGCCGCTGCGCCGTCTGACCGACGCGGGTGGATTTGACCGGTTTGAGCCGCAGGCACGGCACGTCTTCGACTTTCTCGCCGCGCCGGCGGAGGGAATAGGCCAGATTCGGGCGGAAATCCTCGGGAGCGGTCTGCAGCGCGGCGCGGAGGGCGGCGAGCGACGCCTCGTCATCCATCCGTTGGAGGGCCATGCGGGCATCGTCACGCAGGGTCGCGTCGGTGAGCAGGGCGGCGAGCAGGGCGACCGCCCGGCGGCCGGCAATCTCCGAGAGCATCCAGATCACGTCACGGCGCAGTTGCGTCGCCTTGTGCGCCTTGAGGACAGCCAGCAGTTCTGAGACGACGCTACGTCGCTCCGCGTCAGCGCCGGGACGGCCGGCGTGGCGGACGATCACCCACATGGCCCGGGTGGCCGCGCGGGAAACCTCACCTTCGCTTCCGGCGGCAACGGCGGCGAGAGGTTGGACGGCTGAAGCGCCGAGCGGGCCGGCCTGCTGCCACGCCTGGCCGCGGGCCTTCTCGTCCGAGCCCTTGATCTGCGAGATCAATTCGTCGCTGGTCATGTCACACTCCAGTCAGAGCCGGGCTCACAGAGCCCGGCTCTGGGTTTCCGGGCTCACAGAGCCCGGCTCTGAGTTTCCGGGCTCACAGAGCCCGGCTCTCTACAGGCAATAAGGATAACGCTGCGGGCGGCTCATCATCCGCCGGGCCTCGGCGTCGCCGATGATCTCGGCCCTGGCCTGGTCCCACTTGAGCGGCCGGCCGAGGATGAACGCCAGGTTACCGAGTACACACAGGTTCGAGACCCCGACCGCCGCGTCGATGTTCATGATCGTCTTTTTGCCCGTGCGGATGCCTTCGAACCAGTCTTCCTTGTGGCCGGGGCTCTTATAGACATCTGTCGCGCCCGCGGGCGGCTCCCACTCGCGCACCTTGCGTTCCACCCACGTGCCGCCGTCGCCGCCCCAGTGAGTCATCGTGCCCTTGTCGCCGTGGTACACCGCGCCATAGCCCGGGCGGACGATCTTGTCTTCGCCTTCCCTGCGCTCCTCGGCGGGGGGCATCGCGTTTTCCTTCTGCGTCCAGGTCATGATCCAGTCGGGATTCTTGAAGGTATATTTCACCTCCATCGTGACCGCGGCGTCCCAGAGTCCCTTCGCCGGCCGTGTGCCCGTCGCCTCGATCGTGACCGGCCCGGTGCCGTCGGCGCCCATCCACCACATCGCGCAGCTCATCACGTGGGCCCCGCGGTCGCGGATCTGCCCGCCGCCGGATTGCATGATCCAGCGGAACGCGCCGGGGTGATACTTCTTGTTGTACGGCCGCCAGCTCAGCGGGCCGAGCCACAGATCCCAGTCGAGCTCCGGCGGCGGATCGCTGTCGGGCACGGGGTTGTCATCACTGGGGCTCGGGTAGTGGTAACACGCGACGTGGTGGACGCGTCCGATCACGCCGTTTACCAGATAGCGATGGGCCAGGTACGCCTCCGGCTGCGAACGGCCCTGCGAGCCAACCTGCACGGAGATCTTGTTCTCGCGGGCGGCCTTCACCATCGCGTGGCCTTCTTCGATCGTGCAGCAGGCGGGCTTCTCGACGTAGACGTGCTTGCCGCACTCGGCCGCGTGGACCATCTGCACGGCGTGCCAGTGGTCGGGCGTGGCGATGACGACCGCGTCGACGTCCTTGCGCTCGAGGATGTAGCGGTAATCGCGATAGGCCTGGGCCTGCGGGCCGGCGGTTTCGAGCGCCTTGGCGAGGCGGGCCTCGTCCGCGTCACAGACGGCAGCGATGTTGACCGCCCCGCTCGTCTGGCGCGAGACCATGTCCCGCAGGTGATAGCCGCCCATGCCGCCCACGCCGATGTGGGCGACGGTGATGCGGTCGTTCGCACCCGGCTTCCCGGGCGCGGCCCGCACGCCCGACGGCACGAAATACGGCAGGCCGACGGCCGATGCGGCGGACGCGCCCATCGCCTTGAGCAGCGTTCGCCGACGGATATGGATTGGTTTCTCAGGCATGGATCATCCTCGATTCGGGAATGCGACCCGGGCCGAATCGTATTCGCAACCAGCCGATCAAGGCAAGCATGTCCAGGGGGGCAGAAGGGATGGTCGTGGCAGTCTTTCCGGAAAGGTCCGCCGTTTGTGGTGCAGGCGTCTCGCCTGCACCGTGTCCCGGCGCGCCGGGAAGACGGCTGCACCACAACGCGGGCCTCACTGCGCGAGCCAATGGTCAGACCCGAAGGGATGCCGTCAGGGCGGCGACACGCCGCCCGCTGATGTGCTACACTGCCCGGCACTGCGCCACTTCGGGCTGGAGTGGCGATTCATCGCATCGCACAACGCCTGGAGCCGTCAGATGCACGTACCGCGCGAACCGGACCCGTCCCTCTTCGCTGAGCCGCCGCCGGAACCGCCCCACGACGTGAACGGACGCACGGCGCAGCGGAACGCCCGCTACGGGCTCTGGCTGTTCGCGGTCTATGTCGTGCTCTACGGCGGGTTCATCATCGCGGCCGCCTTCCGGCCCGAGTGGATGACGCGCACCGCCCCCGGCGGGGTCAACGTGGCCATCGCCTATGGCATCGCGCTGATCGCAGCCGCCCTCGTGCTGGCGCTGGTTTACATGCTGCTGTGCCGAGGTCCCGCGGCGGCCGGAGGGAGGGCGAGACTGTGATTTACGAGAGCTCGCTCACCGCGATCGCGATTTTCCTGTTTTTTGTCGGCGTCGTCCTGGGTCTGAGTTTCTACCTCGGGGCCAGGGCCCGCTCGGCCCGCGGGTACTTTGCCGCCCATGGCGAGATCCACTGGGCGGTCAACGGCATTGCCTTTGCCGGTGATTACCTCTCCGCGGCATCGTTCCTGGGTATCTGCGGACTGATCGCATTCTACGGCTACGACGGGTTCCTCTACTCGATCGGGTACCTGGCCGGCTGGATCGTCGCCCTCTTCGTCGTGGCCGAGCCGCTCAAGCGCCTCGGCCGCTTCACCTTCGCCGACGCCCTCGACAGCCGGTTCAACTCGCGCGGCATCAAGTTCACGGCGGCGGTGAGTACGCTCGTGGTCAGCCTGTTCTACCTGATCCCGCAGATGGTGGGCGCGGGTGCATTGATCCGGCCGCTGCTCGGGCTCCCGCATTACGCGGGCGTGCTTTCGGTCGGAGTGGTCGTGATCCTCATCGTCGTGACCGCCGGCATGGTCTCCACGACGTACGTCCAGTTCATCAAGGGCTCGTTGCTCGTGATCTTCTGCGCGATCCTCACGCTGATGATCCTGAACCGCGGCCTGACCACCGAGCCCAGCCAAACGGGCAAGCCGCACTTCGAGGCCCGTACGATAACGCGGGCGGAGTTGCTCGCCCAGGCTGGCGTGGCGGAGCTTCCGGCAGATGGAAAATGGACCGACGACTATGTCCGCGTGCGCGACACGGGCGGACGCGTCAGCGTGTGGCGGCGGACGGCCCGCAACGCGGAAACGCTCTGGGAAACGCAGACGGTCACGGTCGGCAGGGGCGGCCGGCGGATCGTCAACGGCATCCCGCAGGGCCGCGGCGAAGGGCAGGGCGATCTGCACGCCGTGGGGCACATCGCAAGCCTGCCGGGAGGGCGTACATCCACCGGGCCGCTCGGGCCCTTCGAGTTTTTCCGCACGCTGCAGGACAGCACGATCATCCTCTGGTCGTCAGAGAAAATCGCCGAGGCGGATGGTTCGACGACGACCGTGTACTACCCGCAGCCCACGCCGGGCAGTCAGGTGCTCGTGCCGGGCGCCAGCGCCACCTTCAAGGGCCTCACCAGCGGCAGGCTGCGCGACCGGCTCGACTTCATCTCGCTCATGCTCGCCCTGTTCTGCGGGACGGCGTCGCTGCCGCACATCCTGATCCGCTATTACACCGTCAAAGACGAGGCCGCCGCCCGCAAGAGTACCGTCGTAGGCATCGCCAGCATCGGGTTTTTCTACGTGCTCACGCTCTACCTGGGTCTGGGGGCGATGACCAGCGGCGCCCTCGATGTCACCGACAGCAACATGGCCGCCCCGCTGCTCGCGCGGAGTTTCAACCACTGGCTGTTCGCGATCATCTCGGCCATCGCGTTCACCACCGTGCTCGGCACGGTCAGCGGGCTGATCATGGCTTCGAGCGGCGCCGTCGCCCACGACCTGATGAGCAACCTGCTGCGCATGCGGCTCGACGATCACGGCAAGGTCAAGGCCGGCAAGTGCGCGGCGGTCGTCGTGGGCATCATCGCGATGGTGCTCGGAGTGCTGTTCCAGCGCATGAACGTGAGCTTTCTGGTCGGCTGGGCGTTCAACATCGCGGCGTCGGCGAACCTGCCTTCGCTGGTGATGCTCCTCTTCTGGCGCGGCACGACGCGGCAGGGCATCACGGCCGCGATCGCCGTCGGCATGGTTTCATCGCTGGCGTGGATCCTGATGAGCGCCCAGGTCTACCGCGACGTCTATGGCCTCAACCCGGCCGACGCCCTCGCCCCCTTCAGCCAGCCGGGACTGGTGACGATCCCGCTGGGGTTCCTCGTACTGATCGTGGTGTCGCTCATCACAAAGAGGTCCGTCTCTCCTGACAGCACTCAGGTCGACCGGCGGGTTGCCGTTCGTGCGTAAAGGGCCCGATGGAGCCCGAAGCGCAAGCAAGGGGTTTGCCGGTGAACCTGCGATCAGGTGACACGACCGGCACCGTCGCCGCCGGGCCGCATGCGCTCGAGAGGCTCACGTGTACGATGGTCGTCGTGCCGAACCCCTCGCTTGCGCTTCGGGTTCTGTTTATGCGGTGCCGGACCCTTCGCCGGCGCTTCGGGCTTCATTTACCTGCCCTGCAGCAGCAAGGTCGCAATCTCGTTGGGGCGCAGGGCGAGCTTTGCGCTGCCATCGCGATTCACGGGGATTCGGCGTTTCCGGCGTTCGACGAGATCGCACTGCCAGAGTGCGCCCGCGCGGCGCCAGGCGGGAAGCCCGATCGTGGCATGAACCGGGTTGGCATCGGCGTTCCACAGACGGATCACGAGCCCGGGTTCGAACTCCGCCGGCTTGAGCGTGACGAGCTGGACGTATGGGCTGGGTTCGATGGACAGAAGAGACGCCGCCGGCTCTGCGAGCACCCGGCCGCCACGGGGGGCGGCCGCTGCGTCGTGCAGAACCATCGCCACCAGCGGACGGAACACCTCTGCTCCGCCGCGTTCCAGGCCGCCGTCCCAGTCATCGTTGCCCGTCGGGCGCAGCACGAAATCGAACGCGTAGTCACGCGTCGGGGCGGCAGAGCCTGCCACGCGAGGGGGCGGCCCCTTCGTTCGGAGCGCCGCGCGGGCTGAAGCCCGCGGCTCTTGGGCATGTGGATCGTCGAACGGCTGCCACTGCGCGAAATTCGTGCCCCAGCCGTTGTTGAACAGCGTGGCATAGAGGATGCCGCTTTCGTGTGCGCCGTTTTCGTCGAACCGGTAGACGCCCGGCTGGCCGAACGACACGAGCGGCGTGTGCAGCGGGTAGAAGTTAATGCCAGCGTGCTCATGCTCGATGCGCACGCCGCGGCCGACGGCCATGTGGGCGGCATTCACACGGCCGGCGAGTTCGCGGGCCGGGTTGAGCTGATGGGCGATGCGGTTGATGAGGATGAACGGCTCGTCTCCGGAGAACGGGAAGAACGCATAGCCCGCCTCGGCGGCGTAGGTGGATCGTTTGCCCAGCAGCTCGACGCGCACGTGCAGGTCGCGCCGGCCGTGGTAAACGGTGAACGTGCTGCGGTAGCGCTGGGCGTCACCGCTGCGCCGGTGCGGCGCCTTGCGCTGCGGGCAGTCGGCTTCGACCACGACGCGGGCAAACAGCGGCGTGATCTCGTGCTGCACGCGGGCCGCCCCGCCGCCCACGGGCCCGACATGCGGCATGTCGGCATACTCGTGCCGCTGGAAATAACCTTCCGTCTCGGCGTAGCTGTTGGAGTGCACTTTCCGGGCGAACCGGCGGAGCTGATCGCCGCCGGGCATCTCGTAGAGATACGTGCCCATCGGAAATTCGACCTCGGCGCAGCACCACTGGCTCGATCGGGCGCGGTCGTGCCAGCGGGCCAGCCCGCCGGCCTCGTGGAACTGCAGCGTGTAGTCGTCGGTATGCAGCGCAAGCATCCGTTCGTGCCAGTCGGCGGCCAGGCCCGCACGGGAACGCCCCGTCGACGCGCGCACCTCCAGAACCAGGTACCCGCACGCCGGCACGGGCGGCGCGGCAAACACGATTTCCTCGCCGTCCCGCTCATAAAGCACCGCCCCGCCGGTGGTCGGGTCGACGAGCTCGAATTCGCCCTTCGGCAGTTCACAGGCCGGCACGGATACGATGCCGCCCCGCGCCCAGTTGAGCGGGTTGAACAGGGCGATGCCAGCGCAGCCGTCGCGGTGGGACGTGCGAAGTGAGACGTGAGACGTGAGACGTGAGGAACCGACGGTTGTGCCCGACTCTGGAGAACGTTTCACGTCTAACGTCTCACGTCTCACGTCGAAAGCGGATAGGAAGGCGTCTTTCGCGACGGCCTCAAGCTCATCCGTCAGCTCATGCGCCCGGTCCGCAAATGCCGCCTTGTCGCGCCAAGATGCGACCCAGCGGTCGACGGGCGGCCGAGGCTCCCCGCCGGCGAAGAGGTCGCTCGTGTAGCGGTTGCCCTGCGGCAGAAGCTGCCGGGCGTCGGTGGCGTGATCGCCCCAGGTGTGCTCGGTGTAGAGCGCAAGTTGTTCGTATGCCTCGCGGACTCTCCCGGCGTGCTGCGCCATCGTCTCGTTCTGGTCCAACCCACTGCCGGTGATCATCCCGGCCGCCGTCCGCAGCATCTCGACGGTCGGCAGCCGTTCCTTGTCGATCCGCGCCGTCTTCGTGCGATCGGCCATGCTCGCGATGCCGTGAATCCACCAGTCGGTGAACTCTTTCTCGACGATGGGCAGGTCATTGCCGTGCTCACGGATGATCGCGTCGGCGAAGTCCTCGAGCCGGCCGGTCCGGCAGACCGGGGAGTCGAAGTGTTTGCCTATCCAGTCCATCCGATCGAGCGTCCAGAGACTCTGCGGGCCGACGTTGTCGTTGGTGATCTGTATCGCCAGCCAGCTCCTCCAAGGCCAGTCCTCGGGCGGCAGGAGCGGCGTGCCGTACGTGCCGCGGTAGTGACACAGCAGGCGCTGGCCGTCGGGGAGGTGCCACCAGAACAGCGGCGGCACGTCGGGCGGCACCGATTCGGGGTTCGTGCCGATCTGGAAGAAGCGCCCGCCCGCCGCGGCGAAGGCCATCGCCAGCGAAGCCGTGTGCGCGGGCACGTCGGTCATCTTGGCCGCCGTCGGAACCGGGCGATTGAAGCGCTCAGCCAGGCGCCGGGCGGCGTAGATACTGCGGCACATCTCCTCGAGCCCGAAAAACTCGCTGTGCGTCGTGAACGGCATGAGGCCCCAGACCACCGTGCCGTCGCGGATGTACTTTTCGAGCCTCTTGAGATGCTCGGGATGGACCGCTGCCGGATCGAGGCACCGCTCGAGCAGCCACGTCGAGAGCGTCCAGACAAACCGGCGCCCGGGCGGGCGGTCGGCGGTGGCGTCGAGGTTTTCGAGCAGCCGCTGCATGAACTGTGTCTGGTAGAGCCGGATCACCTCCTCAATGCGGTGCGTGTAGCCGATGTCGAGATGCGTCTTGAACGTGGCGTAGACGGTCATCGGCTGCGCCGGCCGCAACACCAGTGAGGCTCGATACTCGCCGCCCAGGAGCGGCTTCCACGTTGCGCGCACGCGTGCGGGGCGGGCCGGCCGCGGAACCATCCAAAGGTACTCAATAGGGGTGTTCTGATCGCGGATTTCACTCGTGTATCGGATCAGGTCGAGCGTCTGCGCGCGGCGGCGGCGCCCGCCCATCTCCAGAATGAACTCGCCCCCCGAGCCGAGCACGGTCGGGCACACCAGGGCCACCGCCTGGTGCATCTTGCCGCCGATCTTCTTGAGGAACGGCGTCCAGGCGAGTCGAAACGAATCAGCGATCGGCACAGGCGCGTCTCCTCTTCACCGGGCAGCGGCGGCGCGTGCGCCGGGTGGGCAGGGTTTTAACCCCGGAGACGCCGGTTTGCCAGAGAGTCGCGGCGCAGGCGCAACCATCACCGCGGGGGCTTTGCGGCGAACCCCCAGCTCGCGTTTCGGGCGCTATGAAGGCGCTCAGCGGATGGGTTTGTCGGTCAGGAAAACGCCATTGCGTTCGACGCGGGTGAAGAAGGGGTCGACCCCGTTCTCGACGAAGAAGTAACTGATCACGTCCCCGCAGTTGAAATCGATGCCTTCCTGGAGGAGGGGGGCGTTGTCGCTGGCAATCGCCCCGGCCGCCGTGAGCAGCAGCGCATCGGTCTGCAGCGTGGTGCCGGCGAAGCAGTCGAACCGCACCTGCACGCCCCGCTCGCCCACCGCCAGCGGCTCGTCTTCGAGCTCCTGGAAGAGCGCCCCGTCGACGTACAGTCCAGGCGCGACCGGATCGAGAGCCTCGTTGGACAGCTCGACATCCACGAAATCAATGACGATCGGATCCGGGTCGGGGAAGAGTCCCGGGAAGGTGCAGCCACCGCCCATGTTCGCCATGGCGATGGGAATGAGAAGGGCGGTGCCCACAGTGAGTCGAAGCTGCGATGTCATCGGGCTGGCTCCTGAATCAGGTGGAGGACTGCATCGGCTTGTTGCATTGTTCAGTGAAACCCGCGCCGAATCAAGCACGCCCCGGCGACTTGCGGCTCAAGGCTTGGCCTGGCTCTGACGCCGGAGGTTCAGGATGAGTTCCACTTCGCCGGGGGTCCGTCCCAGCTCGCGGGCAATCTCGACCGGCGTAAAGCCCGCATCCGCCAGCTCATAAATGACGGTGTGGCGCAGATCGGCCCCGGTCCGCGAGGATTCGCCCTGTGCCCCATCCGGCTGACCGGCCTCCCCGACGTTGCCAGCCGTCCCGCGCCCATCCTCCGACGGGTAAGGGGGGGCCAGTTGGCGGCTCAGCCGGTTCAGCACCGCGATCCGGCGGTCCGCATCGCGCATGGCGCTCTCCAGTTTGACGAATCGCGTGTCGATTTCGGCGCTGATCCGCCGCGAAAGGTCCTGAAGCTCGACGAGCAGGTCTTCGAGATCGCGACGAATGGCCTGGGTGGAGCCGCTGGCGTCGGATCGGGGTGCGGGCGGCAGCGGGGCTGACTGGCGCTTCTTGATCAGTTGCTGGCGGCGGCGCATGGAGGACATCAGCAGGACCAGAGCGACCATCAGGACGATGATCGGCACCAACTGACTGTCCTGCAGCCATCGGCTCAGACTGGGGAGCAAGTCCGTGAGCACGCTGTCGTTCGCGCGGAGGCGCTTACGCGTTTTCCTTTCGTGCCGAACGCCATGTCTGCATGGCGAGGTCCATGATGTCGATCAAAGGCCGTCCGGTCCGCTCGGCGGCGGCCCGGCAGTCGTCGAATTCGGGCGAGACTTTGAGCACCGCGCCGCCTCGCCTCCCTATCTTCATTCGGATGGGTCCGGCCGGCGTCTGCACGGTTTCTGTGCTGCGGCTGATTTTGCGCCGCTGGGCCCGGTAGCTGCGGACGCCCAGGGTCGGCGTTTCCGTCAGGAGCACCTCCTCGAGGGCCGCCTGCCGCTCCGGCGGACACAGAACGGAGATCTGGACGGCCGGGCGGTTCTTTTTCATCAGAATCGGCGTGCTGTACGCATCCAGGGCGCCCAGGGCCAGCAGCCGGTCGAGCACGTAGCCGATCACCTCCCCGGGGGCATCGTCGAGGTTCACCTCCAGGACGGCGATTTCGTCAAACTCGTCCGGCGAGCCGGCGTCGGGCGACGCCTGACCGATCATGAGCCGCAGGACATTGGGCCGCGTCTGCCCGTCGCGCCGGCCGGCCCCTACGCCGATGGCTTCAAGCGTCATGCCCGGCATGGGGCCGTACGACTGGGCCAGGGTGGTCAGGATGGCCGCGCCGGTGGGTGTCGTCAGCTCGCCCACCTCCTGGGTGGAGGCCAGCGGCACCCCCTTGAGCAGAACGGCCGTCGCCGGGGCGGGGACGGGCATGATGCCGTGATCGCACTGCACCGTGCCGCTGCCGGTCGGGACCGGCGAACAGATGACACGCTCGATGCCCAGCCGCTCGAGGGCCATGCACGCGCCGACCACGTCCACAATGGCGTCAATCGCGCCCACCTCGTGAAAGTGCACTTTCTCAATGCTGCTGTTGTGAACCTGGGCCTCCGCCTCTGCGAGCCGGGTGAAGATCGCCAGCGCACGCGATAGGACCGCGTCGGACAGGTTCGCCCCCTCGATGATCTCGCGGATGTGTTTGAGGTGGCGGTGAGGCTTGTGCGCGGCCGGGTCCATCTCGACGTGAAACGCCGTCGCGGCAAAGCCCTGTTTTTTGACTTTCTCGGCCCGGACCTGGTAGCCGGGCACCTTCAATCCGGCCAGATCGCCGCGGAGATCCTCCAGGCCCACCCCCGCATCGAGGCAGGCCCCCAGGATCATGTCCCCGCTGGCGCCGCTGAAACAGTCGAAATAGGCGATGCGCAT
>CAZQEN010000232.1:0-12472 GCA_964591605.1 uncultured Planctomycetales bacterium
TCCTCTCCCCTTCTCTTCTCCGCCCGCAGGGCGGAGAAGAGAAGGGGAGAGGAGAGAAGGACAGTGACAACCCGCATCCAGGGACTCGAAGTCCCTGGCAACGCTCGAATGCCCTCCGGGCAAAGAAAAATGACAGCCACCCGGAAGAATGGGAACACCCCCCTGAAGGATCGGTGACAGAATCGGCTGAGTGAAACGCACCTGTATCTTCCCGGCGCACGAACCCATGATGGCATCGCCGTGCGGGACGTGCTATGGTTGCCCACACTCCGCAGGTGGCAAGATGTCGAACGAATGGCAGGATCCGCAGCACGCCCGCGAGTACCTGGAGCGGGCCGATACCATCCCGCATCGGGGCGAGGGCGAAGCTGCGCTGCTTGCGGAGACCCCGCCCGGCGCCCGGCGCGTGCTGGACCTCGGATCAGGCGACGGGAGGCTGCTTGGGCTCGTGCTGGCCCGTTGCCCGGCCGCGACCGGCGTGGCCCTCGACGTTTCGCCGCCCATGCTCGACCAGCTCCGCCGCCGCTTCGCGGGCGATGCGCGGGTCACGATCGTTGAGCACGATCTCGAACGGGCGCTGCCGCCGCTGGGCCTGTTTGACGTGGTCTGTTCGAGCTTTGCCATCCATCATGTGCCCGACGACCGCAAACGCTCGCTGTACGGGGAGATCTGGCGGCTCCTGCAGCCCGGCGGCATGTTCTGCAATCTCGAACACGTCGCCTCGCCCACGCCCGCACTCCACGAGCGCTTCCTCCAGGAGATGGGCTGCACGCCGGGGGAGGAAGACCCTTCCAACAAGCTGCTCGACGTCTGGACGCAACTGCGCTGGCTCGAAGAGATCGGCTTCCAGGACGTGGACTGCCTCTGGAAATGGCGCGAGCTGGCCCTGCTGTGCGGCCGTAAGCCTTAGGATTTCCAGCACCGCCCGGACGGCTCGGGCGAGACGCGCTTGCCGTCAGCGGCGAGGTGCCGGTGCCACACCATGTTGTCAGAAATCTTCAGAAGAATCGTGCAGATCGGATCAGTGCTTGTGCGTGATGAACCGGGTTGCGCGGTGAAGGGCGTCGCGCTGGTCTTTCGGGCCGTGGCCGCGATGTCGGCTGCCCACACCGCATCCTCCGGCGGCAGAGGCGGCTGGGGCGGACTCGTGTCGAGCATTTCTGCTGCTGTCGGGATGAAACGCTTGTGAAAGTCGTGCCACACTCGCTCCTGTTCCAGAAACGGGTTCATTCCAGGGAATGGCGAAGGCATCCGATCGCTCCTGAACGGCCGGAGGGCGTCGACGTTCCATTATATCTGGCCCCCCTCCGCACAGGCCATGCATTCGCAGGCCAGACCACAGACGTGGGGCCGGCCGTTCGTCACGGCCGGCCCCTCTGAGCGATGCGAACGATGGAGCCGCGGGGTCAGTGGGCGGGAGGGCGCCTGGTCCGTCAGTTCGGCTGCGCCACCCAGTCACTCAGGCGCTGGCCCTGGTAGTAAAACCCACCAGAAGCCCAACCCGTCTGGGGATCGAAGGTTCCCCGGTAGTAGGTGTCGATCCCGTCCGTATCGCCGAAGTCGATCCGCCCGCTGGCATCCACGGTCCCGACCAGGTTCAGCGTCCCGTCACTCCAGAAGGAGGTGCCCACGACAGTCCCGTCGGGATTCACCCGGAACGCCAGGGTGTGATAGACCTGCGGATCGGCCGCGGCCCCCTGATACGTGCCGGCATAGGGGCTGGCGCTGGACGTGCCGCCGGTGCCGCCGGTGCCGGACCCGTCGAACCGGGCCTGCCAGACGGCCAGTGCGGTCCCCTCTTCCAGGTACTGGCCGCTCGCCTGCCGGGTCTGCGGATGGATGGTGCCGGTGTAGACGCCCTTCTCCCAACCGATCGCCTCGCCGTCGTCTTCCATCTGCAGCTCGCCCGTGGCGGTCACCTGGCCGGAAAGATTCAGGGTCTGGCTGAACCACGCCGCCGTGCCGGTGATCGTCCCGTCCTCCGCGACGCTGAAGGTGAATGAGTGGGTGCGGGGGGAATCAGCACTGCCCACGTAGGTGCCCGCAAACGGGCTGACCTGGGCGCTTCCCGCGCCGCCCGCATTTCCGGACGACACCGGCGGAGGCAGCTCGAGACCCTGAACGGTCTGATTCCGGAACTGCGAGATCAGATCCCAGAGATGGCGCACGTGGATTCCGTAGTTGTTGGCCGCGACGGGCTGTCGATCCACGGCAAAGCTGCCGTCGGCCTGCGGCGTCACAATCAGATTGATGGTGCCGGCATTGTTGGCCCCGATGACCTGCCCGCAGCGGACGATGGGCGACCCGCTCGTGCCCGGCGTGGTGGGGGCCTGATGCTGGATGATGTCCACGTTTGCGGTCGTGACGGTCACATTGTCCTTGAACGAGTAGAGGTTGCTGATCGAACCCTGCAGGGCCGAGGCCCGCGCCCGTGTCTGGCCGGGGATGATCGGCTTGACCTGGTCGGCCACGTCACCCGGGAAGCCGTAGACCGTGATGTTCTGGTTCACGGCCAGGTCTGCAGCATCCGGCGGCGCGAGCGGCATCACCTGAGGAAGGGGCGTCTTCGTGGTGAGGATGGCCACATCCGGGGCTTTGAACGGGTTCGGATTGGCGGAGTAATCCCGGTGGATGATCGCCCGGGTGAGCTCGACGACCGCTCCAGTGCCCGACTGCACGGCGACAATCCGCGTGGGGAGCGGCTGGGGCTGGGACACGGCCAGCGCGACATGTGCGTTGGTGGCCAGATGGTAGTTGTCGTAGCCATCGATGTGGATAGCGAACGCGGAACCCACAAAAACGGGCACCGTGGTGTCCTCTCCCAGGAATTCAATCACCACCGCATACGCAGCCGGCTCGACCAGCTTTGCCTCTTCGGGACCGGTCAGGCACGCCGGGGCGGACGGAGGCGATGAGGACGCCGAAGACGCGGCTGAGGCGGACGTGGCCGGAGGCGCCGTCGGGGCCAAAGGGGCCGGGGGGGCGGCCGGCGGGGACCAGGGCACGGCAGGAGGCGCCGTCGCGTCGGCCACTGGACTGACAGGGGCCTGGAGTGGAGGGACCGGCCCCATGCCGGCGGTCAGAGTCGGGTCGGCCGGCGAGGGGCAGCCCTGACCCATGCCCATGAGCAGCGTCAGACCCGCAAACGTGGACATCACTACCCAGCTCGTTCGACTGTTCGCTCGCATCGTTCACTCCTTGTGAAAGGGACTCCGGATCGCTCGGAGTGCATCTACGCGAGCCGGCCGGGGATCTGTCAGCCCCGTCGCAGGATTTTCTGGAATCCGCTGTCGGGGGCTGCCGGACCCGAAAAGCTGACAGATTCAGTGGGCCGGCCCCGTACATGGGGCGAGGCGAGATCGGCTCGCGGTTTCGGCTGGTGACGAGGGCGGCCCAGGCCCGCCCGGGAACGGAGGAGATGTCCGATGAAGCGACTCAAGACCCTCTGCGTGGTTGTGGCCGTCGGGATCCTGCCGTTCACCATGGGGCAGTCATGCGGAGGTGGGATGGGGGGAGTGATGGAGGAGTTGTCAGGTGTGGCAGGCGGCTCGAACTGGTACTGGACGGCCGGGGGATACGGGGGATACGGGTCGTATGGGGGATATGACACCATCGCGTTCGACATGCCCGCGTATGCCCCGTACAGCGACTACTACGACCCCGGCATGTGGACCGACTACTCCGGCTACGACAGCTCGTACGACGATGCGAATGCGGACTATTACTGGGCATGGGGGCCCTGACCGGGAGTGAGCTGCGGGGCGAGGCCGGCCCCGCCGTCGCCGTGGACACCGGCGGCGGCGGGAGATTTTCGTTGCAGAGGAACTTGAAGTTTGTTTACCATGGTTGCTGGGCCGATCCACATATCCGAGTTTCTCGAGGGCGCAATCGCCGTGCTGACTCGCACCAACACGGATCTGCTGATGGGTCTGCGCGATTCCGCGGACCAGGTTGTCTGGGGCGAGTTTTTCTCGCGTTACCAGCCGATCCTGGTCGCCTTCGCCCGCAAGCTGGGACTGCGCGAACATGACGCCGAGGATGCGGCCCAGGAGACGCTCATCAAGTTCGCCCAGGCGTACCGCGAAGGCCGCTACGAGCGTGACCGCGGGCGGCTTCGGACGTGGCTCCTGAGCATTGCGGCCAACACGGTTCGCGATCTGCAGCGGCGCCGGCGCGATGTGGGGGCCGGTGCGCCGGCTGACCGGACCGGCCTGCTCGAACAGGTGCCCGACGACGCGAGCATGAGCGAAGTCTGGGAGGCGGAATGGAAGCGGGCGATTGTCCGCCAGTGCCTGGCCCAGGTCAGCCAGCGCGTTAGTCCGACCACGCTCCGGGCGTTCGAGCTGCTCACGCTGGAGGGCTGGAGCGGTGAGCAGGTCGCTGCGCACCTCAACATCTCGCGCAATGCCGTTTATCTGGCCAAGATCCACGTTCTCTCCCACATGCGCGAACTGCAGCAAAAGATGGAGGAGGCGTGGTGAGCCTGACCATTGACACCTGCCTGACACCCGAAGAACTCCATCAGGTGGCCACGTCGGCGGCCAGCTCGGAGCTGAGCGATCGGGCGGGCCGGCACGTCGCCTCCTGCCCCTCCTGCCGGGAGGCGCTCGAACAGTACCGCTCGGCGCAGGCGTATTTTGAGGAGATGCGCGAAGGGTTTGTGCGGACACGCTCGCTGTCGGTCCCGGTGCACTTTCTCTCGCCCGAGGCGGGCTCGGACTCTCCGCCGGCGGTGGCGGCCAGCGACACCGACTCGGCCCCCGGACCCGACGAGGTCTCCATACCGGGTTATCGCATCCTGCGCGAGATCCATCGGGGCGGACAGGGCGTCGTCTACGAGGCGATCCAGCATTCCACGAACCGCACGGTGGCGGTGAAGGTGCTGCTCGACAGCCCGCACGCGGGCCTGCGGGCGCGGTGGCGCTTCGAACGGGAGGTGCAGCTCGTTGCCGCGCTGCGGCACCCGCACATCGTGGTGATCCACGACAGCGGCATCGCGTCGGGGCGTTATTACTACGCGATGGACTACGTCCGCGGCCAGCCGCTGGACACCCACGCCCGGCTGGCCGGCCTGCCGACGCGCCGGCGGATCGAGCTGTTCCAGCAGGTCTGCGACGCGGTGGCCTGCGCCCATCGACGCGGCGTGATTCATCGGGATCTAAAACCCTCCAACATTCTGGTCAGCGAGGCGGGGGCGCCCTGCGTGCTGGACTTCGGCCTCGCCAAGATGCTCGGCGAGGACGGACGGCAGCCGGGCCCCGCTGTCTCGATGCCTGGCAGTCCGATGGGCACGCTGCGTTACATGTCGCCCGAGCAGACGACGGGCGACCACGATGCGGTCGATACACGCAGCGACGTCTATTCGCTCGGGGTGATCCTCTTTGAACTGCTGACAGGCGAGCCGCCCTACCGGCTCAAGGGCGACCCGATGGCGTGCCTGCAGACGATCCGCGACCAGGACCCGCCCCGGCCGTCGCGTCTGAGCCGCGAGGTCAACTCGGAGCTCGATGCGATCATCCTCAAGTGCCTCAGCAAGGAGCCGCAGCGGCGTTACGGTTCGGCCGGTGAACTGGCCGACGACCTGTGCGCGTTTCTTGAGGGCCGGCCCGTGTGCGCGCGGTCCGCCTCGTCCATCTATGTCATCCGCAAGATCGCGATGCGGCACTCCGTGGAAACCCTCGCCACCCTGGCGGTGATCTGCACGGTCATCGGTGTGGGTTTTTATGCCCTCGATCAGTTCCGCCAGGCGCGCCGGGCTCGCGCGGCGCAGGCGGTCAGCGACCGGGCGGCGGCCGCCGCCGGCGTCCAGCTCGAAGCCGCTACTTCGGGGCAACTGCTGCCGCTGCACCGGCAACTGCTGCTGCCGTGGTTTCTGCTCGAATGGCACCAGGGGCGGAGCGATGAAGCCCGGCGCATCCAGGGGCAGCTCTCGTCCACGTCGGCCGAGTATCGCGCGATGGCGTTCCTGCTCGATCCCAAGCCGAGGCTCGACAAGCTGCTGGGCGAGCTGCCGCCGCAGTCGGCCGGGCTGGCGTACTTCGTGGCCGGCGAACGGGCCTTCAAGGAAGGCCGGCGCGACGAAGCGGTCGCACTGTATCACAAGTCACTTGATGTCGCTGGCAATTCCTTCTTTCAGGCGTCGGCGAAGGCCCGGCTCGCCCGGCTCGAGCCGTCGTCGCAGCCGGCCGCCGCCGCGGAGGAGGAATCACCGTGATCTGCTTTGGCGGGCGATCCCGCGCTGCGCATGGAGGCTTTACCCTGCTTGAGGTGCTGGTCGTGATTGCCACGATCGCCCTCCTGCTGGCGATCGCCCTGCCGGGCCTGCGCCGGGCCCGGGCCCAGTCGCATCAGGTCATGTGCCAGGCGAGACTGCATCAGATCGCCGTCGCCTGGAGCGCCTACCTCGACGACCATCGCGGGCACTTCCTGCAGCAGGTCAACGCGAACGTCAACTACGGCGGGCGCCAGGGCGCCGCCGCCGTCTTCCGAATCGACAAACCGCTCAACGCCTACGTGAAGCTCCCTCTCCGTGCCACCGAGACGGAGCTGTTCCGCTGTCCCACCGATGCGGGCATGCCCTCCGCCCGGCCGCGCTGCTATGACTACTACGGCACGAGCTTTCAGACCAACCTCATGCTCATCGGCCCCGACCAGCTCGGCGTCAACCCCGCCGATCCGTGCCGGCCGGTGCTCGAAACGGTGAACCTGCGACTCAGGAAACTGAACCGGAGCCGCGTGAGCACCCCGGCCTCCCGATTGCCGCTCATCGGCGATTTCGGCTGGGTGGCGGCCTACATCTTCAACAATACGCAGCGGGGCGACTGGCACGAGCGTCCGACCCTGCACGATATCGCCTTTCTCGACGGGCATGTGGCCCCCGTGCTCATCGCGAAAGGCCTCTACGTGACGTCGACGTACGCCGTCATCCCCTTTCGCGATCTGTTACCGGAGGCGGCACGGCTGCAGGCGGAAGTGAAGCCCTGATGCGTGCCCGGCTGGAGGAATTCGAGGAGGGTGTGGTGCAGTCCAGATGTGTCACGAGCGTGATTCGTCGGGTCGCCGCCGAGAACCGGCCGGGATGGCCGGCGCGAGCCGCACGCCGGGTGGCTTTGCTGGCAACGTGTGCCCTGCTCGCCCCCCCTGCCCTGGGCCGGGTGATTTACGTCAATGCATTTGCGGTCGGCTCGAACACCGGTGCAAACTGGACGCATGCCTACACGTCGCTGCAGTCGGGGCTGACCTCTGCGCTGCCCGGTGACCAGATCTGGGTGGCCGCCGCCACCTATCGGCCGACCAGCGGCGCCGGCCGCACAGCGACTTTTCAGCTCAAGAGCGGCGTCGCCGTCTATGGCGGCTTTCTGGGCAACGAAGCCCTGCTCTCTCAGCGGAACCCGGCCCAGCGCCCGACCTGGCTGAGCGGTGACATCGGCGTCGCAAGCGAGCTGACCGACAACAGTTTTCACGTGGTCACCGGGAGCGGCACGGACGCAACCGCCATCCTGGACGGCTTCATCATCTACGGCGGGTTCGCGGACGCACAGAGCGGCCCGGACGGCTTCGGTGCGGGCCTGCTGAACGTCAACGGCAGCCCGACCGTCTTCAACTGCATCTTTCTGCAGAACACCTCCCGGCTCGGCGGCGGCGCGATCTACAACAGCGCCGGCGCGCCCGCAGTCACCTCCTGCCAGTTCATCACGAACGGCGTGCTCGACGGCTATGGCGGGGCCGTCTTCAACGATCAAAGCAACGCGAACGTCTACTACTGTGCGTTCAACACCAACACCGCCGGCGGCGTGAGCGTTTCCGTTAACGGCGAGATTGCGGTCACCGGCATCGGCTACGGCGGGGCGATCAGTTGCCGCGGAGGCTCGCCACGCATCGTCAACTGCACGCTCATTTCCAACATGGCCGGCTACGGCGGCGGCGCCATCGACAATCGCGACCATCCGCCCGGGACCGGCCCCAGTTACGTCAACTGCCTGATCAAGTCGAATCAGGCGCAGTTCGTGGGCGGCGGCGGCGTCTTTGCCTACAACGGCCGCATCCTGCTGCAGAACTGCACGCTCACCGGCAACGCCGCGTTTACCGGCGCGGAAATCCTCAGCACCGGCAGCCAGACGACGCTCAACAGCACGATCGTCTGGGGGAATCCGGCTCTGACCCGCGCCCTCTTTACGCGCGAGACGCTCGAAAACGCCGGATTCATCTCCTTTGACACGAGCTTTTCCCTGCGCCAGTCGGGCGGGCAGATCGTGCTCCTCAGAGGCTCGACCCTCAGCAGCGCCTATTCGCTCATTCTCGAAGGCCGGAGCGGCGTTTTCACCGATGCCGGCAGCGCGACAAACTGGCTCAGCCCCGGCGAGCCCCAGACGGCCAAGCCGATGCTCACCTCAGAGGGATACCTGCAGTCCACGTCCACGAGCTGCATCGACCAGGGCGATCCGAACCTCGACACTGCTCTCGGCCCGCTGGACATACACGGCGAGGCGCGGCAATTCGGGCGCGTCGACATCGGCGCCGATGAATACCGCGATCACGACGGGGATACGCTGCCCGATGCGTTCGAGAAGGTGTATTTCGGGTCGCCCATCTCCGCGGCCGTGCCCGGCGGCGATGCGGATGGCGACCTCCTTTCGAATGGAAATGAATACACGCTGGGAACGAACCCGGTCGGCTGCGTGAGCCCCGTCGATTCGGTTTACGGCAACGACGCGAACCCCGCCTGCGCGACCTCCTTTGCCAACCCCAAACGCAGTCTGCAGAGTGCGGTGACCGGCATTCCCGACGCCTCGACCGTCTTCGTGGCCGGCGACGGGAGAACCTACAGCGGATCGGCGAATCGCAACCTGGGACTGGGTGGAAAGCGGGCCGTGTTCGGCGGCGCGTTCTCGCAGACCCGCCCCATCATCGACCTGGGCGGGGTCAGCTCGCTCACCGACACGCTGTCGGTCCAGCACGGGACTGTCGGCTGGGCCGGCTTCGACATCCGCAACGGTTTTGCGCCTTACGGCGGCGCGCTGCGGATCGACGCGGCCCGCACCGTCCGTCTGGGCAACTGCTCCCTCTCCGGGATCAGTACCGGCGGCGCGGACGCCCTCCTGGCGAACATGGCGACGTATCTCTCGCTCGCGTCCGTGTCGCTCTCCAGCGGCTACGCCGACCCGACCGATCGGATCATCGCCATCATTTACGCCACCCACGTCGATCTGCTCGGTCCCCTGCAGGTGAACGGCGGGATCCTGCAGTTGATGACGGCGTTCGTCGACTCATCCAACACGTCGCCGCACGTGCCCGACGATCCGCGCCGCATCGAACTGGTCGACGGCGCCAGACTGCTGATCAGCGGGGTCATTCCGCTCCAGCCGCCGACGGTCATCACGACGGACATCACCGGAACCGGGCAGATCGAGATCGAGGCCGGCCAGCAGCTCATCCTGGACGGCAACGCGACGGTGAACATCACCCGGCCGGGCGGCGGCAAGGGCATCATCGACGTCAAGGGGTCGCTGGTCGCCCGCGGCTCCGCGGCCGTCCAGAACGCGGACGTGGTGGTCCGCCAGGCCCGGATCACGACCTCCACGCCGATTCAGAACAACGCGATCACGATGAAGGACGCCCTCGGCTCGGGCGGAGAATTCTTCGTAGAGGGCACCGCCCGTATCGAGAACAACGACATCACCTCGGAGGGCGACCGCTATCTCGACCTCGATCCGGACGCCGCCGGCAGCCATCCGATCATCTCCAACAACCGCATCTACGTCCGCATCGACACCAGCCGGGCCTATGCGCAGGGCACGCTGCTGGAGCTGCGCGGGCTCGATTACGACCACGCCCTCAACGGCGGGCGGTCCGGGGCCTACCGGGTGCCCGGCAGCAGCGCCGGGTTTACCGCCGATCCCTCCGCCAACTGGGTCCTCGAAGCGCTCGAGATCCTCGGCGACGCCAGCGGCGGCGCCAAGCTGAACCTGACCAACCGGCGCGGATTCCAGTTCCAGGCGGACCAGACGCATCCGGAAACGGTCTACGTCCGCAATCTCATCCTGCATCCCGGCGCCATCCTCAACACCGGCCTGCAGCGGCTCTATTACGAGCACCTGCTTCTGGACGACGGCAGCGGCGTGCGCACCGAGTGGACCGGCGCGGGCATGCCTCCCTACCCGCAGGATTTCCCCAACGGGAGCCGCATCGTCGACGTGCCGCTGCTGGGCTTTTCGCTCGGCAACATCGGCTTCGACGACCTCACGCCCGCTCCCAACAACGAGTTCGACGTGCGCGTCCGCACGCGGGACATCGATCCGGCCGATCCGCAGCCCGAGCCGCCGCTCCCGCCCGATCGCGTCGGCAGCATCGCCCAGGTCGCGGACGCCCGCGGACCCGGCAACGGCGTGCTCGTCGTCCAGACCCAGACCGCCAGTTCCGTCGCCGTCAAGGGTTCCTTTGCCCGTGCCGGGGACGAAGACATCACGGTCAAGTTCGATTATCTCTTCGTCGCCAACCCCGATGCCGAGCTGCGCGTCTATCTGAGCGACAACCCCGAACCGGGCGTCGGCAACGTCGAGGTTGCCCGCGTCCGACCGCCCGCCCCCGGCCAGCCCGGCGCGATCGGCGGACAGCGCTTCGCCGGTTTCTACGGCACCTATCCGCGCGGCGCCCTCAATTTCACGCGCGGAACCTACGTCGAGCTCGTCCTGGTCGGCCCCGGCTCGACGGTCTGGATTGACAATTTCGATCCGGACGTCCCCTGCTACAGCACCAGCTACTGCGCGGACCTCAACGCCAATTTCAGCATCGACAACGGCGACTATCTCGTGCTGCTCTCGGAATACGGGCAGGAGACCACCACCAAGGCCTGCCTGGACTCGGGCCTGAGCGGGGACCAGTACGCCGATTACGGGGATCTGCTCGGCTGGGACGCGTTTCTGGACGCTTATCTGAACGGCGTGGTGCTCAATACCTGCGGGACGGGCCGTGAGGCGGCCGACGCCCGCATGCAGACGATGACACCCGGCAACGTCCCGGCGGGCGTGCTCATCGCGGGCAAGTCGAACCGCCCCGGCGATCAGTCCGACGTCATCTATGCGCTGGGTGATGGCTCGGCGTGCTCGAATCACCCCCCCGCCGCGGGCGCCGGGACGTACGGCGGCGGGAGACTCCTCACCGACACCCAGGGAGGGCTCTACCAGCTTCACGGCCGTCGCGGAATCCTGCGCTACAGCACCGGCGAGCCGTTCCTCGCGCCCCAGACACTGCCCGCTCCCGGAGGTGGCACCGCGTATATCGGGATGCAGCCCACCGGCGGATCCGGCTCATTCGTCGGGGTACCGATCACGGATGCGGCGTTTGATCCTGCAGATGAAGACACCCTCTACGTCTGCCCGATCGTGATCCATCGCAGCGCCCAGGAGCCGGCTTACAAGGCCGCCGGCAAGCTGACGCGGTCGGGCACCTCGTGGACGCTCACGGCCGTCTATGGCCGCGACCCCTCCGACGCCTCCACGACGACCAACGTGCTGCCCGGCGGCACAACGGCGCCCAAGCCTGATCTGCAGCACCTGCGTGAGATCGAAATCGACGCCCACGGCCGGCTCTTCATCACCACCGCCCACGCCATCGACGGTCAGAACTTTATCCTGGTATACGACACAGCGAACCCCGACACGCCCGAGCTGCAGGTGCCCCTCGACCTGGATCGCGGCCTGTGTCCCGAGCTTGCGGACCCAAACG
This sequence comes from uncultured Planctomycetales bacterium, assembly GCA_964591605.1. GTDB lineage: Bacteria > Planctomycetota > Phycisphaerae > UBA1845 > PWPN01 > CAYLLT01. Next base: position 11,725 of record CAZQEN010000232.1, read on the forward strand.
AGGCGTGCCTGATCACGCCGACGGCGCTGACCCTGGCTCCGGACGGCGATACTCTCTATGTGGCCTCCTCGACCGACCGGCTCGCCGACGGCGACACGCGGATCTACCGATTCAGCCTGTCGCGCACCGGCGGACACGTGACCGCGGCGGCCCCGCTGAGCCCCGTGGTCATCCACAATCCCACCGGTGGCGATGTCGGATACGGCCACCTCGCCGGCATCCTGGACATGCGCTTCGTCGGCTCCAGCCTCTACGCCATCGGCTTTACGATGCCGCGGTTCGACGAGTACAAGCCTGTCTACGACCCCGAGTTCGACGCGGCAACCGGGCAGCTTCTCACCCTCCCCACGCTGGCCATCCTCTCCACGGGCACAACGTCCCCCGTTTCATCGAGTGCCATCGACTGCGGCGACCTGGCGCTGCCGATCTCGATCGCCGTGACGAGCCCGCCCGCCGACCTCAACCGCGACGGCGTGGTGAATTCGACCGATGTCGACCTGATGCGGGCCTGCCAGAGCCGCTCAAGCGTGCCCTGCAGCCCGATCCCGCCGGCCGGCTGCAGTTTCACACCCGATGCGCAGGGCCGCATCCGTCCGGATCTGGACGCGGACGGAGACGTCGACCTCGATGACTTCGCCGAGCTCCAGCGGCACTATTCGGGGAATCCCTGAGGGGGCGGTGGGTCCGTGGCAGTTTGGGCGGGGTGGCATGCAACGCCGTGAACTTTCCCTGCTTATGCCGCGGCGCA
>CAZQEN010000233.1:0-4059 GCA_964591605.1 uncultured Planctomycetales bacterium
CAAACAGGAGCGGCACGAGGATCTTCGCGAAGTCCCAGGTATTGTGCATCCACTCGCGAACCTCGCTGGGCATGAACCAGTAGCGCGACATGAGCAGCACCGCCAGACCGCACGCGCCGGCCAGGTACCAGCGGATGCGATGAATGTCCATCACCCAGCTCTGAACCTCTTCGATCTGTGCGATGTCTGCCTTGTTGAGGACGAGCCGATCGCCGGCGCGGACGCCGTTTCCACTTTCCTGCACCTGGATCATCACCTCGTCGTGCATCTCCTGGAGCACGACGCCGCGGACGTCCGTGCCGTCGGTGCGGTGCACGACCGCGTTGCCGGGGTTGAACCAGTCGCTGAAGATCAGAAAGGCCACCATACAGGCCAGAAACACCGCGTTCTGCCAGAGCCGCCGCCCGGTGTGCGGCGTTTCGGGCAGAAACATCGCCGCGTCGGCCTTGGCCCGCTCCTCGCGCCGGAAGATGAACGCCATGCCCAGCCCGACGAAGAGCGCGAACACCACCGCGCCGACGGCCCGCATGAGCCCGATGTCAAACCCCAGCACGCGGGCGGTCAAAAAGATTGCCAGGATGTTGATCGCCGGCCCCGAATAGAGGAACGCACTGGCCGGCCCGAGCCCCGCGCCCAGGTGATAGATGCCCGCAAACATCGGCAGCACGCTGCACGAGCAGACGGCCAGGATCGTCCCTGCCACCGACGCGACCGGATAAGCCACCAGCTTGCTGGAATTCGGCCCCAGGTAACGCATCACCGATGCCTGCGAGAGAAACGTGATGATGCCGCCGGCGATGAACAGCGCCGGCACCACGCAGGCCAGCGTGTGGTTGCGGGCGTACCATTGAAGCAGCTTGAAGGCCTCAACGACGGCCGCGGTCACTTTCGGATTGGAAAGCGGCAGCAGATAGGCGGTGAGGAAGATGGCGACGAACGCCACGAAGATCTTCAGCTCTTTCACGGTGCGAACTCCCGGGTGCAATTCATGGCTTTATGGTCATTATACCATGAATCGGGCAAAAAAGCAAATCAACCGAGGGCGACGGTCTGACTTTTGATGTTTTCCCTGATCACCGACTCGATGCATCGCCAGAAACCTTCGAGGCAGGCGACCCGGGGCCGGAAAAACGTCATAGTGCCCTGCTTCCGGTCCTCCACAAGCCCGGCCTGTTTCAGGACGGCCAAATGCTTAGACACCGTGGACTGGTCCGCCCCCACCAGCTCCGTCAGCTCGCAGACGCAGCGCTCCCGCTCCTGGAGGGCCTCGAGGATCAGGAGCCGGCTGGGGTGGGCCATCGCCTTGGCCACCCGGGCACGAGCCTCATAAAACTGGATCGGTCGCCGTTTCATGACTTCATGGCAATAATACCATAGACTGGGATCGAAGTCAAATGCCGCGAGCCGACGTCCCACTGCAGGCCAGATTGATATCGCTGTGCCGGTTCAGGGATGTCCCGTCAGGGATTCAGCACGATATCCGTGATCGCCAGGCCCGCGAGCAGCAGGCTGATGACGCCGTTGATGGTGAAAAACGCCACGTTCACCCGCGAGAAGTCCGTGGGTGTGACCAGGGCGTTCTCGATATAGAGCAGAACGGCGACGAGGCCGACGCCCACCGCATAGAAGTAACGCAGATCCGCGAGGGGCAGGAGCGCGATGAGCAGCAGCACGGTGACGGTATGGCAGGCCCGGGCGATCCACAGGGCCCGGGCCGGGCCGAGCCGCGAGGGGAGGCTGTGCAGGCCCTCCCGGCGGTCAGTGTCGATGTCCTGGCAGGCGTAGATGATATCGAACCCGCCGATCCACAGGGCCACAGTGGCCAGCATGACGGCCGCGGGCCAGCCCAGCGAAGCGGGATGAATCGCCAGCCACGCCGCCGCGGGAGCCAGCGCGATCGCACTCCCCAGCACGAAGTGCGACCAGCGTGTGAACCGCTTCGTGTACGAGTAAAAGCACAGATAGGCCAGCACCGGCACCGCCAGCACCAGCGGCCAGCAGTTGCCGCGGATCGACCAGAAGGCGGCGCAGCTCAAGAGGAAGATCAGGCACGCGGTGACGAAGAACATCGCCGCCTGCGTCCGGGACATCGTGCCGGCCGGCAGGGCACGCCCGGCCGTCCGCGGATTCCGCGCGTCGATCGTCGCATCGACGATCCGGTTGAACGTCATTGCCGCCGAGCGGGCGCTCACCATGCAGCACACGATCAGCAGCACCTGGTCCCAGCCGGGAAAGGGCGTCCGCGCATCCCCGGCCCGATACGCCGCCCGCGCCGCCAGAAACGTCGCGATCAGCGCGAACGGCAGCGCGAACACCGAATGCGAGAACTTGACCATCTCCCCCCATCGCCGCACGGCCGTCAGAAGCCCCCGACCATTGCCGCTCGGCCCGGAGAGATCCGGCGTAGACGTATCAGTCTGCCTCATGGCCGCGCATTGTAGAGCCGAAACGATGAGTGTCGATGAAAGCCCCGTAGGGTCCGCTGTGCGGACGCAGCGCCGCGACGCCACCCGCGCAGCGTCCGCGGAGCGGACCCTACCTGCCGGCTCATGACCGCGCACTGTCAGGTCGGAGCGGGAATCACACCCGGGTGGGGCGTGTGCGTATCGAAATCACGGACACAGCGCCTGGCGCGGGGGGCTCTTCACCTGGGCTTTGACGATGAGGGCATCAACCACATCGATGACGCTGTTACGATCCACATCGACGGTCGGCCAGTCGAGCACCGGACTGCCCGCGCGGGCCGCAACCAGAAGCGCGTCGGTGAGCGTCACGTCGCCCGAGCGGGTGACGTCGCCCAGCAGAACGCGCACCATGCAGTCGGTGTCGTCGATGGGCGCGGCGCCGCGGGAATCGATGACGGCGTTGGCGATATCGAGCCTGCAGCAGGAGGCATTGGAGATCGTGCTGTTGAAATGGATGCGGAGCGTATTCGCGTCGGCCATGCTGAGCGCCACGTTCGGCGGAAACGGAATCGGCGGCATCAGCGTGCCATTCACGGTGGGTTGCACCGTGATCCCGACGGACCCTCCCGTCTTGAGCTGCACGGGATAGTCAAATGCGACTTCGATGCGAAGCAGGCCCCCCTGCCGGGGCTCGGTGGTCGGCCCGGTGATGCCGTTGCCGGTGGCGGCCGGGTCCAGCACCGCGCCGAGCCACTGTTGCGGACCAACCGGCACCGTGTGCGGATGCAGGCTCTTCCACGTGAGCACCCGCGGCCCCGCGGGGATGTTCTCGTACGCACCCCGATTAACGAAGGCAGCGGCCGGAGACGTTCTCGGGTCGTCGCTGATGCGGGGGCTGCCGTCGATGTCGAGCGGCAGCAGTTCGGCCGTGTTGCCGTTCTCGTTCACGTCGCCCGAATCGGCGGGCACCGCATTGTTGTCGCCCGAGTCGGCCGCCGGTGAGCCCATCATCAGGCGCAGGTCGTCATCGGGTGTTCCGACCACGTTGTCGATGCCGGCGGGCAGCACAAACAGCGGGTCGCTGCCGTTGCTGGTCGGCGGGCCCCAGGAGCCGGTCCAGCCCTGGACGATGCTGTAGCCGATGGTCAGCCCGCCGCCGAAACCGGCGAGCTGCGCGGACTGACCGCTGCCGTTCTGCGGGTCCGAGTTTCCCCAGAGGATGCTGTTCCTGACGGTCATCGTCCATGCGCTGTTGACGCCGCCGGGCGTGTACATGGTCGAGTGGTTGTTAGCAATCGTGCAGTTGTACATATTCGCGATGCCGTTGGCCGCGCCGGCCGTACGGGCGCTGTTGCCGCTGAACACGCAGCCCACAAGCGTGCCCGCCATCTCCACCCACAGCCCGCCGCCCACGGCGTTACAGGTGTTGCCGAAGAAGCCGCAGTTGATGCACGTGAGCGGATAGTAGCTGCCCTTGACCGCCCCACCCGAGTTGTTCGAGCTGTTGCCCTCGAACGTACAGTTCACGAACAGCGGATAGGCGTAGTAGAAGTCGACCGCACCGCCCGTGCCGAGGGCGGCGATGTTCCCCCGAAATGTGCAGCGGCGGAAAGTGTGGGCGATGCTGGTGCCGAAACTGAGCTGAACGGCGCCG
>CAZQEN010000233.1:4069-12308 GCA_964591605.1 uncultured Planctomycetales bacterium
TGTTCAGCTCGAACAGGCAGTCGCTCGCCTGGCAGGCCTTGTCGATGTACAGCGCCCCCGCATTGCCCGCGTAGTTGTCGCGGAAGACGCAGCGGTTCAGCGTGCTCGGCCCGATGGCCTGCATGCCGCCGCCGGTGTTACCCGAGCCCTCCGCGTAACCGCCGACGATCGTGACGCCATCGACCACGCACGCGGCCGTACTGGGCGGCGTGTTGGCATTGATCTTGACGACGTGATAGACGTTGTCGCCCCGATTCGTGAACGACGGCCCGTCGTTCGCCGCAATGTCGCCGCTGAGCGTGGTCACGTGGACGGCCGGGTCCTGCTCGTCAGGATTGGCCGCCGCAGAGCCCGCGTAGCCGCCTCGCAGCGCCATGCCGTCGCGCAGTGTGAAGCTGGCCGAGCGGTCACCGACAACAGCCGTCGGCCGATAAGTTCCCGGTCCCACCCGAATCTCGTCGCCCGGCATTGACGCGACCAGCGTCTGCTGAAGATCGTTGCGGGCGGTGGCCCAGGACGTGCCATCTCCGCCCGGCGGTGCGGCCGCATCCACGTAGCGGACGGCCGCCCGTGCGTGGCCGGCGGCGGCACATGCGACCACCGATAAAACCACGACTCGACTGTGCGCCGCGTTCCTCATGCTGCTGCTCCCATCGGTGCGGATGCGGATCTGCGGGTACCCCGGGTGCGGCCGCCCGGTGAGGGGAAATGCGACGGCCACATGAGACCATTCTACAGAGACTTTAGCCTTTGTAAAGTGATAATTGGGGACCAGCGGCTTCAGCGCCTCGTAGGGTCCGCTGTGCGGACGCAATGCCGCGACGCCACCCGCGCTGCGCCCCCGAAGCCGACCCTGCCTGCCTGCCCCCGCCGCTCATCGCGCAGAGGGGGCGCCCAGCCTCGTAGCCTCGTAGGGTCCGCTGTGCGGACGCAATGCCGCAACGCCACCCGCGCTGCGCCCCCGAAGCCGACCCTGCCTGCTTGCCCCCGCCGCTCATCGCGCAGAGGGGGCGCCCAGCGTTTCCTTCATGACGGTGTCGAGCCCGATGATCGCCTTCGCACAGTCTCCGGTGAAGGAGCTCCCGTGCATGATCGCCAGCGTGCGCGGGTTGAGCGCCGCGAGCCCCTCCAGGAGCGGGCGTGTCTTCTGCGTGTACGGCATGTAGTCCATCAGCGGCCCGGCCTGGAAGTCGATGAGCGACTGTCGCGTGCGGCCGAGGACGTCCGACTCCGTCAGCGGCTCCACGTCGCCGTTGTGCGTGAACAGGTCCGAGCAGAAGAGCACCCGCTGGGTCTCCTCAAAGAGCACGCCGGCGTCCCAGCCATGCGGAAGGTGCGGCGTCGGGCGGTAGCGGAAGCGGAACTTGCCCGTGCTGAACGTTTCGTCGGCGGCGAGCGCCCGCGGCGGCCGGTCGGCAAAGTCGGTGAGGTTGACGATTGAACCGACCACGCCCGTGACGGCCTGCGCCGCCGGTGCGACCTTGAGCCAGTCATTGAGCGACCCGCACTCGTCCACCTCGAAGTGCCCGAACCCGATCCAGCGCAGCGCCGCCGGATCGATCACCCGCCTGACGGCCTCGAGCACCTCCGGAAACATGCGGCGCATGCCGGTGTGATAGAGCAGCGGCTCGTCATCGACCACGAGGAAGTGGTTGAACTGCAGATTGATCTCGCGGTACAGAATGCTGATCCGGTGAACGCCGGAGGCGATTTCGGTGATCAGTGCCATGATGAATCCTTCCCATGCGGGTGCGGCTGGTTGACCATGCGCGCAAACCGACAGGGCGGAGATGCTGACATGCCTCTCCCGGTGAGCGCGGCATGAATGTGAGGCCCGCCCGCGGGGTGTCAATCCGCCCGGGAACATTGTATGGCCATCGAACCGGGATGTGCATCCACAGCCAGCGGTGGTGGTCCGCTTCCAAGGCGGCCGCAACCATACCTTCACTTTTCTGGTGTCATTGCCATATCTGGATGCCTCCGCCCTTCAGAGCCGTCGTATCCTTCAGGCGGCGGAGTTCGACGACCCCCTGCGGCAACTGGGCCCCGGGCGGGGCGCGGCCCCGCGTACCGGCGATCCGCTGCCCGCCCCCAGCCACCCAAAAATCGATGTTGACAGACCGCCCGGGTGCCGATACTATCTCTATCATGCGTAACGGATCAGACTTGGCCCTGAGCGTCAACATGGCGGACGAGCTCCTGCTCGGCCTGCTCCTTCTTGACGCGCACGTAGGGCCTTCGGCTGACTGAAAACGCATTCAGAAAGCAGAAAACGAAGAGCCCTACGCAAGGTTGCGTAGGGCTTTTTTGTTAAAGAGCCGCGGGCTTCAGCCCGCGCGGTCCATCGAACAGGGTGAACCCTGGCCCGCGCATTGGCTCCGTACGAGTGCGCGTTTCAGTGCAGTAGGGTGGGCTTTGCCCACCTTTTCCGAGTTTTCTCGCGCCCATGGTGGGCAGAGCCCACCCTACGGGCTCGCTCCACGGCACGCGGAGCGTGCCTGCTACAGAGGTGTGGCACCGGATTTCGGCGAGCTCAGTCGAGCCGCGTCGCGCCGGTGCAAAAGTGGATACATCCTATGAGCACCGAATCTGGCAACGTACCGGCCGCGGATCTGCCCATGATCCGCATTTTCGACACGACTCTGCGCGACGGAGAGCAATCACCCGGCGCGTCGCTCAACACCGCCGAAAAGGTCGAAATCGCCCGCCAGCTCGAGCTGCTCGGCGTGGACATCATCGAGGCGGGCTTCCCAATCACCAGCCCGGACGACTTTGAGGCCGTTCGGACCATCGCCGGCATCGTCAGGAACAGCACGGTCGCCGGCCTGGCCCGCTGCGTCGAAAAAGACATTCTGCGCGCCGGCGAGGCCGTCAAAGGGGCTGCCAGGCCGCGCATTCACGTCTTCTGCGCCACCTCCGCCATCCACCGCGAGTACAAGCTCAAACGAGCGGAAGAGGAGATCATCAAGCTGAGCGTCGAAGGCGTGAAACTGGCGAAAACCTTCGTCGACGACGTGGAGTTCTCACCCGAGGACGCCTCGCGGACCGAGCTGCCGTTCCTGACCGACGTGGTCACCGCCGCCATCGAGGCCGGCGCGACAACCGTCAACATCCCCGACACGGTCGGGTACTCCACGCCCGATCACTTCACCAGCATCATCCGCCACCTGCGGGCCAACGTCCCGAATATCGACAAAGCTGTCATCAGCGTTCACTGTCACAACGACCTGGGCCTGGCCGTCGCCAATTCGCTCGCCGCCGTGCTGGCGGGGGCGCGCCAGGTCGAGTGCACGATCAATGGGTTGGGCGAGCGGGCCGGCAATGCCAGCCTGGAGGAGATTGTCATGGCGATCAAGACCCGCCAGGACGTCTTCGCGTGTCAGACGCGCATCAACACCAGACGCCTCTACCCGATCTCGCGCCTCGTGAGCTCCCTGACCGGGATTCACGTGCAGCGCAACAAGGCCATCGTGGGCGAGAACGCCTTTGCTCACGAGGCGGGGATCCACCAGCATGGCATGCTGGCCCATCGCTCGACCTATGAAATCATGAATCCCGAAGACGTCGGCATCACCGGCACGAAGCTGGTGCTCGGCAAGCATTCGGGCCGCCACGCCCTGCGCGACCGGCTCGAGCAGCTCGGCCACGAGCTCGACGAGTCGCAGCTCGACAAGGTCTTCGACGAGTTCAAGAAGCTCGCCGACCGCAAGAAGGAAATCTTCGACGAGGACCTGGAGGCGATCGTCAAACATCTCTTCGAGGAGGCCCAGGTGCGCCGCACCTGGGAGCTGCTGGGCATGCAGGTGACGGCCGGCACCAACATCGTCGAGACGGCCACCGTTCACCTGCGCAACACCGAGACGAACGAAGAGGTGGTCGACGCCGCCATCGGCGACGGCCCCATCGACGCCGCCTTCACGTGCATCCTCAAGCTCACCGGCGTCGACGCCACCTTGAAGAACTACGACCTCCGCGCCGTCACCGGCGGCCGCGACGCCCTGGGCGAGGTCCACCTGGAACTCCAGGCGGGCACCCGCCGCTACAAGGGCCGCGGCCAGTCCACCGACGTCATCGAAGCCAGCGCCCTGGCTTTCTTGAACGCCCTCAACCGCGCCATCGCCGGGTCCGAGCACACCGAAGCCGACTCGCCCTGACGCAGCGGCCGACGACGCCCGGACTCCATGGGTTTCGGCCCCCCATCGCGCGTCAGAAGCGCGCTTTGGGGGGCCGCTCGAACCTTACCTCATGTCGACCACAATCGTCGCCGGCTCGGACGGGTTCCCCGCCGGGTCCACCGCGACCACCTCGAGCGTATTGAGGATCCCCACCGGCACGTACAGGATCGTCTGGGTCTGTCCGGCCACGCTGTGGTCCAGAACGCCGTTCACATACACGTCGTAGCGGAGCAGCAGCGCCGGATCGACATCGTCGCTCGACGCATCCCAGAACAACCACACCTCCCCGTCCTGAAACTCCATCCCGTTCGTCCGCAGGTTCCCCGGCGCCGTCGGCGGCGTCGTATCATTCGTATTCACCGCCTCGGTCGTCACCGTCGTCGGCTCGCTCACCGCCGACCAGTTCATCCCGAAATCCCGCGCCTGCACCGTGAACGTGTACGTCGTCTCCGGCTCCAGCAGCAAGATCGTGGCCGACGTGTCCCTCGTCCCCTGCAGCACGGCCACCCCGTCCTGGAACACCCAGAACCACACGTTCGGACCGTCATCCACCGACGACCACGACAGCGTCACATGCGTCGCCCCGACGTCCGTCACGCTCACCACCGGCTGCGTCGGCGGCGTCCGATCCGCCGGAAGCGTCACGCTCACCGTGTTGCTGTTCTTCGACTTGTTTCCCGCCGCATCCACCGCGTACACGAAGAACGAGTAACTCCGCCCCGCCTCCAGCTTCGTCGTCCACGTGAAACTCGTCTGCGTTTTGGGCACGCTCGCCTCAAGGCCCTGGCTGCTGCGCACCCGGTACGAGAAGTTGCCCGAGTTGTCCGTCGACGCGTTCCACGCCAGCGACACCGTATACGACGTCACGCCCGTCACGCGAAGGTTCGTCGGCGCCTTCGGCGGCGTCCGATCGCTGGCCCAGGCCGTGGTCGCCAGCATTGGAATCAGCCCCGCCCACAGTGCCAGTGTTCCGTTCATCGAATAAGGGAGAGACATTCGGACACCTCCTCGATTTGACTGTCCAGGGACCCGGGAAATGCGCGCCAGCGCAAACACCCATGCAAACCGGGTACCACTCTCACCACTTCTGAAACCGCCGCCTCGCAGTGGCCCGGGCCGCTCCCGCATCACCCGCTTGCGACCCAGTTCGCAGCCCGCGTGAACTCACTCGCACCCACCCCGTCTGCACCTCACGTTGGTCGTTGGCACCCCGCCTCATGCTGCCGCCCCCGATTCTCACCGCTCCGCGGCCCGGTCTATTCCCGGAGCGCCTGACGTGTTACCATGCGAGCGGGACAACACAGACCCGACCCCGACCGCCGGCGCCCGAGAACGCCATGACAAAACGAACCCAATTCGACAGACCCCTCCCGGGTCACAACTATTGCTGCCGCCGCAACTTGGAAGCGAAACGCTCTGCAGCGCCCCACCCGCGGAATGCCATGCTCACGCTGCCCCGTCCTCATCGCAGAGCTCAGATCTTCGATCCCCGTTCTTCTGCCAGGCCTCAAGTCCCGAATCTGAGATGTCCTTCCGGCCAGCACCGCCTCCAGGTGTCCGGCGCGGCTCAGCTTCTCACTTTCTCACTTTCCCACCTTCTCACCTTCCCACGGGGGGCCCGCACGTGACCCGCCTCTGCGTCCCCATCACCGCCCCCAGCGTGGAAGCCATGCTTCGCGATGCCCAGACCGCCGTGCGTGCGGGCGCCGACATGGTCGAGCTTCGTCTGGACTATCTCGGCGCCGACCAGGTCAGCCAGACCGGGTACCTCGTCGAAAAACTGGTCGCTCAGAACGTGCCCCTCATCGCCACCTGCCGCATTGCCGCCGAGGGCGGCCGTTTCGACGGCGACGACGCCCTGCGGATTCCAGTGTACGAAGACGCCCTGAAGGCCGGCGCCGACGCCATCGATGTCGAACTGGCCTCCTGGACCCGCTGCAAGCCCCTGCGCGAACGGCTCTGGGCCGCCCTCGACGCCACCGCCGGCCAGCCCCGCCGACTCTTCGACGACGGCGCCGCTCAGATCCTGTCCGTGCACGATTTCCAGGCCACCCCCCCGCGGTTCGACCCGATCCTGGCGGAAATGCTCAATACACCGGTCGACATCCTGAAGATCGCCTTCCAGGCGAACTCCATCCTCGATTCGATCCGCGTCCTCGATGCCCTCTATCAGTGGCGCAACGTCATGCCCACCATCGCCCTGGCCATGGGCGAGACCGGCATCCTCACCCGGGTGCTGGCAAAAAAACTCGGGGCGTTCCTCACGTTCGCCTCGCTCGAAGAAGGAAAGCAGTCCGCCCCCGGTCAGCCCACCATCGGCCAGATGAAGACGCTCTACCGCTGGGACCGGCTCGGCGAGAAGACCCGCGTCTACGGCGTCGTCGGCTGCCCCGTCGCACACTCCATGAGCCCCGCGCTCCACAACGCCGCCTTCGACGCGACCGGCCATGATGGCATATACCTGCCCATGCGGGTTGAGCCCGCGTATGAACACTTTCAGGTCTTCCTCGACGCCGTTCTCGAGCGCCCCTGGCTCGACCTGGCCGGCCTGAGCGTCACCATCCCCCACAAGGAGAACCTGCTCCGCTGCGTCCGCGACCACCTCGACCGCGGCGGACCCGACTGCGGCTCCATTGAACCCCTCGCCGCCCGCATCGGCGTCGCCAACACGCTGGTGATCAGCCGCCACGAGGGCAGTAGAACCCGAAGCGCAAGCGAGGGGTTCGTCCATGAGGCTTCCGAACAGGCATCAGCCGCCCGCATCGAGGATCTCCCGCCTGCGCCTCCATCGGAAAGCGGAAATCGGAAATCAATCCGAAATCCGAAATTGGACGTCTTCAACACCGACTACGCCGGCGCCCTCGACGCCCTCACCGCCGGCATGGGCATCACCCGCGACGATCTCAAAGACATGCGCATCGCCGTCCTCGGCGCCGGCGGCGCCGCAAAGGCCATCATCGCCGGCCTCCGCGACGCCGGCGCCGTCGTCTACATCTACAACCGCACCAACAGCAAGGCCCGCGCCCTGGCCGCCCAGTTCGGCGCCGTCGCCATGCCCTGGGAATCCCGCAACCAGATGATGTGTGAGATCATCATCAACTGCACCAGCGTCGGCATGTGGCCCGGCGTGAGCGAAACCCCCCTGGAGAAGGAAAACATCCCCCCCAACTCCATCGTCTTCGACACCGTCTACAATCCCGTGGAGACGAGACTGCTGAGGGAGGCCAGAGCCCGCAATGGCTCAACCATCGACGGCGTCGCCATGTTCGTCGCCCAGGCCGCCCGCCAGTTCAGACTCTGGACGAACATCGAGCCCCCCGTCGACCTGATGCATCAGGTTGTCATCCAGCGCCTGACCCAAAAGGAGAAGTAACCGAAAACAATGACCGGGTTTCACATCCTTTGAGAAGCGAAGGGTGGGCAATACGAAGATCGACAACGCAGAGGGTCCCCCAAAGATGATTACCCATGTGGAGAAGCTTCCCTCAACGCACGAAATCATCAACCGCCTGAAGGTCATGTGCCAGCTCGATCCGGTCGCGTATCCGCAAGGCAAACAGGGACAAATCGAGCTTTATATCAGGGGACGCGCCGCCACATCTCGTGCAAGCGTCATCCGTTCGATCTCAAATCTCAAATCTCAGATTTCAAATCTCCATCCCCCACACTTCCCGCCGCTCGCGCGTGCCTTACTCCGCCCCCCGCGGTACACTACTTCATCGCACATCGGCACCGCCGTCGCTCGCGCCGACGCCGGCGCCCCTGGCTCGGCCGTCGCCTTGAGGCGGCGCAATACGCAGGTGCTGTCATGAAGGACCGCATGATCCGGTTGTCGCTGTTCACAGGCCTTGCCTCGCTGGCGCTTTCTCAGACCGCCTGCCAGCGGGAGCCCGAAGCCGTCGCCGAAGCCCCGGAAATCCAGGAACTGGTCGTGCTCACCCCCCACGCCCAGGCCATCCGCGACGCCTTCGCCGAACGCTTCAGCCTCTGGCATGAGAAGATGTACGGCCAGCCCCGAAGCATCCGCTGGATTTACAGGGGCACCGTCGATGCCCAGCGCTACA
>CAZQEN010000234.1:0-12302 GCA_964591605.1 uncultured Planctomycetales bacterium
GAAGGAATCGGCGACGGCCGCGTTCTCCATCGTCCGCAGCAAGGCCCGGGAGCTGGGCATCAATGCCGAACGGCTCAGGAAGACCGACGTGCACGTGCACGTGCCGGCCGGCGCGGTGCCCAAGGACGGGCCGTCGGCCGGCGTGGCCATGATCACGGCCCTGGTGTCCCTGTTCACCGACCGGGCCTGCCGCAGCGACCTGGCGATGACCGGTGAGATCACGCTCACCGGGCGGGTGTTGCCGATCGGGGGTGTGAAGGAGAAGGTGTTGGCCGCCCACCGGGCGGGCATCCGCACGGTGATCCTGCCCAGGGAGAATCGCAAGGACCTGGAGGATATCCCGGCGGACGTCCGTCGCCAGATGCGTTTCGTCTTCGCCGACCGCATCGAGCGCGTCCTCAAGACGGCTCTCACCGACCCGAAGCAGCCGGACCCTCGTCAGAACGGGCTCTCCCGCAAGTCGGATCGCCCGGATCGTCGCGCCCAGCGCCGGCCCAGGCGCCCTCGGCGCACACGCGTTTGATCAATCGGGTCCGTGACGCTTTCGGCGGGGTGGCATGGCTCCCGGCGCGTCGGGACCCGTGCGGAGGCTCGCACGGGCAGCGTCGGCTTCGCACAGCGACGCCGACGCTGCCCATGCCACCCCGCTCAATGTGTTACAGACCCCGATCAATCCGCGGTCCGCGGGAGTGCCTGACACCGCGGGCCCTTTCCCGTACAATGTGTACCTCGGATTCAACGGAAAGGTGCACTCGAATGGCTGGTGGTGGGCGACTTCTGATTCAGTCCTTCCGCGACGTGACCGTGGCGAACTTCTCCGACGCGTCCATCCTCGACACGGTCCAGGTGCAACAGATCGGTGAGGAACTCTATGCCCTGGTGGACAACCGCGCGATCCGAAAGCTCATCCTCGACTTCACCAACGTCAAGTTCCTCTCCTCGTCCGCCCTGGGCGTTCTGATCACGCTTCGCAAGAAGTCCGACGAGATCAAGGGCAAGGTGCTGCTCTGCAGCATGCGTCCGGAGCTGCGCAAGATCTTCAAGATCACCAATCTCGAGAAGCTGTTCGACTTCTACGAAAACGAAGAGAAGGCGCTCGGTTACTTCGGTGTCTCGACGATGGGGTGAGCCATCCATCACGGCCGGTCGGGCCGCACACCTGCTGCTGGTCGTGCGTCGTGCGCAGAGGACCCGGAGCTCATCACTTCGCTGGATCAGGCCCGCCGCGGCGCTACGCCTTCATCTTTGCGTATCGCTCACCGACCGCCTGCCAGCTCACCACGCTCCACCAGGCGTTGAGGTAGTCCGCCCGCCGGTTCTGATACTTGAGATAGTATGCGTGCTCCCAGACGTCGATGCCGAGGATGGGTTTGAGGCCCTTCATGTAGGGGCTGTCCTGGTTGGCGGCGGATTCGATCGTCAGCTTGCCGTCCTTGTCGAGCAGGAGCCACGCCCAGCCCGAGCCAAAGCGCTTGAGGCCCGCATCGTTCAGCTTCTCCTTGAGCGTGCCGAAGCTGCCGAACGTGCTCTTGATCGCGCTGGCCAGTTCCCCGACCGGCTCGCCGCCGCCGCCCTTGCCGGGCGGAGCCATCACGCCCCAGAAGATCGTGTGGTTCGAGTGCCCGCCGCCGTTGTTGATGACGGCCTGCCGGATGCTCTCGGGAACCGTGTCGATCCGCCGGAGCAACTGCTGAATGTTGAGTTTCTGCAGGTCGTCATGGCCCTGCAGCGCCTTGTTGAGATTGTCGACGTAGGCGCCGTGATGCTTGTCGTGGTGGATGCGCATCGTCTGCTCGTCGATGTACGGCTCCAGGGCGTTGTAGTCGTACGGCAGGGGGGGCAGCTTGAACTGGCCGCCCTCCTTCGCGCTCTGGTCCCCCAGCACCGACCCGCCCAGGACATGAATCGACGCGCCGGCGGCCGCCAGCGTGCCGATACCGCTCAGTACCTCTCGACGCGAAAGCTCAGACATGGCCATCTCCTTGCTTGAAGATCCCGATCCGGCGCAGCCTGTTTGTGGTGCAGCCGTCTCGGCTGCACGTGCAGGCGGGACGCCTGCACCCCAATAGTGTCCCGATCCGGCGCAGCCTACCGGTCGTACGGAGCAAGATCAAGTTGATCGAGGACCGAGAGCGCGGGCGGCTCTGAGAATTGTTTCGGAAGAGCGCCTGTGGGTCTCGCGGCGCGCCGGGACCGGGCCGGACCCGCGATGGGGGAGGGTCTTGCCCAGCCGAGGTCCCGTCCGGCAGACCCTTGACAACCACCTTTGTCAAGGGCAGACGGGACCTACTCGCGCGGGGGCTCGTAACTGTACAGGTGCGAGCCGCTGGCGAAGTAGATGCGGCCGTTGAGGTAGTCCCCGCCGGGGCCGACCTTCACAGGAGACTCGGCCAGGAGTTTCACCTCGAAAGTCTCGGGATTGACGCGGGCGATGCCTTTGAGGAAGAGCATGTAGACCTCGCCCCTGGGGCCGGTGACGAAGACGCGCGGACCCTGCTGGTTGTTGGTGATGCCGTGTGCATCGCCGACGTCGGACTGGTGGACGACTTGGCGCGTCGCGGGGTCGAAGACGAAGAAGCGCTTGCGGTCGGCGACGCCGTAGATGAGGCCATTGGGGCCGGGGCACAGGTCATTGAAGTCCTGAACACCTTCGAAGACTGGTTGGTGCCATTGGATCTTCTTGCTGACCGTATCCAGGATGTACAGCTCGGCCTGCTTTGCCTTCTTCTCGCCGCCGGTTCCGGCGCTGGTGGTTGTGCCGCCGATGAGACTCTTGCCGCCTGCGGCAGGGGCGAGGCTCATCGTCGAATGATCGGGCAGCAGGTCGGTGTGTTCGAGAAGCGTGCGCTTCTTCGTAGCGCGGTCCCAGAACATGAGGCCGCCGCCGGTGTAGCCGTAGGCGGGCGTGCCGGCGAGGACGAGCGTTTTGCCGTCGGGGTGGGCGAGCAGCTCGTGCGGGCGGTTGATCGTCGGTTCGCACTCGGTCAGGAAGAGCGGGTTGCAGCCGGGCTTGTCTTTCTCGGTATTGACCCACGGGCTGGCGGGGTCCCATTCCAGAAGGAAACCGCCGGTATAGCCGCCGACGAAGAAGCGGTCGTTCTGTCGGGCGACCGTGTTCCACTGAATGTAGCATGGGCGGTTGACCCAGGTGTCGGCTTTGGGGTCAAAACTGAAGAAGCGCATGGGGAACGACGTTCCGCCGCAGATGGTGCCGTTGGGAGCGGCGGCCACGCCCATGAGGTGAGCGCCCTCGCTGGTGTAGTCGAACTGGAGAGTTTTGGTGGCTTTCTTCCTGGGATCCTCGATGGTCATGACGCGATCGATCAGGCTCAGGCTCGCGAGCTTCGTGCCGTCGGGGAAATCGGCGTGGAAGAGGCCCTGTGAGCCGGTGATGATCGGCCTGGTGTTGACGGTGGGCGTTTTGTCCAGTTTCCTGGCCTCGCCGCGGTGGAATTCGTACCAGTGTGGATCGCCGGACTGCCCCGGAGCCGTGCCGGGCGTGCCGTACACTTTGCCATTGACATCGCGATAGACGGTGCCGGCTCCGCGAACCCGCTCACTTTCAGGGATCACGGGTCTGGCCTTGCCGGTCTTCGGATCGAGGGCGAGGATATGGCTCGTCGTGGGGCCGATACCAAAATAGATCCATCCGGAGTCGTCGGCGGCGACGTGTCGCTGATACTGGTTCCAGTTCTCGGCGTGGACGTGGCCGTAGTCCTTGAATTCGCGCGTGTGCGGGTTGAATGAGACAACGCCGCTGTTGGGGTAGGTCACCGACCAGATGACGCCGTTGTCGTCCTCGGTCATACCCATGGCCATCTGCGGGGCGGTCTTGTGATGGAAAGTGAACGCGCGTTTCGCCGGGTCGAATTCGCAGAAGTAGCTGTTGAAATGCGTGTAGAACCTGTTGTCCCTGGACAGGATGGAGGAATAGGGGCAGTCGCCGCCGGGCGGAAAAGGCATGGGGAACTGCTCGGCCTTCCCGGTCTCCGCGTCGATCATGAGGAGAGCGTAGCCGCCGCGGTGATCGAAGAGCCAGACGAGGGCCACGTTGCGGCCTTCGCCGTCAACGGTAGCGACCGTGCCGCGGTTTTCGCTCACGGGTGTGGCGACGCCGTGATGGCGGAAGCCGTTGCCGAGGTCTTCGGAAGCGGCGAAGGCGGCGGTGGCAACGGCCATGTTGGACAATATCAGAGCTGCGCATGTGATCTGTGATGAGTACATAAGGCTGTCCTTTCTGTCGATCCACCCGGCGGCCGCACCACCGGATGTGCGTCAGGTCAGAACGGTTCGGTAGAGCCCGACGCGCAAGCGAGGGGTTTACGCGATGGTGGCACACTCCCGCAAACCCCTCGCTTGCGCTTCGGGCTCCACTTCGGACGTCGCTCCACAGACGCGCACGAGTATCCGGCCGCCACGGGGGCGGTCGCTCCTGAGGCTACGCCTCCAGGCACGAAGCCAGGAAGGTGGCCAGCCAGGCCCAGCGGCGTGCGGCGGCCGGGGGGAGGCTCCCGCAGCGTTTG
The DNA here is from genome assembly GCA_964591605.1 of uncultured Planctomycetales bacterium. Lineage (GTDB taxonomy): Bacteria > Planctomycetota > Phycisphaerae > UBA1845 > PWPN01 > CAYLLT01. The sequence goes on from CAZQEN010000234.1 coordinate 4,524, forward strand.
TAGATTTCCTCCAGCGCTGGAGGAATGCTCGTCTTTTCGCGCCTCATTCCAGCCAATCGCAGCCAGTCGCGGGCCTGTGACTCGCCCCCCAGCAGCGGAGCGGCCACATCCCGCAGGAACACGTCGAGATTGGCGTTCGGATTGACCGCGCTGCCGAAGTTCTCGAGGGCCCCATAGTTCAATTCCGCACCGGTGTGGAACGGAGAGACCTCGCCGAACAGGCAGATCGCGTCCGAGCCGTGTGCCGTGCTGTCCTGCACCATGCGGGCGATGGCCTCGACGGCGGGCTCGCCGCGGAGGCCGGTCCAGTAGGTGCTGAAGTGCGCCCTCATGATGTGGCGGTGACGCCGGGCGTCGAGGTTCCCCCCCTGCGTCCACACGCGCAGTGGTTTGCCCTTGCCCAACTGGTCGTAGACCCACTGGATAAAGACGCCTTCCGGGATCCGGTCCAGACACGCATCGGCCCAAGCGGTTCTTCCATCGCTGAAGCCTGGATGCGGCTCGGGACCCTGGTACGGCTCGGGATGCGAGTAGGTCTCACAGCAGATCCAGGCATCGGGCTTGACCGAGCGAACGGCTTCGATCGCGATGGGATACAGCAGGGCCATGTCTTCCCACGAGAATCTCCCAACCGGGTGGTGGCGGCGCTCGCCGCAGGCCTTGCAGTGGCAGACGCCGGTATCACCGGATTCGATCTGGACACCAGCCAGAGGCAGGTTCTGGAAGAGCCATCGGAGCGAGTCGGCGATGTGCTCGTGCATTTCCCGGCGTGAGGGGCACGCATGATAGAACGTTTTTGCGCCGTAGACCCGCGCGCTGAATTCCAGGGGCCCTCCGGTTTCATTGAGCGCTTTGAGTTCCGGCTTTTTCTTCAGCAGCAGGTCGAGGCTGTAGGGCGAGTCGCCCTCGTAGTAGACGCCGCCATAGGCACACAGGCCTGCCCCGCAGAGCAGGCGGACGCCGTTTTTCTCTGCGATGTCGCAGAGGCGTTTGGCGGATTCGAGGCCGCCGTGATGGTCGCGGAGCAGGCCCCAGACGACGACGGCGTCGATGTGATGCCGGCCGCAGTACTCGAGCAGGCGCGTGAAGTCTTCAAGGAACCACTCGGTGGTCCGGGAGTAATGATTGGCGGCCCCGATCGTCTGAGCACCGGGATGATTGAGCAGCCACTCGGTGCTGTGGTCCCACGTCCAGAGCATGCGCGTTCGGACAGGGTCGGGCGCCGGACCGGAATCTGCGGAGCTTGCCGGCGCGGTCGCTGGTGCCGCGTCGGCGGAACCGGCTGTGCCCATCGTGGCCAGGGCGCTGCCCAGCGACAGGCGCAGCGTATCGCGGCGAGTGAAAGCTCTGCGACGAGGGGGATTCATTGGGCCGTGTCCATTGCAGCTCATTAACTCCAATGCCACACCTGAACGAGCCAAACCGGCTCCGCCGGCAGTCAAAGCGGCGTCCCCGTCGCCGCATTCCAGAATGAGGCGTCGGGCGGCCGGAGGGGACGCGGAGCGTGTGTTGCTGACGGTACCGTTACCGCGGCTGGCTCATCGGTCCGGCGGCAGCGTCAGGCGCCAGACGTCGTTGACGATCGGCCATGTGTTGCCGGCGACGACCCACAGGCTCCCCTTGAAAACGTAAGGGGTGCTCGCGTGGCGCCCGGCGAAATGCGGGACCGACTCAAAGCGTTCCCAGGTTCGCCCGTCGCGCGTGGTCCAGACCTCGCCGAAGTTCCGGCGGTTGACGTTGTCGAAGCCGCCGATGAGCCAGAGGCGGCCGGCATACTCGATGGCCACGGGCCACATCCGCGGCGCCCAGGGCGCATGCTCGCAGACGCGCGTCCACGTCGCGCCGTCCTGCGAACTCCATACGTCGTTGTGCGTGGTGAACTGCTTATACGTTCCTTCGGGCGGGTCGTTCGGGCGCTCGGTGCGGCCGCCCATGAGCCACAGCCTGTCGTCGTAGACGGCCACGGCCGCGCAGGCCCGGTCGCCGAAGGCGGCGTTATCGGTGGCCTGCGTCCAGTCGACGCCGTCGGTCGTGGACCAGACGTTGCGGTCGGCGCCGAGGACCCAGATGCGGTCCTTGAACGCGAGTGCGCCCAGATGTCCGCCCGGGCCGCTGGGCGTCTTGTCGAGTACTTTTTCCCAGTGTATTCCATCGCTCGAATTCCAGACGCTGCCGTGGATGGCCCAGATCTTGTCGCGATACACGACGGTGCGAGCATAAACATCGTACGGTGCCTGCTCAAGAACGCGCGTCCAGGAACGGCCGTCTGAGCTCCGCCAGAGGTCGCGGAAATGGACCTTGTCGGACCAGTAGCCGTTGCTCAGCCACATCTGGCCGTTCAGGATGAACCGCTCGGCACAGTCGCGCGGTTCGAACGGGGTGTGGGCGGTCATGCATTCCCAGGCGGGCTTCGACGCGGGGGCGAGCGCGGAGCCGGTCTTCGCAGCGGAGGCGAGCGGCGCGGCCGCGTCGTAGGCGGCCTGGCCGACCGTGTCCTGGTGGCTGGTGAAGCCCGGGCCGCCGGCCGCGACGTAGCCGTGGCTGGCGCCGGAGCGGTCGTCGCTCACCCAGAACGAATAGAGCTTCCCGCGCGCCAGGTGGAAGCGAAAGCGCACCGGCTGGCCGGCGATAGAGGACAGGTCGGGGGCTTCGGGCCAGCGGATCTCCTGCATCGTGGTGTCGGTGGTGACCGGCATGCAGCGCCGCATCGGGAACAGCGGGATCGGCTTGCCGTCACGATCGAGGATCTCGACGCGCAACTCGCCCCCGGCCATGTCGGCGTTGAGGAACAGATAGCGACCCTTGAACACCACCGGGCGCGTGGTCAACGTGCCCGGCGCGTCGCCCGCGTCCATGGAGGCGAAGCCGTCGCGGCGGAGCGTGGCCAAGCCCGTGCTGCAGACGCCGGACATGGCCGATCCCTTCACGCCGGCCCGGCCGCTCACGTAGAAGTAGAGTCGATCCCCCACGACCAGGCAGCATCCGCCGGCCGACTGGACGTTGCCCCAGTTCCAGTCGCCCTTCTGCTCCGAAACGCCGATGAAGGGCGTGCGGTCGGGGCGATCCCAATGGAAGCCGTCGCGGCTGAAGCCCAGGCAGATCTGATTCGGCTTGGGGCGGTCGCGGGGCTGGCCGTACCAGACCGAGAACAGGCCGAGCAACACGCTTTCGTACGCCACCGCATCGAGGTTGTAGAGCTGCGGTACTGTGCCCAGGTCGGGTCGCTGGGGATCACGGCCGTCAGCGCCGACCCAGAGGACCGGTTCACCCGCCTTCCAGCCGGCGGCGGCGAGCAGATCGCGACCCTCCCGATAGCGGCGGGTGCGTGCCGGGCTGCTCCCTCCGACCGGATCGTCGCTGCGGATGCTGTAGACCCACACGCCGCGGAAGGGGTTCCAGAACACGCTGGAGCGGTCGCCGCACGGGCCGGTGTCGCCGGCCTGCGTCCAGTGGATGCCATCGGACGAGAAGCAAATCGTGAGTTTGCCGGCATGGCCGGGGTGGCCGTAGAAGAACAACTTGTAGCGCCGAGCCGGGTCTTTCTCGGCCAGATCGAGCCAGACGGTGGACGAGTCGCGCGTGGATTTGTGCACGATGTTGGTCCCGGGCACGATGTCGAGATGGGGCTTGTCCCAGTGGAGGCCGTCGCGGGAGGTGGCATAGCAGGTCGGGCCGACGTAGCCGCCCATGTACCACATTTTGAAGAGGCCGTCTTTGGGGTCGAACCAGATGCCGTCGCTGAAGGGCATGGCGGTCGGGCTCTCGGGCTGCGTGTCGGTCTTTTCCCAGCGCTGATCCGGGCGGAGCACCGGCGTTGCCGGGTGGAATTCGGCCCGGTGGAACGTGCGGTGGAGGCTGGTCTCTTCGATGAGGAAGTCGTCGACGAAGAACTGGCGGCCGACGTCGATCGGAATGACCTCCGGGCGTTCCTTGAGATACGGGACGGGCATGGGTTCGCGCGTCAGCTCCTGCCGGACTGGCGGCCACTCGTCGGGCAGGATGATGCCGTTGTCAAGCGTTTCTGCGGCGTGCAAAGGGGTCGCCAGCAGCAGTGCGGCCGTGAGCTGAAAGCGGGCGATGCGAGCCATCGTGACCCTCGCTGATAGATTGGACATTCTCATACTTGGCATCCGATGTATTCGTCAAACTTGTTGGTCAGTGGTCGGTCGTCTGTGGCCCGTCCTGTGGGGTGGCTCGTTGCTCGGGGCGTTCTCTGGGTAGGTCCCTTCTGCCGGACGGGACCTTGGTCGCGGACCTGCCCAACCCAGGTCCCGCCCGGCAGGCGGGACCTACCTTCGTTGGCATGAAGCGGACGGCGGCTTATGATGTCCGACTCTGGCATTTGAGGCTTGCCTGGCCAAGGATGGCGCCGATGACACCACCAAAACGTCCCGAACCCGAGCAATTGTCGCTGTTTAGCGGGTCTGAGACGGCGAATCTGCCTGAGAGGAACATATCCAGTCCCGTGAAGAAACTGCACACACCCGACAAGACGGAGTTGTCCACGAAGAAGGCGCCGCCGCCGAGCCCGGTTCGCCTGGCCCAGCCGGATGAGCCGGCCTCGCGCGAAGCGGCGGCCAGGTCGAATGGCTCGCCCCGCCCGGGCAGGCGCTCTGGCCAGCGGGCGACGGCCGAGTCGATGGCCAAGATGCAGAAGGAGATCAGCGTCTCCGAGTTCTTCGCCAAGAACCGGCACCTGCTGGGTTTCGACAACAAGCGCAAAGCGCTGCTGATGACGGTCAAGGAGGCGGTGGACAATTCGCTCGACGCGGCCGAGGAAGCGGGGCACCTGCCCGAGATCGAGGTGACGCTCATCGAGGTGGCGGAGGAGCGATTCCGCGTCATCGTCAGGGACAATGGGCCGGGCATCGTCAAGCAGCAGATCCCCAACGTGTTCGGCAAGCTGCTGTACGGCTCGAAGTTCCACCGGCTCAAGATGTCGCGCGGTCAGCAGGGCATCGGCATCAGCGCGGCGGGGATGTACGGGCTGCTGACGACGGGTAAGAGCATCAAGATCACGTCGCGGATTTCACCCAAGAAGCCGGCGCACTATTACGAAATCCAGATCGACACGAAGAAGAACGATCCGAACATCGTCAAGGATGAGGAGGTCGAGGTCGACTGGCCGCACGGCACCACCGTCGAGATTGAGCTGGTTGCTCAGTACCAGAAGGGGCGGCAGTCGGTCGACGAATACATGGAGCAGACGGCCATCGCCAATCCGCACGCGCGGTTCATCTATCGCGCCCCGGACGGGAAGGTGTACGACTATCCGCGCGGGACGGAGGTGATGCCCGAGCAGACGGAGGCGATCAAGCCGCATCCGCACGGGGTCGAACTCGGAAACCTGATCAAGCTGCTGCAGGAGACCAAGTCGCACTGGTTGACGGGTTTTCTGCAGACCGAGTTCTGCCGCGTCGGACCCAAGATGGCAGATGACATCTGCCACAAGGCCAGGCTCAACCCGCGGTCACACCCCAAGCGGATCGCCCGCCAGGAAGCCGAGAAACTGCATGAGGCGATCAAAGAAACCAAGCTGATGGCCCCGCCGACGAACTGCCTGGCGCCGATCGGGGCCGAGCAGATTCTCACCGGCCTGCTCAAGGGCGTGAAGGCCGAGTTTTTCACCGCCACCACGCGCCCGCCGGCGGTCTATCGCGGCAATCCGTTCCAGATCGAAGTCGGCCTCGCCTACGGCGGGGACCTGGGGCCCGACCCGAAGGCGGAAGAGGACGAGCAGAAGGTCGAGGCGGTGGTCAAGCGGGGCAGGATCGTCGAACCCGCGCGCAACGTGCCGCAGGCCCGCGTCATCCGTTTCGCCAACCGGGTTCCGCTGCTCTACCAGCAGTCGGCCTGCTGCATTTTCAAGACCGTGCTCGAGCTCGACTGGCGGCGTTACGGGCTGTCGCAGAGCAGCGGCGCCCTGCCGCAGGCGCCGATGGTGGTCATGATCCACATGGCCAGCGTGTGGGTGCCTTTTACCTCTGAATCGAAGGATGCGATCGCCGATTACGACGAGATCCGCCAGGAGATCAAGCTCGGCGTGCAGGAATGCGGGCGGAAGCTCTCAACCTACCTGAACAAGCGCCGCCGCATGAAATACGAGGGCGAGCGCCGCAACGTCTTCGAGAAATACATCCAGGAAGTGGTCAACGCCTGCGCGACCATCAAGCCGAAGATCAACCAGAAAGCCCTCGCCGAAAACCTGCAGGCCATCGCCCAGAAAGTCACCGCCCGGGCCGACCAGGTCCTCGACGACCATGGCCGGGTGATCCGCCAGAAGACGGCCGCTGAGGAGGAATTCGGCGAGAACGTCGTCGTGATCAACCGCGACGCGCCGCCGGAGCAGCCGTTTACCCTCAGCGGCGGCGCCTGAAAAGCAGCTTTCGGGCCGCTACAATGGGCAGTTCGAGGTGCGAATCATGGCAACGGCTGTAACCTCTGGTCCCGTTGAGGCGCCTCCGGAGCGGGAAGCCGCCCCGGAGCGCATCGTTCTCTACGATGTCGGCTGGCACGTCTATGAGACGCTGCTGGAGGCGATCGGCGAAAGGAATACCCGGCTCACCTATGACGACGGGAACCTGGAAATCACGACGCTTTCGCTGCCGCACGAGAACTGGAAGAAGCGGATCGGCCGCTTGATCGAAATGCTGTCGTTCGAGCTGGGGATTCCGATTCTCTCGGCGGGGTCGATCACGTGCAAACGCAAGGAGCTCGAAAAAGGGCTCGAACCCGACGAGTCCTACTACGTCCATCATGAGCTGCAAATGCGCGGAAAGGAGGAGTTCGACCTCACATCCGATCCGCCTCCGGACCTGGTGGTTGAAATCGACATCAGCTACCGCGCGATCAAGCGCGAGCGGATCTATGCGGCGATGGGCGTCCCTGAGGTCTGGCGGTTTGACCGCAAGAAGCATCTGCAGGGCCTGCGGCTCGGATCAAATGGCCAGTATGAGCCGACCTTGACCAGCCCTGCGTTTCCGTCGTTTCAGCTCGCCGAGCTCGATCGGTTCCTGAAGCTCTATTCGACTCAAGATGAGACCAGCGTCCTGCGCGAATTCCGCGACTGGGTCAGGGCGACGCTGCTTCCGCCTGGCAAGGGGATCCGGGAGAGTTGACGGGAGATCGACGAGCACGCACCGAAGGCGTGCCGCGACGCGTTGGTGAGGTGACCGGTGACGGAAATCGTCTTTGTCATCGAAGAGGATCCGGACGGGGGTTACACCGCACGGGCGCTGGGTGAGGCCATCGTCACGCAGGGTGACAATCTGGAGCAGCTCCGGGAGATGGTTCGGGATGCCGTTCGATGTCACTTTCCCGATGAGGCGACACGGCCCAAGATGATCCGTCTGCACCTGGTGCATGACGAGGTGATCGCCGCGTGAGAATGCCGCGGGACATCTCCGGCGACGAGCTGGCCCGGGCGTTATCGAGGCTCGGCTATCGGATCACTCACCAGACCGGCAGTCATATGCGTCTCACCACCCAGCACCGCGGTGAGCACCATGTGACCGTCCCGGCACACGATCCGCTGAAGGTCGGCACTCTGAGCAGCATTCTCAGGTTGGTGGCTCAGCATGCGGGCATGAGCCGGGAACAACTGCTCCAGGAACTGTTCGGGTAGTTTCGAACGCAAGCGCAGGCCAGAACCGCGCAGGCAAGGAGGAAAACCTGTGGCCAAGAAGGCAGCCAGTGCCAGTAAGTCCGCCGCGGGCGAGAAGAAATCCGCGGCGGCGACGAAACAGTCGCCCAGATCCCGGCAGACCGCCGCCAAGATCG
>CAZQEN010000235.1:0-12277 GCA_964591605.1 uncultured Planctomycetales bacterium
GTCCCCTCCGCACCGCGGTGCTTCACCCGGCCGCAGGTTCGATCAGCATCTGGATCTCGGTCAGATAGTGCTTCGGGTTGCCCTTGAAGATCATGCCGGGGCCCTTGTGGTAGACCTCGCGGGTGGGCATGAGCACCTGGTAGCCCTTCGTTTTGATGTAGGTGAGGATCTCGGCGTAGGAGTGGCCCAGCTCCTCATACGGGCCCTTGTGCAGGAGCGAGACGCACCGGCCGCCGGGCAGCTCGCGCACGCTGACCCCCTCGGCCGTCCGCGCCTGCCGGATCGGGAAGCACGCCTCGAAATCGGCGTCCTTCTCCCTGTACTCCGTGTCGTAATGCAGCAGAAACGGCTTGCCGGAGATGACCCGGCCGAAGGACCGGCCCAGCCGGCCGAATCCCCGCCCGCAGTCGCCGTAACAGCCGCGCATGCGGATCCCGGCGATGAGCTGCGGTTCGAGCGTCTTTTCCTGCACCTGGAAGGATTCCTGCAACATGGTGTGAACCTGCCTTTCCTGCGAGAGGAACGTTTCCAGCGATCGCGCCACCTGTCGGAAGTGGCGCGCCTTCTGCTCGATATCGGCCCGGTGCCGCTCGATGGCCGCCAGCAGGTCTTCTTCGCGGTCGCGGCAGCGGAGGATCTCCCTGATTTCGCTCAGGGGAAACTCCAGGCGGCGCAGATGGGCAATGGCGCGGGCGATTTCGATCTGCCCCTCGTCGTAATAGCGATACCCGCTGTGCGGATCGACGAAGGAGGGGGAGAGGATGCCCTCTTCGTGATAGAAGCGGAGACTCTTGATCGTCAGGCCGGTGATCTTCGAGAACTCGCCGATCGTGAACATGGTGCGAAGCTCATGCGCCGCGTGCCCACCATCCTACGGTCTCCCCTGACGGGAGAGTCAACCCCAAACCAGGGAAAATCCGCTTTTCGAGCGCCCGATACCCTCGCGTCGGCCCCGGGGTGCCGTGCTGGCCCATCTATCCCGATGGACATCGGGATGCGTAGGGTCGCGATGATGAGAAGGGGCACAGACCCAGCCTCCATGTTCAAGTCAGATGCGGTCCGTTACGCCGGCTCACTCAGGTCATACCCGTGGGGGCGGGCCGGCCAGGCGAGGGCGAACAGGAGGGTCCCGGCGGCGGCGACTCCGACGAGGGCGATGTACCCATGATCCCACCCGTAGTGCTCGACAAGCGTGCCCAGGCCCCAGCCCGAGAGGACGGTGCTGGCATAGCCGAAGAGGCTGGTGAGCCCGACCGCCGTGGCCGCCGCCCGATTCGTGGCCAGGTTGGCCGCCGTGATGCCCACCAGCGCCTGCGGCCCGTAGATGAAGAAGCCGACGGCCCCCAGCAGCAGCATGCTCAGCCACATCGACCCGGCCGGCACCCGCCAGAACAGCAGCAGCGACACGCCGCAGAGGATCATGCACAGCAGGCAGGTCCGCGCGCCGCGTCCGCCGAAGACGCGGTCGGTCAGCCATCCCGCGGCCAGCATGCCGGCCACCCCGGCGAGTTCGAAACCCGCCACCACCCAGCCCGCGTGCGCGAGCGTCAGACCCTTGCTCTCCTTGAGCAGGGTCGGACCCCAGTCGAGCACGGCGTAGCGGATCGTGTAGACGAAGAAGTTGGACAGGGCGATGATCCAGATGGTGCCGCTCGCGAACACCCGCTCGCGCAGGATGCGGCGGAACTCCTCGGGCGAGGGCTCCGGCCGGATCGAGCCGTCCCCGGCCGGGCTCGTCCCCTCCACCGGCGGGAGGCCAACGGAGGCGGGGGTGTCGCGCAGGCCCGCGAGCAGCCCGCCCGCGACCACGATCGCGATCCCGGCCGGAATCAGGAAGCACAGCCGCCAGTCTCCAGAGTGCTGGACCAGGTAGCCGCAGAGCACGACGGCCAGCCCCGCCCCGATCGAATGCGACGTGTTCCACAGCGACATCCGCGTCGCGAGCTCCTGTGGCGCGAACCAGTGCGTCAGCAGCCGGGCACAGGGGGGAAAGCCCATTCCCTGGAACCAGCCGTTGAGCATCCAGAACACCCCCAGAAACACCGCGGCCGCGCTGAGCCCGAAGCAGACGTTGAGCACCGCACAGATCATCAGCCCGAAGGCCATGAAGGTGCGGGCGTTCGCACGATCGCCGAGGATGCCGTTGGCAAACTTGCTCACCCCGTACAGCACGCCGTGCAGCGTGAGGAACAGGCCGAGCCCCTGCTTATTGATGCCCAGGTGCTGCTCCATCACCGGCATGGCCACCGAGAGGTTCTTGCGGACCAGGTAGAACGCGGCGTAGCCGATGATCGTCCACAGCAGGATGCGCGGGCGGTGATGGCGGTAGGCCGCCCGGATCTGCTGCGGGTCGGTGATCGTCCGGGCGGCGGGTGGGTCGGGGGCAAAGAGCCTCAATAAATGGTATTTAGAGTCTATAGGTGGCCCAGGACCGGCCCCGCTCATCGCCCGTCCCCGGGCCGGACCCCTGCGGGCGGGAACATGCCGTCCAGCGCCCGGTCCAGCAGGCCGGTCCGCTCCGCGAGGTCCAGGACGGTGTATCGCCGCCGAGTGTGACAGGCTTTGCGGAAGCTGCGGCGAAGGCGCTCCCCGGAGATGCCGATCTGCTCGGGCTCGGTGGGCGCCCCGACGGCCGAGAGCATCTGCCGCAGCCCCTCCGCGCTTCCGAGCTGCCCGCGCAGACGGCCGCTCAGCTCCGGCCAGCACGCCCGCACCCGCACCAGGTGCTCGCGGAGCTGCCCGCGGGGCGGCTGCTTGAGCCGCGTCTCCGTGACGGCCAGCTCGACGAGCTCTGGAAGATCAAAGAGGCTGTGGAGTCTATGTTCCAGTACGGCCGGCTCCTCGCACGCCGCAACGAGCGCCTCGACGTCGAGCGCATCGAGCGGCATGGCCAGCAGTTGCTCATACAGCCGCGCGACCGACAGCGTGCCGATCCCCACCTTGAACCCGTGCGAGGGCGCGCGCCCCTGGTGCGTGTGATGCTCCATGTCCCACAGGTGGCTGAACTGGTGCTCCGCCCCCGACGCCGGCCGCGACATCCTGGTCCGCTGCATGGCGAAGCCGGCCACCAGCAGGCCGGTGGTCAGGCGCGTGACGGCGGCCGGATCCCCGCGCCGTACTCCTGTCGGATCGCTCAGCCACTCGCGGAGCGGGCGCTGCACCATCTCCCACGCCGCCGGATCGATCGGCTCGAAGCCCATCGCGTCGGCAAGCATCCAGTCGGCGCCCGCCGTGACCTTGGCCAGCAGGTCGGCGTAGCCCGCGGCGTTCATCTCCGGCGGGGCAGCGGCCAGCACCTGCGTGTCGGCCACCACCGCCCGCGGCGCCGGACAGTCGAAGGTCTGCTTCGAGCCGCGATGCGTGATCGAGGCGCCGAACGCGGTGTATCCGTCCATCGATGCGGCCGTCGCGACCGACATGTAGGGCCGGCCGTTGTGATGCGCGGCCAGCTTGGTCAGATCGTTGATCGTGCCCGAGCCCACCGCCACCGGGATCGCATCCGTCGTCGCCAGCGCCCCGTCGAGGCGCTCGACGTGGGGGTACTCCGCGTGAAGATCGGCCTCTTCGAACACGAACGGTTCGCCCGCGCTCAGGCCCGACCGGCGCAGGGCATCGATCGTGGCCTTTCCCGCCACCGCCAGCGTGTTGACATCGGCAACCACCAGCGCCGGGCGCCGGCCGAACTGGGACCGGAAGACGCCGGCGGTGTCGGCCAGAGCGCCGGGGCGGAGGGCCAGCGCCCGCGTGTCGTCCGCGCTGCGCAGGGCGCTTTGGAGCAGGTCGTCGGTCTCGGCTGCGCCGCGGCTGGTCATTTCCGCCCTCCGGATTCGTAGTAGGCGCGGACCGCGTCGAGCGTGACCTGCGGATGGTCGGTCGCGAAGGACATAACTCCAAGATCCAGCAACTTCCAGTAGGTGTCGCGTGTCGCGGCTCCCCAGGGCAGCGTCTGGTACAGGATGCCGCGGGTCCGGAGCTGCGTGCCCGCTTCGACCAGGAACGCGTCGGAGAGCTTGAACGGGTCGCGGCCGGTCCGCTCCACCGGCCGGGTCGGGTCCTTGAGGTGGACATGGATCTGGAGCTGCGTCACGTCGGCGAAGTCGGTTCGGGCCAGATCGGCCAGGCGCCTCCGCAGCGCGCTCTCGGTGCCGCCCATCCACAGCAGCGTCTGCGACTCGGGCACGAGCCGCTTCCACTCGCGGATGATCTCGTACCGCGTGGAGGCGAGAATGACCTGCCGCACGACGCGGTGGTCCCGGACTTCGCCGGCGAGCCGGCCCAGGTCGACCTCCTTGATGTCCAGATACAGCCGGCGACCGGGCTGACCGGTCATGAGCGCGAAGACGTCGCCGATCCGCGAGACGCGCCGGCCCTCGAACTCCTGGCCCTTCCAGGCACCGACATCGAGGGTGCTCAGCTCGCTCCAGCTCACATCCTTGACGCCCTTGTCCTTGAGGCCGGCCGGCAGGTTCCGCACGACCCGGTTGAAGGCGGCATCGTGGAAGGCGACGATCACGCCGTCGCGGGTGGTGCGGATGTCGGCCTCCGGGATGGTGCCGAGCTTCCAGCCGAGTGTGAATGCCTCCAGAGTGTTCTCAGGGGCCAGTTCGCCCGCTCCGCGGTGGCTCTGGATGATCAGCGCGTCGCGCGGGATGTGTCCGACGACCGTCCAGGCGGCGGGCTGCGTGGTCGGCGCGTCCGCCGCCAGCCCGCGTGTCGCAGGCAGGGCCAGCGGTCCGCCCACGGCGGCCATCAGGAGCCCGATGGCGGTGAACGGGCCGGCGGCGACCAGTCTGAGCATGTGCAGCGCAGTCGCCTGCACCGTCCCGATGCGGCGGCTGACGCGCAGCGCGCTGTCGGGCACGGCGGATCGAAAGGGCGTTTGCGGTGAATCCGTCACCATGAGCGGCGCGGGCGGCCGGGGCTCACTTGTCGGCCGGGTTCAACACCTTGAAGGCAGTGGCGGCGACGATCCCGCCGGCGAAATCTGCCAGCAAAAAGATCCAAAGGCTCGGCCAGGCGGACAGGCCCATGACCGACACGCCCACCGCCACCGCGGGGTTGAAGGCCGCGCCCGAGATCGAGCCGGCGGCAAAGGCGCCGGCCAGAACGGTAAAGCCGATCGCCAGCCCGTAGAACGAGTTGCCCTGCGTGTCCTTCGATGTGGCCGAGTTGAGCACCACGAACACCAGGGCGAAGGTAAAGAGGAACTCGACGATGAGGGCGTGGGCCGTCACGAGAGTGCCGGCCTTGACCTCGACGTCCGCCTTGAGGTACTTGACGATCAGCGCCGCCACCGCCGCGCCCACGACTTGTGCGACCATATAGGGGACGGCATCAGTCTTGGCGAGGCGCCCCCGGAGCATCACGCCGAGGGTCACCGCCGGATTGAGGTGGCCGCCGGAGGTATGTCCGGTCGCGTAAACCATGATCATCAGAGCTGAACCGATGGCCAGCGGGGGGATGACGCCGCTTCCGCCGCCAATCACGGTGAGCCCGACGGTCAGGACCAGAAAGAACGTGCCGATGAATTCCGCGATCAATCTGTTCGTGAGAGGGACCATGCTACTTTGCTCCTTGAAGCTGATTCCCATTGACGGGTTCGGCGGTTCGCGCCTCGATGCCGGACCCAGACGACGTGCGACGCTGCCAGCTGCAGCGGGCGAGTTTCGTCCCGTGGGGGTGAAACCCTGTCTCCGATATCCTACCGGGTGCAGTGCCGGAGACAAGTGCGGATTCCATCTCCATCTGTCTCACGCGCGAACCATCGCACCGCACGCCGGCTTCCCAACTCATCCAGGAGCCCAGGATTCGGAGCATTCTGCGGGCTGGGTTGGCGCACACGTCGTCCACTCTCTGCTGGTTGAGACGCTGCCGTCTGATTGCGGGGTCTGACGGTTGGTCGTCTCGGGTTGGTCGGGCACATCGGCGTCCTCCTCCGCACGCTCCACCCGCCGCGGTCATGGCTTGAGCTCCACCCGCGTGGCGTGGGCCAGGCGGATCAGGTCGGGGATGTCTGCGTACCGCAGCAGACCGGTGCAGAAGACGGGCGGGGCGTCCTCATACCTGACCGCGGCGTCGAGCAGGGCCTTGAGGCTGCGCTCCAGGCCGTGCGTGGTGAGCGATTCGGTGCGGCCGGGTTCGAGGGCGGCGAACATGAGGGCGGCCATCGAGGCCATGCGGCCGTGGGCGACGAGGCGGATCGAGTTGTTTGGGAGATTCCCGCGGGCCCAGTCAACGACGGCGGAGAGCTGCTCTGCCTGCAGGCCCAGCGGACGGTCGCCGAGCGTGTTGAGCAGGTTGGACCAGAGGTAGGGGTGGATGTCGAACTGGCCGCACTCGCCGAGGAACAGGAGATCCACCAGCATCACGCGGCGGCCGGACTCCAGTGAGGCCCTGAGGGGAGCGGGGTCGAGTTTCCCGCGGCCGGCGTCGGCGAGGAGGATGTCAACACCTTTGGAGGGATTTTCCGGTGAGAGGAGTATCACGGGCAGGGTCCAGCGGCCGGCGACCTTGAGCGTGAAGGCTTCCTGCCGGGCGGCGAAGGCGGCCGGCTGCGTCGCGAGGGCGGCCGGCTGAGTCTGGGCGGGGGGCTTTTTCTCGCCGAGGCGCAGGAGTCGCTTGAGCTCTTCGCGCAGGTTGGTGCCGGGGGGCGAATTGGGCAGATCCTTCATGAGCCGGCGGGCCAGCGCATGGAAGTCGGCGTTATCGACCGGATACTCGATCTCCAGCTCCGCCTGCGGACGCACCTCGTCGTCGACGAGGATGTCCTCGTCGCTCCAGGAGGCGTCGGGGGCCAGGTGCTGATGTACGAACCGGTAGAAGGCCTGGCGGTTGTCCTTGAGGTAGTTATGCGTGCCGGGGTCAGAGTTGATGTGCAGGGCGAAGCGCTCGGGGTGGCCGTACATCGCGTAGGCGGGGACGATCGGGTCGTAGACCGCGGGTTTCGACCGATCGGCGCGGAAGCAGCACTGGTCCTTGTCGTTGTAGATGAGCAGGGCGGGGCGGGGGGCGAGCATGGCGGTCAGCCAGGTGTAGTCGGCGACGGCGGACAGGTCGGGCGGGCATTGCTCGTAGTCGCCCATGTCGGGGGGGCTCTCGATGCGGGTGGCGACGGAGGTGTAGCCGGCGTTGGGCGCGCAGAGTTTCACGCGGGGGTCGAGGCTGCTGATGATGATGGTCTGCCAGCCGCCGCCCGACATGCCGGTGACGGCGACGCGCTCGGGATCGGCGTTGGGGTGCTGGAGGAGGACGTCGATGCCGCGCTGCAACTCGAGATACATCACGCTGACGCCGGCCACGCCGCACAGGTCGAGCCAGGCCTGGTTGTTGTGCTGGTAGCCCGGCCCCTTGAGCTGGCCCATGCCGATCCATTCGAGGGCCAGGACGAGCATCCCTCGTTTGGCGAGGTTGATGGAACGGGCCTGGACGTAATCGGTGAAGAGGCCGGTGGGCTCGTGGCCGTTGATGTTGAGAATGGCGGGTACTCTGGCGGACAGGTTGTCGGGTTCATAGAGGAGCCCGCCGACCCACAGGCCGGGGACCACCTGGTAGCGGAGCTTGCGGATGCGGTAGCCCTTGCCGGGCAGGTCCGCCTGCCACTGAACAGTGGTGGGCTCGGCCCGCCACGGCTGGGGGACGCCGCGGAAGATCACCTCGTCCAGGGTGCGGGTCCGCAGCTCCTGGCTTTTCTTTTCCCACTGGGCCGAATCGGCGGGGAGCTGGAAGGGGGGCACGCGGGAGAGCAGGTAGGCGCGCAGCTCGGCCTGGGCGGAGCCGGGCGGGAGGATGCCGGGCGGGAGGATGCCGGCCGGCAGGGTGGCGGGGACGGCCGGTGCGGTGGCGGGTGCGGCGGGAGCGGATCCGGCGACGGGCGCGGTCGAGGGTGAAGAGGGGGCAGTGGGAGTGGGGGCGGTGGTGGTCTGCCCTCTGGCAGGCGATAGGGTCGTCAGGCCGACCAGTCCGATCAGCACGGCGCTGCGCGCAAAGCCGAACATCGTGTCCTCCGATTCTGAACTCGCAGTGGCCGCTGCGAGGATACGCGATCCGCCGCGGAGAGCCAATCCGGCGCGAATCGGCGGGTGCCGATGGGCGGAAAGTCGAAAGTCGAAAGTCGAAATGATGGCGGCCATGGGGGCGGCCTCCACGGGGATGCAGGGGGTGTCCCTTTGTGAATGAAACACGTCGCGTGCTCCGTGCGGGGGGCGGGCCGTGGAGCGGGGATGGATGGAACCGCAGAGACGCAGCGCGGGCTATCGCCCGCTACCGAACAAGAGAAGCTGACGCGGAGACGCATCGAAACGCAACCCTTTTGCAGTGCAGAGGATTTGAGATCTGAGAATTGAGATTTGAGATGAGGACGGCCGCGGGCAATCTCTTGTCAGGAGAACAAGAAGTTGCGCGCTTCGAGTACAGGGGACAGAAGGCAGGCGACGACATCTGCGAAATCTGCGCAATCTGTGGATCCAAATCATTGTCCGCAGATTTCACAGATTGCGCAGATTCGAGGCGAGTGCTGCCCGATCAACGACCTCCAGGAAGCCGCAGCCCGGCACCCGAGGCACCTTCATCGCCGCGCCGATGATCGGGTACGTCCGCCGGTGAAGACTGGGCTCACATTCCATCAGCATCCATCTGCGTGCATCGGCGGTTTCAAAAACTTTGTCAGGGAAACAAGGAGTTGCGCGTTTGCAGTGCAGAGGTCGCAGAGTGGGCCCGGGCCGCGGCCGAAACGGAGGATCGCGACAGCGCGACAGTGCGCAAACACGAAACAGGAGGGGGAGCGAGCCTTGACGCACCAGGAACGCATTCGCGTTCAAGAGCGGCGAAGCCGCCTGGCGTGTCAAGGGTCACTGACGTTCGGGGTTCTGAATGGATGCTCTGCCTGTCAGTGGAGGCGATGGATCGTCCGGCTTGGGCGTGCTGCAGGGCTGGGCGGAAAACCACCGCAGAGAAGCCGGCGTCTGTCGCGTGGGGCTTGAGTGATGGGCGATGCGGGCGGACGGATGGTCAGGACGCGTGGCACTGGATTGGGGGTCTAAAGCCCAACTTGACGGAATTCGTGGAAAAGGACACGCAGAGGGCTTGACCGGCACTCCACTTTGGGGTACACTACCAGTAACAACATCGATGCGACGGCAGGATGGCCGTCCGAGCACCATGAGTCCGGCGGGGGGAGAGAGACGGGGTCGCGTTTGCGTCTTTCCACTGTCCCTCCCGGCCTGGTGCGCGCAAGCTCATCGCAGCAAACAGGATGCGCTCGGTCGAGCCGGCGATGACCGGGTCCCGCACGACGCGGGGACCCCGCGAGCCGCGCCGGGCAGGCGGAATCCACGAAGGCGAGGGGCCGAAAGAGGCGCGTCGGCTCGAACCATCGAAGTCGTCCGGGTTTTCCGGCTCCCTGCCCGCTGTCAGGACGGTAAAATCGGCGATAGCGGCCGTCCCCACCCGGATCGCGAAAAAAAAGTGCGCTTTTTTCACATTTTCTTGGCGCGATTGGGCGGTTTGTGACACTGATATACCGACGGGCGGAATTGGCTTGAACTTCCGCCCTTGTCTGATCTAAAGTGGAAGCAGAAGCGGGGCCCCACCCTCCCTTTCTCCTGCCGCCGACTCCAGAGATCGTCGACATGCTGCGCCCGCGCAACGGAAGGGGCACCGTGAACGGAGTTGAATCATTCTTCCCTGTTCCCGTACTGGGCTCGTGCTCCCCGAATGGGCACGCATCGCATGTGTGGAGGACATATCATGAGAATTGGCATGATCTGCTGCATGGCAGGCGCGATTGCCTGGGGGATCACGTCGCGTTCGCAAGGCGCCATTCTGACCTTCGGATTTGAGGGGGACGTGACGAGTGTGCACGACCCTGTCGGGGTGCTTGACTTCGTCAAGCCGGGGCAGCGGTTCATCTACACGTTCTCATTCGACACCGAGACGCCGAATGTTCGTCCAGATCAACATCCCACTTCCGCATGGTATGACGGAATCGCAAGTTCCTTGACCGTAGGCGGGTTCCCGTTCACGAGCGGTGTACCGTTCATCGAGATTTCGACCCCTGGTTTCTTTAATGTGAACTCAGGCATCGACTGGGATCACCCGGACCTACTACCGGTGATTCACAGCGTATACGTTCGATTATCGGGGGGGGATGCTGTGCAGACGATAAACCTCCCGACGACACCCTATAACCTTGACCTTTTCGGGTCGAAAGGATTCTCGGTCAGCTTCGCAGCACCGGGCGGATCCACGGATCAACGCTTATCGATCATTGGTGACCTCGACTCCATGCACTTCGTACCTGAGCCCATCGCGGCACTCATGCTCGCTCTGGCAAGTCTTGTCGTCAGCGGCAAACGGCGCCTCTGCTGAATCGTTTTGTCTTGTTCCCGATCGCTTGCTTTGGCTTTCACCTGTTGAAGGGAATCTGACATGCTGCACCGACTCACCAGCGTTGCTGTCGGAATCTGCTGTCTGTTTTCGGACCTTCCGCGCGCCTTGGCCGTCCCTGGATGCCCGGCGGAGCGGACTTGGACAACAACGGAGGATTTCGAGGACATGAACGGCCTCCGGTTTCGGCTCAAGAACCCAAGTGACACGCCTGGGACGCTCGAACTGGTTGCGCCACCACTTGTTTACCAGAGCCCACCCTACAGTACAGGTCCAGGACTCTTTCCGTATGTCTCTGTGGCATGTCTCCAGCGCGGAACAGTCATCCGAATCGACGTTAACGCCACCGGCCCCAGTACAGCCATCGTCGGGCAATACTACTCTGCCCCGGCCGGAAGAAGTCGAAGGCCTTCAAGACTGGCTATTGACCACTATGGAAATACATGGGTGGTTACACGTCAGACCGAATCTGGTAGCGAGACGGGCTCTGTGACGCGCATCGCCCTCCTGATTGGCGGCACCCCTGACGGCGAATACCTCCTGCCCCCCTTTGACTACTGTAGTGTGGGGAACTGGAAGCTTCTCGATCGCGATGATGACGACAGAATCAGAACGTCCAATGGCCTTGGCCTCACGCTCGGCTGGGATGAGGCGAAAACAGGCGGGAACGACAACGGTGGCGTCTCGCTGGCCGAGGATGAACTGATCTTCAGCTACACACGGATTCCCGGCTACAACAGCGAAATGGGTGGATCGGTTGCAGTCGATGCTCATTCTGATGTGTGGACTGGAGGTTATACCAACACGCGATTCCAGAAGCTCAGTGGCGCCTTCACGTCAGAAGTCCCTGGCATCGCCAATTATATCGGCTCGTGGTTCAGCAAAGGATGCGGCGGCTACGGCGCGCTGGTGGACTTCGATGGGATACTCTGGTCGTCCCAATCCGGGGGCTCGTTGATGCGCTTCGACCCGCTCGTGCCCGATCGCGAGGCATGCGTGACCAACGGCAGGTACGGGCTGGCGCTCGACCCAATCACCGGGAATGTCTGGGCAACCGATGGTCTCAGTCAGGTATGCGAGCTCGATCGCCTGACGGGGCTACCGGTGGTGCTTCAGGATACGCAGACCAGCCAGGATGTGCCGCACTGTTTTGCGTACAGCGGCAAAGGCATTGCGGTCAAGGCGCAGCTCGTTACGGACCCGCAGACGCAGGTCGTCCGCTGCGAAAGTCATGTCTGGATTGGCGGAGGCACCACCGCACACGAAATCACACACCTGGCGCCCAAGCCCGATAGCACAATACGCGACCCGAATGATCCCGATCACGTGCAGTATTATCGCGTCGGCGCGATCGCTCTTCCGAGCTTCCTGGGCCGTCAACTGACGGGAGTATCAGTCTCCAGCGATGGGAAGATCTGGGTAACGGATCGGTATGATGATAGGGTGTGGGTGATCGACCCGGACCCGGCAGATCAGACTCCAGATCCTGTTTACGGTCATCGGATCGGGAAAATCGACGCAAGATTCCCCGACGGGATCGACCTCGAACTTGGCGCTGAACCTTACACCTACCCCGACTTCAGCGGCTACGGCAGTCGCATGGCCGCGTTGCACGGCACCTGGACGGTGACGCACGACGGCGAGATGAATGGGGCCGAATGGGGCACGGTGTCCTGGAACGCACTGGGCGAACAGGACTGCCCCGCCGACCCGGAGCCGGGCTACACAAGTTTGCGCGCACTCGTGCGAGCGTCGGACGTGGTGAACGATCTGGACGAACTCCCGTGGCGGCCGATCCAGAACAACGTGCCGTTCTATCACGCGAAAGGCCGCTACATCCAGATCAAGGTCGTGTTTGCTGGACGATTGACGTGCGACGGCTACCTGACGCCAA